>JACZJQ010000179.1 GCA_014860455.1 Bryobacteraceae bacterium | reverse complement strand
CCCCGCATGGTCCCGGATCCCGCCCACAAACGCGTTCTTCTTCGACCCCTCATAAGCCGCCTTCAAATCGAAATTCCGGATCCCCTTGAAATACGCCGCCGCGATCACCGGCACAGCCTGATCGCCGATCATCACGAATGTGTAGTTGCCCCCGCTCGGGCCTCGCGCGATCATCCCGCCGTTGCTGTAGTAATCGATCAACGAAGCCGCCTGGTCGTTCATCACCTTCGGCCATGCCATAGGCCACAGCACGTTCAGCGTCCAGTGCGACCCCCAAAACGAATCCGAGTTATATGTATCCCGCACCGGCCGGCCCGCGCTGTCCAACGGAACTTGCCTCACCCGCGGCGCCGCGCCCGTGTTGTCCGTATACTTCCCGTTCGCGTCGCTATAAATCCCCCGCCCCAGCAGCGAGTGCCATAAATCGGTATACAGTTTCACCCGCTGCTCCCGCGTCCCGCCCTGCACATCGATCCGCCCCAGATAGTCGTTCCACTCCGCGTAGGACTCTTTCACAACCCGGTCGAAATCCCAATGCGCCAGCTCCGCCTTCAAATTCACCCGCGCCTGCTCTTCGCTCACATAGCTGATCGCCACCTTCATCAGCACCGTCTCCGGCCTGTCGAACGTGAACGAAACGAACGCCCCCGATTCCCTTCCCTTCACCTCGCCAATCTCGCCCCGAGTCACCTCCCGCTTCGGATTCTCCTTGGTCTCCTCGCCCGGCAACGCCCTCCACCCGCCAAACCGCACGAACGGACGGCTCATCTGAGCCACGAAATAGACTGTCAACGGCTTCTTCCGCCGGTTGGTCGGCGCCATCACCGCCATGCCCGCCAACTCCCGGTCCGACACCCGCCTTACCGCGCTGTCCGTGATCGGCCCGTGCGCGATCCGCGCGCCGGCATCGAAGTAGATATGCGCCTGTTTGGCCGCCGGGAACCGGTACCGGTGAAAGCCCACCCGTTTGGTCGACGTCAGTTCCGCCGTAATCCCGTAATCCTCCAGCACCACCTTGTGATAGCCCGGCTTGGCGATCTCCTTGTCGTGCGAAAACGCCGACTTGGTCGCCTCAAACCCTTCATGCCCCCGCATCGCGCCCGTCGCCGGCATCACCGGCACGCCCGCCACCTGCCAGTCGTGGATATGCGAAAACGCCCGGATGTGCTTCTCGTTGTAGAGGTAGCCCGAATCCCACGTCCCGTACATCTGCGTGTCCGGGCTCAGCTTCACCATCCCGAACGGCCGGCCCGCCGACGCGAAGAAGAACCACCTCGACTTGTGCGTATCCACAAACGGATTCACCAGGTCCACATAGTTTTCCGCCGCCTGCGCGGCGCACATCAGGGCCAATACAACTCCGGCTAATCGCATCACACGATCTTATCGAAGCCCGCCTCCACCCATCATCCGGCTGTTCCATGTCATGATTTTGTTGACCATGACCATTCGATCCGCTCTCGCCATCGCCCTGTTCGTCCCAACTCTCGTCTGCGCCGCTCCTCCCGCCACGCCCGAGCTTTGGTACAACCGCCCCGCGGCGAATTGGAACGAAGCCCTGCCCGTCGGCAACGGACAGATGGGAGCCATGGTCTTCGGCGGCGTCCGCTCCGAACGCATTCAGTTCAACGAGGCCACCGTCTGGACCGGCCGCCCCCACGACTACGCCCACAAAGGCGCATCGAAACACCTCGCCCAGCTCCGCGAACTCCTCTTCGCCGGCCGCCAGAAAGAAGCCGAAGCCCTCGCCATGCGCGAGTTCATGAGCATACCTGTCCGCCAGCACGCCTACCAGTCCTTCGGCGACATCCAGATCGATTTCGGAGGCCTGCCGGCCAACGCCAAGCCCTCCGCCTACCGCCGCTCTCTCAACCTCGACACCGGCGCCGCCCTCACCCGCTTCACCGTCGATGGCGTCACTTACACCCGCGAAGTCTTCGCTTCCTACCCCGCCCGCGTCATCGCCATCCGCCTAACGGCGTCGAAATCGAAGCGGCTTTCCTTCACCGTCACCATGAAGTCCACCCATGCGGACACGAAGACCTCCGCCGCCGGCGACGAACTCGTCCTCACCGGTTCGCCCGCCAATTCCTCCATCCGCTTCGAAGCCCGCCTCCGCATCATCCTCAGCGGTGGCGGCATGACCGACCACAACGGCCAACTCTCGGTCGCCGCCGCCAATTCAGTCACACTCCTGCTCTCCACCGCCACCAACTTCGTCAACTTCCGCGACGTCACAGCCAACCCCCGACAGCGCACTCGTGACACCCTCGACGCCCTCATAAAGAAGTCCTTCCGCCGCCTGCGAAACGAACACCTCGCCGATCACCGCCGCCTGTTCCGCAGCGTCGCCATCGACCTCGGCTCCTCGCCCGCCGCCGCGCTGTCCACCGACGAGCGCATCGAGCGTTTCTCCACCGGCAACGACCCCGCCCTGGTCGCCCTGCTCTTCCAATACGGCCGCTATCTGCTCATCGGTTCCTCCCGCCCCGGCAGTCAGCCCGCCAACCTTCAGGGCGTCTGGAACGACTCCAACACGCCCTCCTGGGACAGCAAATACACCGTCAACATCAACACCGAAATGAACTACTGGCCATCCTGGTCCACCAACCTCGCCCAGTGCCAGCTCCCCCTCTTCGATGCCCTCAAGGAAGTCGCCCAGTCCGGCGAGGTCACCGCCCGCGAACACTATGCCGCCCCCGGCTGGGTCCTCCACCATAACTTCGACCTCTGGCGCGGCACCGCCCCCATCAACGCATCCAACCACGGCATCTGGCCCACCGGCGGCGCCTGGCTCGCCCAACACGCCTGGGAGCACTACCTCGTCACCGGCGACCGCGCCTTCCTCCGCGACACCGCCTACCCCCTGATGCGCGGCTCCGCCCTCTTCTTCACCGAATACCTGATCCCCGACCCCAAACGGAAATGGCTCATCTCCGGACCCAGCAACTCCCCCGAACAAGGCGGACTCGTCATGGGCCCCACCATGGACCACCAGATCATCCGCAACCTCTTCGGCAACGTCATCGCCGCCTCCGAAATCCTCAACACCGACCCCGATCTCCGCGCCCGTCTCAGCGATCTCCGCCCCCGCATCGCGCCCAATCAAATTGGCCGCCTCGGCCAGCTCCAGGAGTGGCTTGAAGACGTTGACGATCCCAAAAACACCCACCGTCACGTCTCCCACATGTTCGGACTCCACCCTGGCTCCGAAATCACCCCATACGGCACGCCCGACCTGTTCGCCGGCGTGAAGAAATCCCTCGAATTCCGTGGCGACGAAGCCACCGGCTGGTCCATGGGCTGGAAGATCAACCTCTGGGCCCGTTTGCTTGACGGCGACCACGCCTACCTCATCCTGCGCAACCTCATCCGCCCTGCGATCGCCGGCTCCAGACCCCGCTCGGGCCTCTATGTGAACATGTTCGACGCCCATCCGCCCTTCCAGATCGACGGCAATTTCGGCGCCGCCGCCGGCATCGCCGAAATGCTCGTCCAGTCGCACGACCCCTACGCAACGCCCACCTCGCTCACCCCCGTCCAGCGCGGCCAGGCCGGCTACATCCACCTGCTCCCCGCCCTGCCCAAAACCTTCCGCACCGGCAGCGTCCGCGGACTCACGGCCCGCGGCGGCTTCACCGTCGGCATCTCCTGGCGCGACAACAAACTCGTCTCCGCCACCATCCGCGCCGCCGAGTCCAAGCCGCTCAAGATCCGCTACGCCGGCAAGGAAATCGAGATCCAGGCGCAAGCCGGCCGTACCTACCGCCTCGGCCCGGACCTGCGTTAGCCGGCCTTCGGATACACCTCTCCCGGCACACCTCATGCCAAGAGAACCAACAGCATGCAAGTCATTCAGACGGAAGATCAAGCCAGGATAACCTCACCAACTCACGCACTGGAGCCTCGATTGTTCGGTGTCGGTGTAGAGCCGTTAGCTAGGTGGGATTCGGACGTAGAAATGGCGTCCCCAGGGGGATTCGAACCCCCGTTATCGCCGTGAAAGGGCGGTGTCCTAGGCCGGGCTAGACGATGGGGACGCTCAAGGGTGACGGTGAGGAACCGCCAACCATCTCAGTTTAGCTTGCCGGGCGCGGAGAGGTCAAATGGCTGACGGGACAGGCCTAGGAAAAGGTCTGCCAACGCGTGCGCCGATGTCGACGATTTAGTATTTCTGCATTAGTTCCAGGAGCTTGCGGTCGAGCGTCCGGCCGTGCCAGTTTTCCAGTGCGACATCGGTGCGTCCGGTATCCAGAATCCCGAACGGCCCGTTCAGGTTCCACATCGCATAGCCGATGTTGTAGCCCGACAGGATGTCGAGCACATCGTTCATCCAGGCCAGCATGATGGCGGGCGGCGTTTTGTTGTAGCAACCGGCCTCGCCGCAGTGCACGCCGATGCCCTTTCGCGCCAGATCTGCCCAGGGCGCGTAGCGGTCTTCCAGAGTCTTGCGCGAGATGCGCGGCGTGCCGTCGGCGTTCATCAGGGGCCAGGATGGGTCAGGGAAGTCCAATTTGCGGTCCACCCAGGCTGCACGGTAATGCGAGATCTGGCCGGGGAAGTAAGCGTGTACCGATTGCGCGACGCCGGTGTCGATCATCTCGTCCACCACCTGATTGCCGACCGACAGGCCGTCGATGATCACCGTTCGCGTTGGCGTCACCGACCGGATTGCGTTCAGCGCGCGGGTCATCACGCGGCGGTAGTCCTCGCGCGACATGTAGCCCTCTTTGGGCGCGGGCGCTTCGTTGAGCAGATTCAGCGACAGCTCAAAGTTAGACACCGATTTGTAGCGCTTGGCGATGGTGTACCAGTGAAGCGAGAAAGCCTCCTCGGCGCGGTTGTCCGACCACAGCAGGAACGGTTCGCGCTCGGGGTTGTTGATGCAATAGCCGGGCGCCCGGTGCAGGTTGAGCGAGATGTGCAGCGAGTACCTGCGGGCGAGTTCGACGAGTCGGTCGATGGGTTCAAAGGCGGTGTCTTTGATTTTGAACGTGTCCTCGGGCTGGAGTTTGCGGGTGGTCATCCAGTCTGAATCGATCCACAGCCAGTAGTCCATCGGGACGCGTACGAAATTAAAACCCCAGTCGCGGACCCACTTGAACAGATCCTCGGGCGTCGGCTTCGGACGTCCGCCCTCGCGCGGCAGGGCCTGGAAATAGTCAAGCAGGTTGAAGCCGCGCCAGCGCGGGATATCGGTCTGCGCCGGCGGATCGATGGCGAAGGCGGGCGCCGCGGCTGCGGTGGCGAGGAAACTCCTTCTCAGCATGCAGGAATCATATAAGATTCCCGGACCCGAAGAGAGGTTATGTTCTGGGCGACTGGATCATGTCCAGGATGCCGCGCATGTAGCCGAAGGCGAAGATATTGCCCTGCACCATATAGCCTGGCCGGTCGTTGGATTCGCCGGCCAGCACGGGCGCGTGGTCCGGCCGCATGGGTCCGTTGAAGCCGGAGTCGTGGTAGATCTTCATCAGGCGCGCCATGTCGGTGGGGCCGTTGTCGTGGAAGGTCTCGCGCAGCCGCCGGGCATTGCCCTGGATGTCGCGGTAGTGCACGAAGAAGACCTTGTTCTGCTTGCACCACTTTTCGGCCAGCGTGTAGACGTTCTCGCCCATGGCGATGAAGTTCGCCTGGCAGTAGGTGACGCCGTTCACCGGGCTGGGCACGATCTGCATCACCTTTTCGAAGTTCTTCGCCGAGGTCAGGATGCGCCCGATGCCGCGCAGCGGCGACAGCGGCGGGTCGTCGGGATGCAGCGCCATCTTGATGCCCACCTTCTCCGCCACCGGGATCACGGCCTTCTGGAAGTAGACCATGTTGTCCCACACCTTCTCTTCGCTGATCGTGCCCCACTGCGTCGGGCCCTGGGCCTCGGCGGCTTCCAGGCTGAATTCACTGGTGAGCGCGCCGCCGCGTTCCTCCACCTTCGTATTGGTGCGGTACCAGCCCAGACCGGCCATCCAGTTGTAGCAGACCATCGGGATACCGGCCTCGGCCAGCGCTTTGATGGCCGCGATGTAGTTCTCGATCTCTTCGTCGCGACCGGCAACGCCGAGTTTGATCTTCTCGGCCGGAACAGGATGGCTTTCAACGCCCGACACTTCGATACCCGCGGCGTTGAATTCGGCCTTCACCTTGGCCAGCGCCTCGCCGTATTGCGAACGTTCGATCCGGCCCAGGGTGCCGGAAACGCCGGTGATGGCATGGTCGACGCCGAGTTGCTTCCACAGCTTCCAGGACTCCGGGCGGCCCGCCGCCATGATGTGGGCGAGTTGGATACCCGTCTTGCCGGCGCCCGCGGCCAGGCGCGCGAGCGACGTGTTTGCCGCGGCCAGCGAGGCCGCGCCGGAAGCGATCAATGAACGGCGGGTGAAGTCACTCATGGAATCTGCTCCTTGTGCACCGACAGCATATCACTGGCCGCGGCGGACTTCAGGCCCTGAACCTCCGCGTTTGATACCCTATCAGTTTCATCCCGCAGGAGGTTCCACCATGAGAGTTGGCATGATCGGCACTGGCGCGATTTCCCACAAGCACGCCCTCGCCTACAAAAATATCGGCTTCACGCTGGCCGCGTGCACCGACATCAACGAAGCCGCGGGCCGGAAATTCGCCGAACAGTATGGCGGCGTGTTTGTCCCCACCTACGAGGATCTCTGCAAGCACCCCGGCATCGACTACATAGACGTCTGCACCTTCCCCGACTTCCGCCTGCAGCCGATCGAGATCGCCGCCGCGCACGGCAAGCACATCCAGGTGCAGAAGCCGATGTCGACCAACCTCGAAACCGCGCGCAAGATGATCGACGTCTGCAAACAGGCCGGCGTCGTTTTGGGCGTGGTCAGCCAGCACCGCTTTGACGATTCGACGGTCTTCGTCAAAAAGGCGATCGCCGAAGGCCGCCTGGGCAAAATCCTGCAGGCCGACGCTTACGTGAAGTGGTGGCGATCGGAAGAGTATTACTCGAGGCCGATCAAGGGCAGTTGGGCCGTCGAGGGCGGTGGCGCGCTGATCAATCAGGCCGTGCACCAGGTGGACGTGCTCAGCTATCTGATCGGCGGCGTCGATGAACTGTTCGGCTACTGGCAGCTAGCCGCGCGCCACAAGATCGAGTCGGAGGACGTGATCAGCGTGCTGATGAAGTACAAGTCCGGCGCGACGGGCGTGTTGCAGTCCTCCACAGCGTTTTGGCCTGGTTATTCCGAGCGTATTGAGATCCACGGCACCAAGGGAACCTGCATCTTCACCGGCGACAAGCTGACCACCTGGGACGTGATCGACGACGCCGGCGACCCGGCCCCGGTCGAAAAGGAAGTCATGAGTGGCTCAAGCGACCCAATGGCAATTCCGCTCACGCCGTTCGAGCGCCAGTTCACCGATTTCGGCGATGCCTGCAAGAAGGGCGTTGCGCCGCTGGTTTCAGGCGAGGAGGGCTACAAGGCGCTTGAGATTGTCCTGGGCGTCTATGAGAGTTGCCGAACAGGGCGTCCGGTCAAGATGTCCGCATGAGTTGGACCGAAGTCCGCATCCCGGCCACCAGCGCCAACCTCGGCCCAGGGTTCGACGCCCTGGGCATGGCACTCAGCATTTATCTTGAATGCCGCTTCCGCCCGGCCGAGCGATTGATCATCCACCCCAAGGGGCGCGATGCGCAGATGATCTCGCCGGGCGAGGACAACCTGATCTGGCAGACGGCATTCGAAGTGGCCCAACATGCCGGACGGCCTATGCCGTTCATCGAGTTGGAGGTCAACAACGACATCCCGATCGGCAAGGGCCTGGGGTCGTCGGCTGCCGCTCTCGTCGCCGGCGTGGTGATCGCCGACGAGGCGCTGGGCCTGGCTTGGGACCGCCACAGAATTCTGGACGAGGCCGCCCGCATCGAGGGCCATCCGGATAACGTCGCCGCGGCCGTGCTGGGCTCGATCGTCGCCTCGGCGATCGATTCCGAAGGCATCACGCGCGCCGTGCGGATGCAGTTGCCGGCGCGCTACGGCGTGGCCGTAATCGTGCCGGACTTCATCCTGCCCACATCGGAGGCGCGCGCCGTCCTGCCGACGACATATTCGCGCGCCGACGCCGTGTTCAACATCCAGCGTTCAGCGCTGTTGATCGCGGCCATGCTGACGCAGACCACCGATGCCTTCCATGAAGGCCTGATGGACCGGTTGCACCAGCCCTACCGCGCGCCCCTGGTGCCGGGCTTGAGCGAGATGCTGGAGCTGCGCGCCGAGGGACTGCTCGGTTGTGCGCTATCGGGCGCCGGCCCGAGCGTGCTCGTGTTCTATGAACGCGGCCATGAAGAGGTCTGCGAACTGATGCAGGGCATCTTCAAAAAGAACGGCCACGGCAGCGAGATTCTCTGGTCGCACATCCCCGACCACGGCTACGACCTCATGCGCGGGCTGTAGACGCAGCCTACATCTCGCGGCGGTTTTCCAGGGATTTCGACATCGTCACCTCGTCGGCGAACTCAAGGTCTGAACCCACCGGAATGCCCATGGCAATGCGCGTCACTTTGACGCCCAGCGGCTTCAGCAGGCGCGCCAGATAGACCGCCGTGGCTTCACCTTCGACCGTCGGATTGGTCGCCAGGATGATCTCCTGAACGCCCCCCAAGCCCAGGCGAGCCAGCAGTTCCTTGATGCGCAACTGCTCCGGCCCGATGCCCTTCAACGGGCTGATGGAGCCATGCAGCACGTGGTAAAGCCCTTCGAAAGTGCGCGTGGTTTCGATCGGCAGGATGTTGAGCGGTTCCTCGACAATGCAGATCTTTGTGCGGTCGCGGTGCGGGTTGCGGCAGAACGGGCAGAGTTCAGCGTCGCTGATGTTATTGCATTCGATGCAGAGCCCGAGGTTGTCCTTGACGTCGATGATGGCCGCGGCCAGCCGTTCGGCATCCTCGCGCCGGGCGCGCAGGATGTAGAAAGCGATGCGCTGCGCCGATTTCTGCCCGACGCCGGGCAGGCGCTTCACTTCGGCGATCAGCCGGGCCAGGGGTTCTGCGAAATCCGCCATTGCGAGGCTTTAGAACATTCCGGGCGGCAGGCCCATGCCGCCGAGCATGCCGGCGGTCTTTTTCTGCGTCTCTTCCTCGACCTTGCGCACGGCTTCATTGAAGGCGGCCATCACCATGTCCTGCAGCATCTCGGCATCGCCGGCGGCTTCGGGATCGATGGTGACGCCCAGGCATTTCTTCTGCCCGTCCATCTTCACCGAGACCATGCCGCCTCCCGCCGAGGCTTCCACGCGGATGGCGGCGATCTCTTCCTGTAGACGCTGCTGCATCTGCTGCGCCTGCTTCATCATCGTTTGGATATTGGCTCCGCCGGGTAATTTCATCGCTTCAGTTTACTCCTTCAGATCTCTGACGCTGCGCACCGCCGAGCCAGGAAACAACTCCTGGGCTTTCTGGACTTCCGGATGATCGAGGGCGCGCTTGAGCGCCTCGTCGCTGCCCTGCGGCCTGGATTCGGCGGCCTCAGCCGCGGGCGCCGGGGTGACGCCTTCGCTGATGGTGATCTTTGTTTTCGCGGGGCGGCCCAACAGCGCTTCCAGGCACTGCGCCACTTCGGGCCCGCGCAACGAAAGCATGTGCTGGCGCGGGACCAGGAATTCAACCGTGCCGCCAATCTCGATCACTTCGGCGTGCTCCACCGCATCAGCCGTGAAGGCCTTCTTCTGGCTGTGCAGCATCGACGCCAGGCGCTGTTTGAGTGACCCTTCTGCCGGCGACGGAGCGGCCGGTGGCGCTTCGGCGGGCTTGGGCGGCGGTGCCTGCGCCGGCGCCCAAGCCCGCCG
>JACZJQ010000178.1 GCA_014860455.1 Bryobacteraceae bacterium | reverse complement strand
GGATGGGGTAGTGCTTACGCCATGTTTTCGATGATGGCGGTGGCGAATTCGGAGGTTTTGACCTTGGTGGCGCCTTCCATTTGGCGGTGGAGGTCGTAGGTGACTTTCTTCTGGGCGATGGCTCCGGTGATGCCTTTTTCGATGAGGGCGGCGGCTTCCTTCCAGTTCATGAATTCGAACATCATGATGCCGGAGAGCATGACGCTGGAGGGGTTGATGACGTCGAGGTCGGCGTATTTGGGGGCGGTGCCGTGGGTGGCTTCGAAGATGGCGTGGGCGTCGCCGATGTTGGCGCCGGGGGCCATGCCGAGTCCGCCGACTTGGGCGGCGCAGGCGTCGGAGAGATAGTCGCCGTTGAGGTTGGGGGTGGCCAGGACGTCGTACTCGGCGGGGCGGAGCAGGACCTGCTGGAAGATGGAGTCGGCGATGCGGTCCTTGACCAGGAGCTTGCCGGCGGGGACGTCGCCCTGGACATCGGATTCGGCGATGCAGGTGTCGGCGAACTCTTCCTTGACGAGTTCATAGCCCCAGTCGCGGAAGGCGCCTTCGGTGAACTTCATGATGTTGCCCTTGTGGACCAGGGTGACCGACTTGCGGCCGTTGGCGAGGGCGAACTTGATGGCCTGGCGGATGAGGCGTTTGGAGCCGGTGACGGACATGGGCTTGATGCCGATGCCGGAGTCGAGGCGGATTTTTGCGCCCATTTCCTTGGTCAGGAATTCGATGACCTTCGCGGCTTCAGGGGTGCCTTCACGGTATTCGATGCCGGCGTAGACGTCTTCGGTGTTCTCGCGGAAGATGACGACGTCGAGCTTATCGGGCCGCTTCATGGGCGAGGGGACGCCGGTGTAGTACTTGACCGGGCGCTGGCAGACGTAGAGGTCGAGGATCTGGCGGAGGGAGACGTTGAGCGAGCGGATGCCGCCGCCGACGGGGGTGGTGAGGGGGCCTTTGATGGCGATGTGGAAGCGGGTGATGGCGTCGAGGGTGTCCTGAGGGAGCCAGGATTGGACGGTTTCGAAGGCCTTTTCGCCGGCGAGGACTTCAAACCAGGCGACGCGGCGGGAGCCGGAATAGGCCTTTTCGACGGCGGCGTCGAAGACGCGTTTGGAGGCTTTCCAGATGTCGCGGCCGATGCCATCGCCTTCGATGAAGGGGATGATGGGGTTATCGGGGATCGACCACGAGCCGTTGTCGACGCTAATGGGGGCGCCGTCAGCGGGCACCGGGATGTTGTTGTAAGAATCCATCTTCGACTTCCTCTATTGGACAGGAATAGGGTTACCGGGAGCCCCTCTGTTGGGTTTCGGGCGTCCGGACATTCCTTAGGCTTTGGTATAGCATTACGGACAAACAGAGTCAAACGTCCGGGCAGGCGGTCTCGGGGAGACTGACTCCATGGTACTGGATACAGGCGGGCGGGCGGAGGCTCTTCGTGGGACAGAATACGCTGGGGCGAGATGCAGAAGGACCGAAGCCGGCAGGCTACGACTTCTTTCGCCGCGGTCCCTCCACCGGATCCAGAGGCCGCGATACGCGCATGAGCGCATGGGTGGGTTCAGGTACGGCATGGGCCAGGCTGCGCCGCAGTTCGACGTTGAGTTGTTTCACGAACTCCTCGATCTGCAACTGCATCGCCGCCATTTTCTCACGCATGTTGAGGATGATCTCAACGCCCGCCAGGTTTACCCCTAACTCCCGCGTCAGTTCGAGGATCACTTCCAGCCGTTGGAGATCCTCGTCGGTGTACAGGCGCGTATTGCCTTCACTGCGCGACGGCAGCAGCAGGCCCTCGCGCTCGTACATCCGAAGCGTTTGCGGGTGGATCTGATACTTCTCGGCGACCGCCGAGATCATGTAACCTGCCTTCGCCTTTGATCTCGCCACGCCGGTCTATCCTTTCGCCTGGACCTTGTCCCAAAGTTCGGCCCTCGGGTCCTTGACGTCCACGAGGGCCAGTTCCTTCAGCAGTTCGCGGGTCCGCTCGTCGCGGATGTCCGGCGACTGGATGCCGATCTCGACAATCTGGTCGCCCCGGATCCCCTTGCGCGAGTTCAGTACGCCCTTTTCCCTGAGGCGGAATTTCTGGCCGTTCTGCGTCCCCTGCGGGATCTTCAGCAGCGCCTTGCCGTCGACGGTAGGCACCTCGACACGCGCACCGAGCCCGGCCTCGGAAACCGAGACGGGGATGTGGATATGGACGTCGTCGCCGTCGCGCCGGAAAACCGGATGCGGCTGGACGCGCAGCGTGATGAACAGGTCGCCCGAAGGCGCGCCCATCGTGCCGGCGTTGCCCTTGCCGCCGACCCTGAGCCGCGAACCGTCGTTCGCGCCGGCCGGAATCCTCACTTCAACACTCTCTTCGCTTGCCTGTCTGCCTTCGCCACGGCATTCAGGACATGCGTTCCGCAGCCGGCCGGTACCGCCGCAGCGCTGGCAGGTGAGCGAAAACCGCATGGCGCCGGCCATCTGGCTGACGTTCCCGCTGCCCTTGCACGCAGGGCAGGTCTGCGAGCCGCCGCCCGACGAACCGGTCCCGCGGCAACGGCCGCAGCCCTCCAGCCGGCCTATCTTAATGCGAACCTGGGCGCCCTGGATTGATTGCCAGAAATCGATCGACAGGGCGTATTCAAGATCGGTGCCTTTTTCCGGCGCCGATGGGGCCTCACTCTGGCCCGCACCACGGCCGAAGAACTGGCTGAACAGGTCGCTGAACGAGCCCGCTCCTGCCCCGGCGCCCGCTCCCGGGAACCCGCCGCGGGCTCCGCCAGCAGCACCTGCGGCTCCGCTAAAGGCGTCAGTGAAGTCGAATCCGCCGAAGCCGAAACCGCCCTGAGAGCCCGGCGCGCCAGCGCCAGGGAAACCCTGTTCGGAGTAGAAGCCGAACTGGTCGTACATCTTGCGCTTTTTCGAGTCGCCCAGGATGTCGTTGGCTTCCTGGATCTCCTTGAAGCGCTCCTCGGCGGCTTTGTCGCCTGGGTTCAGGTCGGGGTGGTATTTCCGGGCGAGCCTGCGGTACGCCTTGCGGATGTCATCCACTGAGGCGTCCCGCTTAATCCCGAGAGTCTTGTAATAGTCCTTCGTCGAGGGCATTGCTCACCCGGATGCCGAGGCTTACTTCTTGTTCTCGTCGACGTCGACGAACTCGGCGTCCACCACTTCGTCCTTCTTCGGCTCCTGCGATGCGCCGGCAGTATCGCCGCCTTGCGCATCCTGGGGCGGAGGCTGCTTGGAAGCGGCCGCATACATTGCCTCGGCCAGTTTGTGGGACGACTGCAAGAGCTGCTCCTGGGCGGCCTTCATCTTCTCGAGATTGCCCTCGCCCATGGCCTTGCGGGCCTCTTCGATGGCCGTTTCGACGGCCTTGGCATCTTCGGCCGAGACCTTATCCCGATGGTCTTTCAGGGTCTTTTCGGCGCTGTAGACGGCCGTGTCCAGGTGGTTGCGGACCTCGACTTCCTCGCGCTTGCGTTCGTCGTCGGCCTTGTGCGAATCGGCGTCGCGGGCCATCTTGTCCACTTCCTCCTTGGACAGACCGGAAGAGCTGGTGATGGTGATCTTCTGTTCGTTGCCGGTGGCGCGGTCCTTGGCCATGACATGCAGGATGCCGTTGGCGTCGATATCGAAGGTGACCTCGATCTGCGGCACGCCGCGCGGGGCCGGCGGGATGCCGACAAGCTGGAAGACGCCCAGCAACCGGTTGTCGTGCGCCATCGAGCGCTCGCCCTGATAGACCTTGATCTCGACCGAGGTCTGGGAATCGGCGGCCGTCGAGAAGACCTCCGACTTGCGGGTGGGGATCGTCGTGTTGCGCTCGATCAGCTTGGTGAACACGCCGCCCAGGGTCTCGATACCCAGCGAGAGCGGGGTGACGTCGAGCAGCAGCACGTCCTTGACTTCGCCGCCCAGGACACCGCCCTGGACAGCCGCGCCGACGGCGACCACCTCATCCGGGTTCACCGTCTTGTTCGGCTCCTTGCCGAAAAGCTCCTTGACGATGGCGTGGACGCGCGGGATACGCGTCGAGCCGCCCACCAGCACCACCTCGTCGATCTGCGACGGGGTCATGCCGGCGTCGGTCATGGCCTGCTTGCAGGGCGTCACTGAGCGCTGCAGGATGTCCTCGATCATCTGCTCAAACCGGGCGCGGGTGAGCGACTTCACCAAGTGCTTCGGGCCGGTCTGCGGGTCGCCGTAGATGAACGGCAGATTGATCTCGGTCTCCATCGCCGAGCTGAGTTCGATCTTGGCCTTTTCGGCTGCCTCGCGGAGGCGCTGCAGGGCCATGCGGTCTTTGGAGAGGTCAACTCCCTCTTCCTTCTTGAACTCGCCGATCAGCCAGTCCACCAGGCGCTGGTCAATGTTGTCGCCGCCCAGGTGGGTGTCGCCATTGGTCGACTTCACCTCAACGACGCCGTCGCCCACTTCGAGAATCGAAATGTCGAACGTGCCGCCGCCGAAGTCGTAGACCGCGATCCGCTCTTCCTTTTTCTTGTCCAGGCCATAGGCCAGGGCGGCAGCTGTCGGCTCGTTGATGATGCGCAGCACTTCAAGGCCGGCGATCTGTCCGGCGTCCTTGGTGGCCTGGCGCTGGGCATCGTTGAAATACGCCGGGACCGTGATGACGGCCTTGGTCACCGTCTCGCCCAGGTAAGCCTCGGCCGCTTCCTTCAGCTTACCGAGGATCATCGCCGAGATCTCGGGCGGGGCGATCTTTGTGCCGTTGTTGTCGACGCGGGCATCGCCGGCATCGCCGCGGACGATGTGATAAGGAACCAGCTTGGTCTCTTCCGAGACTTCGTCGAACCGGCGACCCATGAAGCGCTTCGCCGAGTAGATGGTATGCTCGGGGTTGGTGACGGCCTGGCGCTTGGCGACCTGACCCACCAGACGGTCGCCAGACTTGGCGAAGCCGACAACCGACGGCGTGGTCCGGCCGCCCTCCTGGTTGGGGATGACGACTGGCTGGCCACCCTCCATGACGGCTACAACTGAGTTTGTGGTGCCAAGGTCGATACCGATGATCTTGCTCATTTTCGACAGCTTCCTTTTCTTCGTTCCAGAGATTGCGGCGTCACAGCATTCATGCTGCAAAAGATGCGCCTGCTCTTAGTATTAAATATTAGCGTTCTCCTGTCAACTATTCTCATGCGACGCCTTCTTCCCATCCTCTTTCTTGTCGTCCAAGCTGTTCAAGCGCAAGAACTTATCATCGCTGCCGCAGCCGATCTGGCACCTTTGGAGAAAAAGCTCACGGAGGTCTTCCTCAAGGACACTGGCCTTCGGGTCCGGTTTAGCCTGGGATCGAGTGGCATGCTGGCCCGGCAGATCGCCAACGGAGCGCCGTTCGACGCGTATCTATCTGCAAATGAAGGGTTTGTCCGGGAATTGACGGCGTCTGGCGACCTTGACGCATTGACGGTGAAGAACTACGCCACCGGCCGGCTCGGACTCTGGTCAGCCAATGGCAAGGTGAAGACGATAAGCGACTTATACGCCCTCAGGTCGGTCGCCATCGCCAATCCGAAGCACGCCCCCTATGGCATGGCCGCCGACGAGATGCTGAGGCAGGAGAGCTCGTTTGGTCAACTCCAGGCGAAGCTGGTTCTGGCCGAGAATGTTCGCCAAGCCTTCGAATTTGCCAGGACCGGCAACGCCGACGCGGTCATCACTTCCTGGACCCTGCTCCACGACAAAGGCGGCATCCTTCTGCCCGACTCCGGCCACAAACCGATCCGCCAGAGCGGCGGCGTCGTGAAGGGTTCAAAGAACCAGGCCGCCGCCCGCCGGTTCATTGAGTTCCTCACCGGACCCAAAGGCCAGGCGATTCTCCAGGCCGGCGGACTGTTTCCGCCGCGCTGACGAACTCCGCGATACTTCCTGCGTCCCGTCCTCATCGATACAATCAGGTATGTCTGAACTGAAGGTTGGATCATTGGCGCCCGACTTCACGGCGCTCACCGACGCGGGCGAGAAACTGACGCTTTCGTCGCTCAAGGGCAGGAAGGTGGTCCTCTACTTCTACCCGAAAGCGGGCACGCCAGGATGCACCACAGAGGCTTGCAGTTTCCGCGAAGAGATGCCGCGCATCGAGGCGGCGGACGCGACCGTTCTCGGCGCCAGCCCCGACCCGGTCAACCGGGTGTCGAAGTTCAGGCAGAAGTTCAATCTGCCCTTCACCCTGCTGGCGGATGAAGACCATTCGGTGGCCGAAAAGTACGGCGTCTGGGTGGAGAAATCGAACTACGGAAAGACCTACATGGGCGTCGAGCGGACGACATTCGTCATCGCGCCGGATGGCAGCATCGCTTCCATCTTCCGCAAGGTGAAGGTGAACGGCCACACTGAGGATGTGCTGGCCGCACTCCAGAAGATCAGTTGATCGCCTGGGTGTTCTTCTTCAGAAACGCCAGTCCTTCGGTAGCCAGCGCCTCGGGCGAGGCGGCCACGTCGCGCCAGATGCAGGCCGCGGCGGCGATTTCAGGGATGTTCGAGCCGAAGCTCTCGATCACCATCCAGCCGTCGTAGCCGGTCTCTTTGGCGGCGGAGAAGACGTCCGCCCAGCCGACGTTGCCCGTGCCCGGCGCGCCGCGGTCGTTTTCGCAGGTGTGGATATGCTTCACCCGCGAGCCCAGCGAGCGCAGGGCGTCGCCGCCATTCTTTTCCTCGATGTTGGCGTGGAAGGTGTCGAACAAAACCCCGTGCCAGGGGCTGCCGACCTCGTCGCACAGCCTCACCGCCTCGGCGGCGGTGTTCAGGAAGTACGTCTCGAAGCGGTTCAGCGGTTCGTTGGCCAAGGCGACCTTGCAAGCCTCGAAATGCGGCGCGAGGGCGCGCAGTTCTTCCACGGCCCGCTTCCATTCATCTTCGTTTTTGCGGCGGCCGACCAGCAGTCCGACTGGAGCGCAGTAGGGTCCGACGAAGACCGGCGAGCCGATCTCGGCGGCGGTCTCGACGCCCTGGCGGATGAAATCCGACGCCCGGCGGCGGACCGAAGCGTCCTCGCTGATCAGGCTCAGGTCGCCGGTCAGCGCGGAGCAGAAGGTGCATTCCAGGCCGGCGTCGCGGACCTTCTGGCCGATCGCCCTGGCAGGGAAGCCGTCAAACGAGAAGCGCGCGATCTCGATGCCGTCAAAGCCCCATTGCTTGACCTTGTCGAGCAGCGGGAGATGGGATTCGTCGAATCCGGCGGTGAACAGGAGTGTATTGAGTCCGAGTTTCATTGCTGGTGTGCCGTTTCCGGAACGGGGCGGCCGCGTCGCCGCAGCCAACTCCGCTCCGTTCAAACCATGCGACTGTTCTACTTCAAATGAACGTCCGGCGCAACCACGGCGGATGTCAGGTGATTGCCGCGCGCGGTGCGGTCTGCCCGCACGAGGCGGTTGTCCTGCGCGCCCTACTTTTTCACGTCAGCCAGGTTGCTCTTGTCCACGAGCATTGTGCCGGTATCAACGAAAACCGGATAGGGTGCCTTGGGGTCGGTCGCATTCATAGTCCTGGCTCCGGCCGGTTTCTCCAACGCGATTTCGGCGAGCGCCCGCAGCCCGTAATAGCCCATTGTGTAGGGCTTCTGCATGATGGTCGCCGCGATCACGCCCTTTTCGATCCACTCCAGGGTGGTCGCCGCCGTGTCCATCGCCACAATCACCTTGCCCGACACCTTCTGCCGTTGCAGGACTTCGGCAATCTCGCTGCCCGATAGCGATTCGAGAGACACGAACGCGTCCACCGCGGCCTTCTTATCAAGCATTTCGGTCGTCGCGTCAAACGCTACGCGTGGGTCGCCCTTCATGTCGACCACCTGCGTCACCTTGATGCCAGGAGAAGCTTCGAGCGCCGCCTGGTATCCGTTGAGCCGCTCCTCCAGGTTCTTCTGGCCGGCGATGGTGAAGAACACGACGCTGCCCTTCCCATTCAGCGCCTCGGCCAGGTACTTGCCTCCCAACACGCCCGCCTGATAGTTGTTCGTGCCGACGAAGAACAACCGCTGGCTCTGGGGCGCATCGGAGTCGATGGTAATCACCGGAATCCCGGCTGCCATCGCAGCGTCGATCTCAGGCTTCATTGCCTCCGGATTCCCAGGCGAGACCAGAATGCCCGCAGGCTTCTTGGCAACGACGCGCTTGAATTCATCCCGTTCAGCGTTCGCGTCGTAGGTCTCCGGCCCCACCATCTCCGCCTGCACCTTGAGATCTTTCGCCGCCTGCATCAGGCCGGCTCCCGCCTCCTGCCAGTAAGGGATCTTAGTATTCGCGCAGACCAGGAAATACTTCTCCGTCGTCTGGTGGCGCGGCCCGCCGCCTCCGCACCCGCAAAGGAGAAGAACGAAGGCGCTGGATAATACCGCGGTCAATCTCATGGCGCTGACTCCCTGTATCGTAAGATCTCGATTCAAAGCGAATCCTGCTCCGGATGACCGCTGGACTCCGGCGGCATTCGGGGTTTGATCGCAGTCTACTCCCTCCAGAAACTCGCTTCAAGTGGGGCCGTATGCGGAGAGGGAGGAGTTCGAAATTGGACCCCGGATCCGGCCGCCGCCTGGGCGCGCAGTTGTCTGGCAGCATCGGCGCGGGGCCTGACGTCCATGCGGTGTCCGATCAACCGGCGTACGGCAAATGAGCGCAACCCGCCGAGAGCCCTTTCTAAACGCCGCGCGACGGGCCGTGATCGAACAACTGGAACGTTTGCCTCAGCCTGACGTATCAACTGTTATGCGCCGATGCTTACTCGCGGCTGTACTCGCCTTTCCGGCCAGTCTCGTTCTTGCGCAGGTTGCCGCGTCCCAGTCGCCGGCGCAGAACCTAACCGAATACGAGGGACACTACGAGTACCGCGACGGCCTGACGCTTTTCATAGTCGCCAAGCATGAGGGACTGTTCGCGATCATAGGCGAAGGCAAGTACGCCCTTCGCGCGGCCGGTACGGACACATTCACCAATGGTGTGGGCGACCGGATCCCGTTCCTCCGCGACACCGGCGGGCGCATCACGTCGTTCATGGAAAAAGGCGTCCGGTATGCGCGGCTTTCGTCGAGCGTGCCTGCGGCCACGCGCCTCTTGCTCGATCCGCGTCCACTGGGGCCTGACGGACGTACGATCCCTTACCGCTACACGCCACCGGCGAAACGCCCGGATGGCATTCCCACGGGTGAGGCGGGACCGGGCACACTCCCCCGAAGCGTGGCGGAACGCCTCGTGAACGGCGTCATCGATGGCTCCTATCGCGATGTCCGGTCGATTCTCGTGTATCGGAAGGGCGCCCTGTTGCTGGAAGAGTACTTCTATGGCTACGACCGGGAGCGGCCGCACCAGATGCGCTCGTTCACCAAGAGCGTGATCTCGCTGCTGGCGGGTGTCGCCGTCGATCGGCGGCTGCTCAGCGCCAGCCAACCGGTACTCGCGCGACTGGGCTATCCGGCCTAGGAGAATCCCGATCCCCGCAAGGCGCGAGTGACTCTGACCGACCTTCTCAGCAACCAGTCGGGCCTCGAATGCAACGACCACGACAGCGCCTCGCCCGGCAACGAGAATCAGCTATACGAGGCCGCCGATTGGGCAAAGGCGTTCGTCGATTTACCAATGGTTGCCGATCCAGGGACGGCCGGACGCTATTGTTCCGGCGGCTTCTTCACGGCTGGCAGAATCATCGAACGGTCAACCGGCAAGCGGTTGCCCGAATTTGCGCAGGAGGCACTGTTCGGCAGACTCGGCATCCGGCGAGCCGACTGGCGATGGGATTTCACGCTCAATCGCAGCCAGCGAAACGAGTTCGGGCAGATCTACCTCAGACCCCGAGACATGCTGAAGCTCGGCATGCTCATCCAGCAACGCGGAAAGTGGAAGGGCCGCCGCGTTGTGTCCGAGTCATGGATCGATGCGGCCGTCGCGCGCCAGTCCCGCGTGGACGACAGCGGCTACGGCCTGGGCATCTGGCACCGTTGGTACACGGTGCAGACTCAGGCAGGCCAACGTCGAGTCGACACGATAATGCTGTCCGGCAATGGCGGGCAAAAGGTGTTCCTCGTTCCGTCGCTCGATCTGATCGCGGTGTTCACCGGAGGAGCCTTCAATCTGGAATCGCCCACGAACGAAATGATGGCTCGGGTCTTACTGCCGGCTTTGCTGGAAATGGGACCGGACGGGCAGAGTGGGCCAAACGGCCGCTGATGGAGCGGATCCGCAAACTTGTTGCCGGCGAGTCAGGCTCCTCGACACCATAATCTACTGCCCATCGAGTATCGGAGGCGCGCTTCGCAGACCCGGCGCGCGAGCCTGGGTTGGAGTTTCCTGTAGATGGGCGATGGCCTACTATACCTTGCGCTTCTGAAAGAGCAAACCCGACCAGGTTTCATCGATGGAGCAGATTTTGTAGTCGACCCAGCCTAGGTCGATGGCGGACTGGCGGATCATGTTCTGAGTCAGGCCGGTGAACTGGGAGGAGGCTTGTTTAGGCCAGGCGATCCAGACCGGCGAGGGTGCGGCTTTGCGGAGGACGGAGGCGACCGAGTTCTGGAATTCGGCCGGGTCGCGGGCGAACCAGATGAACAGGTCGCCCTTGGCGGGCGGGGTGAGGATTTCGACGCCCTCGGGCAGCGGTTCGAGCAGGGATTCGGCGTGGCGGGGGGCGTCGATGAGGACCACGGCCATGCCGGGCTTGACGCCCAGTTTGTCCACCAGGGCGCGGCCGGGCTTTGAGATGGGCATCTCCGGCGGCACCACCGGCTGCGTGGGCGCGGTGCGGATGGCCTGTGCGATGGCGCGGGCGGCCGAGTCCCAGTCGCAATAGACGGCGTCGGGCAGCAGGGCGCGGACCTTTTCGATCTTCTCCGGCAGGCCGCCGGCGAAGACCAGCGGGATGAAACGGGTGGTCTTGCGGCGGCGCAGGGCGTGGCCGTAGTGAAGCCCGTGCGACGGCAGGCGGTCGAGGTCAATGACGATGGCCGAGGGCGGCGCGGCGTCAATGGAACGGAACAGCGGAGTGGAGGCGAGCGGTTCGTATTGGACGCGGAAGCCCAGCGACGCGAGCAGATCAACTCGGGCCCCGGCATCGGCCGGGTGCTGGTGGATCAGCCTGACAAGGGGCAGCGGCTTTTTCAGCGGTGTTCTTTCCATTCGGGGAGCGAGACCGTGGTGCGGTAGTTGGATTCGTTGTAGTCGGGGTTGCGGCGCGGGGCGTAGATTTTGTTGCCCTTGAATGGGGTGTCCTGGGTGTAGATCCAGATGCGCTGCTGGTCCCAGAGGATGATTTCGTCGCGGGCGTCGCCGGTGAGGTCGGCGACCATGGAGGCGAGGTCGGGGTGGCCGTCGTCGGGGAACATGACTACGCGGCGGAACTCGCCGTCGATCATGCCGCCCTCTTTGGTGTTGCCAGAGAGCAGCGAGAATTCGATGCCGTCGCCGCGCCAGTTCACCGGCAGCAGCGGGCTGCCGGAATGGATGGGCTCGGCCTGTTTGAGGATGTTGCCCTGGGCGTCGATCAGGGTGAGGATGCCGGGGTTGCGCCAGTAGTTGATGGTGAGCAACTGGAGGCCGGGGATGTCGGCACGGAACTTGGCGATGGCCGGGCTTTGGGCGTGGCCGATGCGGTGCTGCTTAACGATGCGGCCTTCGTGGTCAAAGAGGATGAACCCTTCGTCGCTGCCGCAGGCGTAGGCCATGGGCTGGGCGTTGGGGTCGCCCGAGAAGTTGCCGATGGCGATGCCGTCGGCGTGGTCGCGGAGTTCCTGGTCGCGGGACCAGAGCTTGCGGCCGTCATGGGACCAGAGGGTGTAGCCCATGACGAACTCCTCCTTGCCGTCGCCGTCCATGTCGTAGGCGTAGGGGAAGTGGCCGGTCTGGCCCTCGCCTTTCCAGAGGAGTTTCAGGTTGCGATCGTAGACCCAGAAGTAGCGGTAACGGTCTTTGACAAGGATTTCGGAGGCGGTCTTGGAGCCGGACAGGTTCAGAAGGGCGATGGAGTCGCCGGAGTTGAGTTCGTATGGGCGCTCCTTGAGGTCGGCGGCCATGGGCGGCATGAAGGCGGAGTTCTTGACCTTGCCAGTCTTGCCGTCGAGGATCTGGAGCTTGAAGTCGCGGATGAGAATGACTTCGGCTGCGCCGTCGCCGTCGAGATCCTGGATCTGGAACGGCATGTCGTTGGTAAGCAGGCCGTTGCGGGGGTCGGGCTTGCCGAGCTGCCAGAGGATTTTGCCGTCGAGGTTCATGGCGGTCAGACAGCTCAGGTGGGAGAAGGCGTCGCCACGGACACGGGGGATATTCTGGCCGATGAGGATGTCGAGGCGGCCGTCGCCGTCGAGATCGCCGAGGCGGATGTTGCGGCCCGCGCCGAAGCCGGGGGTATTGAGCTTCTTCCAGACGACGGGTTTGGGATTGGCGGCGCGGAGTCGGATTTGCTCGGCTTCACGGGCGGCGATGCGGGATTTGATGGATGCGATTTCGGAGTCGGCGGCGGTGACGGCGAAGTCCTGGAAGCGGGCAGGGAAGGTGGCCGAGACGCCGGCCTTGCCCTTGGGGATTTCGTTGTCAGAGGCTTCGAGGATCAGATTGCCGTCGATGTAGGCGCGGATGCGGGGGCCGTCGTTGACCACCTTGAGGTGGTAGTAGCGGGTGGTGTCGTAGGCGAATTCGGCGGAGGCTAGTTCGCGCCAGGCCATGCGGCGGAATTCGGTTTCCAGGGGCAGGCGGAGGCGGAGGACGGCGCGCTTTCCGCCGGCGAGGGCGAACTGATAGAAGTGGCGGTTGGTGTGGTAGCGGAAGGCGAGTCCGGCGGGGTAGCGGAACGAGAGCGGGCGCATGCGGACTTCGGCGGTGTAGTTGGACCACTCCTCGTCGCCGGTGATCATGAGGGCGGTGAACCATTCGGGCCAGTCGGACATGAGGTGCTGTTCGAGGTAGGGCTTGCCGTCCTCGTCGCTGACGACCCAGGCGTCCTGGTGGTTGATGGGATTGGCCCAAGGCCCGAGCGGGACGCCGCGGTGGGGGAGGTAGTGATACTCCTGGATCGCTGCGTTCAACATGCCGACGGGGGTGGAGAGCCAGCCGGCGGGGTAACGGGAGAAGTTTTCACGAAACAGGTCGCCGGCCAGTGCGGCCGAGGCGAGCAGGAGGAGGGCGCAGAGGGTTCTCATAGGCTTCCGGTGAAGCCCAGTATTTCACCTTGCGCGGACGATGGAAAGCCTAGTCCAGGGCGACTGCCGGGGCCGGGGCAGGGATGGGCACGAAGAAGACCTTCATGCTGCCGGCGTCGAGGACCTGCGCGGGCCGTTCGCCGGCCGTGCCGGAGGCGAGCAGGAAGACGGACCCTGTGGGTTCCAGACGGGTGGGGGTGAAGTCCAGATCGAGGGCGGCTTCGACCGCCGAGGATTTGACGCCGATGGCGATCACCTGGCGTGTTTCGCCGTTGGCGACCAGCAGCGTTTCACCGCGATTGGCGAGGGCGATGCCGACGGGGTTGGAGATGCCGTGGGCGGCGGTGGCGACGGTGCTTATCGAAAGGCTGAAGTCCCAGTTTTCGATGCGGATGACCTCGTTGCGTTCACGGTCGGCGACGTAGAGGGCCTTGTCCTGGATGGCCATGGCGCCGGCACGGTTGAGCGGGAGCATCATGCGGGGGGTCTCGCCGGCCTTGAGGATGTAGAGAATGCCATGATCGCCGGATTCGAAAGCGGCGAAGGCCGTCTTGCCGTCGGAGGCGACGGCGAGGGCGGTGAGTTGGCCGTCGATGGTGGAGAGATCGACTTCGCCGGCGATTTCCGGCGCATCCTGCATTGCCGACCAGAGTTGCAGGCTGGATCGGTCAGGCAGATGGAGAGCGAGGGCCTGTGCGTCCTGGCTCCATGCGGCACGCCCGAGAGTGAGGGCTTCATCACTCAGGGTTCGCCAGACCGGTTGACCGGAGTCGAGCCGGCGCAGGACATAGAGTGAGGATTCCCTGGAGATCAGGGCGGTTCTGCCATCGGGCGCGGCGAGGGCGAAATCGGCGTCGCGGACCGCCGACTCCCCGGCATAAGCCGAGCCGGGCACGCCGATGATGGGGCGAATGGCCCTGGTTTCGGGATCGATCAGAACGCCGGAAGTGGGTCCGGCCATCTGGTCACTCGCCGCGGCCATTGCCGCCAGCGCGAATAACGCAACTAGAAACTTGCTCACGTGGCCCTCCGTACTCTCCAATTAGCCTTGTTTATACCATGGATTCACCGTCATGGCACGGGGGTGCGGATTTCTGCTTCCCCGCGCCGACTTACACATGTTTACTCCTGGACGTCGGTTTCCACTTTGGTTGCCTGCTGTGGAATCTGGCGGATGTCGACGATCCCGGATCCGCGGTAGATGCTGAGGTACAGTCCGAAGAAGGTGATCAGCAGTAGTCCCACACCGACGGAGAACATAATCAGCCGCAGCACGCCGCGCGTGGCGGAGAAAGCCTCCTTGGTGTCCTGGGCCAGCAGGACGGTCCATTTCAGGTTCGGATACGAGGCGGCGAGATTCGGCGATGCGAAAGCGATCAGCGCTGTTGAACCGCTTTGCAGCCGGGCAATCAGAAAGCCACGCCGCCGACCGGCTTCGGTGGCGAGGGCTTCGCTGGCGGCAGCGAATTCCTCGGACTTCAGGTTTGCAGCCAGGTCGATGTTCGGGCCTGTGATGATGATGCCGTCCGGCTTTACGAGCAGAGCGCGCATTGACCGGCCCTGCTCTGTGCGGCGGAGGATGGGAAAGATGGTGGAAACCTCGACAAGCGCGTCGAGAGCGCCGATGAAGGTGTTGGTGTCGGGATCCATCACGGGGACGCCGAGGCCGATGTAGTTGGATTTGGTGACATCGTCGTAGAGGACATCGGTGATGTGTACGGCGCCGCGGCCGTTGGCGAAGATGCCGTTCCAGAAGTCTTCGTCGCCCTGGAAGTAGTCGAGCGTTTTGTGCGTGGCGGCGATTGTGGAGCCATGTGAATCGGTGAGGGTGAAGCGGAGGAAGCGGCGGTCGATATCCCTGAAGCGCGAGATTGCGCGGGAGGCCGGGTTGCCGAGCATCTGGCGGATGAACTCATCCGATGCCGGACTGTTCCAGATGTTCTCCCTGGCCAGGATACGGGTCTTGAAGGCGTCTTCGCTCAAGCCTTGTCCGGCGCGGTTGGCTTGCTTGACGGCGTCGACTATGATCGGGCTGGCGGCGAGGGCGCCGACAGACATGACACGGTTATTGATGAATGATTCGATCTCGCTGGATGCGTTTGTGGCGATGGTTTGGAAGTGAGTCCCTATGGTGGACTCCAGGGCCGTTTCGGCTGTCTGGATTGTGTAGAGTCCGATGACGCAAAAGGGAACGAGCGCGATGAGGAGTCCGATGAAGAGCTTGGTCGTGGGGATCTTGAGGTAAGAACCTTGAGACACCATGATTGGCCTCCTAAGCCTGCATCAGTACCAATATCCAACCGGCCGCCAGGAGCGTTCCGTTCACCGGATCGACTGGCCGGTGCGACCGGAAAATCCAAGGCCGATCAGCTCGGCCCGCCACCAATATAATCCCGAAGCGGGCCGGACAGAAGGAGAATCCGGCGGCATTAACAGGATTGAATCAGCGGCCCTCGGGCGTGGCGTTTTCGGGCAGTAGCGAGCGGTAGGTTCTCCCGGCCATCGCCTTGGAGAAATCGGCCTTGACCTGTTGGAGCAAACCGGCGTTCCCGATCAGTTCCACCGCCGACAGGGCCATGGCCTTGGCGGCAACGACCATACCCTTGCGCGCGGCGCTGGTTCCGGCGCAGGCGGTGGACTGCCAGGTGTGAAACGGCACTCCGGGGAAGAACGTGGCGGCATAAAGATGGGCAGTTGGCGCGCTCCAACTGACGTCGCCGACATCGGTGGATGCGGAGAGCAGGGCGGTGCGCGGCGGCAGGACGGAGGCGGCCTCATCCAGAGACCGGGGAGCATCGAGGCTTGTCTGGATTTTTGAGGCGAAGGCGCGTTCAGCCTCGTCATAGCGCACGCCGCCCGCGGCACGCAGGTTACGGTCGGCGAGCGAGACCAGCGACGGCACGGGCACAACATTGGCGTAGCTGGAGGTGACGCGGATGGAGACCTGCGTTTCGGTTGCGATGGCGGCGCCGTCGGCGCACTTCTTCACGCGCTCCCAGATGGATTCTAGAGTCTTCAAGTCTGTGTGGCGGGCGATGAGACTGATCTCGGCGAGGTCGGGGACGATGTTTGCGGCGACGCCGCCCTTGCTGACGATGTAGTGGATGCGCGTCTCCTGGGGGACGTGTTCGCGAAGCATGTTGATGGCGTGGAGGGTGAGTTCGGCGGCGTCGAGCGCGGAGCGTCCGGCGTCGGGCGAAGCGGCGGCATGGGCCGGGCGGCCGGTAAAGGTGAAGCGCGCGGAGATGTTGGCGAGCCAGGAGTTGTTGTCGGCGGCGTTGAAGTCAGCCGGGTGCCAGGCGATGACGGTATCGACATCGCGGAACAGTCCGGCGCGGATCATGAAGATCTTGCCGCCGCCGCCCTCCTCGGCGGGGGTGCCGTAGAAACGGATGGTCCCCTTCAGTCCGCGGGCCTGCATCTCCTCCTTGACCGCGACCGCCGCCAACGCGGAGGCGGCGCCGAAAAGATTGTGGCCGCAGCCGTGGCCGGGCGCGCCGGCGACGCGGGGCGAGCGCTCGGGCGCGTCGACCTGGGACAGGCCGGGCAGGGCGTCGTATTCGCCCAGGACGGCGATGACCGGTTTGCCCTGGCCCCATTCGGCCATGAAAGCAGTGGGCATGCCAGCGACACCTTCGGTCACCCTGAAGCCCGAAGCGCGCAGTTCGCCGGCCAGCAGCGCGGCGCTTTTCGATTCAGCGAATCCGAGTTCGGGATTCTCCCAGATCTGGCGCGAGACCCTGCCGAAGCGGTCAGCGTGGGCGTCGACGCGCGCGACCGTCCCGTCGGCGGCTGTGGCGGCAATTCCGGCGAGTAGAAAAACGGAGAGTATCTTCAACGGTCCCCCCTCATGCTGCGTGAATTTGGGGCAACGAATCCGCCCCTGCCGGTTGAATAGCGGTGGCGGCAGGAGGCCCGTCCAGGCTATTCTCGGATTTCAACATTGTACTGTAGGCCGATTCCCTGACTTAATATGCCCCGCTACGCCGCCCTCGACATTGGCAGCAACTCGGTCCGCTACATGGTGGCCGATGTGCCGGAGCCAGGCCGACTGGTCACGGTGGCTGAAGGCCGTCAGGTGACCCGGCTGGGCGAGAGCGTCTTCAGCACCGGCAGCGTGAGCGCGGATGCGATTGCCAACGTCTCCGCGGTTCTGGCCCGCATGTCGGCCGAGTGGCGGCAAACCGAACCGCTGGCCGTCCGGGCCGTGGCGACGGCAGCGATCCGCGACGCCCGCAACGGGGATGAGTTCGCCGAGGCCGCCTCACGCGCCGCCGGGGTCCAGGTGGAGACGATTTCGGGCCAGGAAGAGGCGCGCCTGATCCACCTCGGGGTCGAGGCCCGCTGGCCGCATCCGGAAGAACGGGTTCTGCTGATCGACATCGGCGGCGGCAGCGCAGAGGTGATTGAAGCCGCGGGCGGAGCAATGCGAACGGCGTTCTCGCGTCCGTTGGGCGCGGTGCGCTTGCAGTCAGTCTTTCTTCCGAACGACCCGCCGTCGCGGGAACAACTCACGCGCCTGGACGAGTTCATCGCCGAGAAACTCGCCTCGCCGGCCCGGCGTATCGAGCGCGGCGGTTTCGCACGGGCCATCGGAACCTCGGCCGCCGCGTCGGCGATCATATGCGCTGCCAATCGCATTCCGCGCACGCGCCGCCAGGAGGCCGACCGGCGGCAGGCGACGCAAGCACAGGTCAGGCGGCTGTATCAGCGGCTGTCGGCGATGACGCTGAACGAGCGCCGAAGCTTCACTGGCATCGGGCCGCGGCGCGCCGAGATCATCGTCCCCGGCGTGGCGGTGCTGTTGCGCGTCATGGAGACCTTTGATGTTCAAGCATTGGCCTATTGCACGGCTGGAGTGAGGGATGGCGTCATTCGCGATCTGGCCGAGCGCGGCGCCGGCCGCGAACGGGCGCGGCTGAGCCGCGAGAACCGGGCGCTGGTGGAACAGTTCGCCAGGCGGTTTGGGGTTGAGATCCGCCACGCGCGCAAAGTGGCCTACTTTGCGCGTGAGCTGTTTGAGATGCTGCGTGAACTCCATCAATTGCCGATCGAGACGGGCCGCCTGCTGGAGGCCGCCGCTTACCTGCGCGACGCCGGGCACCTGATCAGCGATTCCAGCCACCACAAGCACTCGCAGTACATCGTCCAGAATTCGGATCTGGCCGGGTTCACGGCGCTGGAGCGCACCCTGGTCGCGCTGCTGTGCCGCTACCACCGCAAATCGATGCCGGGGGCGCGCCATGCGGAATTTCAGGCGCTGCCGCCGGACCATAGAAGGACGGTGCTGTATCTCGCCCTGCTGCTGAGGCTGGCCGACGCCCTGGACCGCAGCCGTGACCAGCGCGTAGAGTCACTATCAGGAGGGATTCGCAACGGCCAGGTTGTGCTCACCCTCCGTTCGGAAAGGGATACGGGCCTGGAGCGCTGGGCCGTCGAGAGCGCGGTGCAGGACTTCGCCCAGGTCTACGGCAAGCGGCTTGTTGTGAATCAGGAGACGTCTTGACCGATCGCAGGCGCAATTGGGAACTTCCGACGCGCGAGTTCGCGCGGCGCGAGACGTTTGCGCGGTGCGAACGGGTGCTGGCCGAGATCGACAGGATTTCGCGCAACGCGGGCGAGGACGAGGTCCATGATCTGCGCGTCTCGATCCGCCGGTTCACTCAAGCGGTGCGGATCTTCGAGCCGCTGCTGCCGAAGAGGACGAAGAAGATCGTCAAACGGGTACGGATGCTGTTGGCGGCGGCAGGAGAGGTACGCGATCTGGATGTCGGCATCGAGCGACTGCTGAAACTGGGCGTACCTGAGCAGGATCCGCTGCTTCTCTCCATGCACGAAACGCGGAGGCGGTTGAGCCTCCAACTGCTGGGCGAGGTGTTCAAGCTGAGGGCCGGCGCGCCCGAACAGTCCTGGCCCGCGGTCTTTCTGCCGGAAACGGCGCCGGAGGTCGCGCAGCCTTGAAGAAAAAGACCTCCATGGAATGGGATGCGATGGCCGGCGCGGGGGAAAACGTCCGCCGCCAGATGCCGGGCGTCACGGCGGAGTTCTTCGAATTGGGCCGCGAGGCGGCGGCATCGGGCGGCGACCCGGCGCGCCTTCATGCGTTCCGATTGGCCGCCAAGCGATTTCGCTACACGCTCGAACTGTTCCGTCCGCTCTATGGGCCGGGCCTGGATGAGCGTATCGAGGCGGTAAGAAAGATCCAGTCGATGCTCGGCGACCGGCAGGACTTTGCCGTTCTCTCAGCGCGCCTGAGGAATACGCTGATGCCGTCCGAGGCTCTGCTCGAAGCCCTGCGCACCTGCGACGAGAAGGGCCGGGGGCTGGAAGACCGATTCGCTTCCTTTTGGCGCGACGAGTTTAACCTTCCGGGGGCCGAGTCGCGGTGGGTTCGCTACCTAATGAGGCGTCCCGCGGCTCCTCGCCGTGCCGCAGCGGTTGCCGCGCCGCCGAAGACGACGGCGGAACCCGCGCCCGCGCGTGTGCGAAAGACCGCAAGGGCGCGACGGTGACGCCATGCTGCGAGGGGTGGCTCTGCTGATTTGCGCCGGCGCGGCCGCACAGACTGTACCCAAAATAAAGTGGCAGTTCGGGCCATCGGCGGCTTTGCTCGGCTCCTTTGCGGAACTCCACGTCCCCAAGGGAATGATCCACGCAGACGCAGACGAGACGAGGCGGTTCCTCGATTTCACGGGCAATCCCTCCAGCGGCAATGAGATCGCAGTTGTAGGGCCAGTGTCCTTAGATTGGTTCGCCGTGATCTCCTGGCGGACTCATGCGTCGCTCGGTTTCGACACGGCCGATCCCGATCCGGATGAGATCGCCCGTTCCATACGCGCGGGCAGCACCACGGCGAATCGTGAACGCGCGCGCCTGGGGCGCGAGACCCTGCAGGTTCTTGAATGGGCCGCCGAGCCGGTGTTCGATGAGAGGACAGGGCGGCTGGATTTCCGTCTCCGGACGCAGGAAAGCGGGGGCAGGCAGGTTGAGAACCGGTTCGTCTACTTTCTTGGGCGCAACGGAGTGCTGGAGGTCGAACTTGTCAGTGAGGCAGGGACGAACCCAGCCGGCTTCGAGAGTCTGATTAGTGGAATTGAATGGAAGGGCGGCGAGAGATATCAACGGCCGGGCGGCGCAACGCCCTTCTTGGTTACAGGGATTGCCGCCGCACTAGCGGCGGCCTTGGCGATTCGATTCAGGCGTCAGCGCGGGCAGTAGGCGATGCAGTCGATTTCGACGAGCATCTTTGGATCCGCGAAAGCGACGGCGACGGTGGTCCGGGTGGGGAACTTTTCGCCGAAGAACTCGCGGTAGATCTCGTTCATGGCGGCGAAGTGGGCGCCGTCGCGCAGATAGACGTTCACCTTCACCACATCGGCAGTCGTTGCACCGGCCGAGGCCAGCAGACGTTTCACGTTGCCCAGCGTGACGCGGGTCTCGTGCTGGATGTCACCGTAGGACATCTGGTCGGTGACAGGGTCCACCGGACCCTGTCCCGAGACGAACACGAAGCTCCCAGCGCGAATCACGGGTGAATAGGGTCCCCGCGGCGACGGCGATTCAGGCGGAAAGATGCGTTCGAGCATGATGGTCTCCTGTTACTCGGCCTTCTTGCGGCGCGACTTGCGAGGCGCTTTAGCGGCTCCTCCGGAGGAAGAGCTCGAGGCGGCCGGCTTCTTCCGGGCCGGTGCGCGCTTCTTCGGCTTGGGCTCCAACTCCGGCAGCGGAATCTCTCCGGTGGCCGTGGGTTGGCCGCGGACGATGGGCTGGACGAAGTCGTGCTCGGTGAGCAGGTCCTCCTCCTTCATGTCCCTTTCCGGCGGGGCCGGCGGGTAGAACTCGGCGCCGAGGTTGACGATCACGCCATCTTCCTCGCTCGGTTCCAGGCGGACGACCAGGCGGTCCTGGGCGAAGTTGAGGAACTCGATGAAGCCGGGGAAGCCGTAGCGCATGTGTTCGAAGTCGGGGAACTCCTCCTTGATCCAGCCTTCGAGTTCGGCGGCAGTGCGGCCGCCGTCGAGTTCGAAGTCGATGCGATGGATTTCGAGGACTTCGCGCAGATGCTCGAGCGCCTCTTCGGGGCGCGGCATCGGCTTGTCGTTCTGCGGGTGGTGCTTGCGCTCGATGAACCAGCGCCCGCCGCCGCCCTTCACCTGGACGAAGTCGGCCTTCTTGAGCCGTTCGACGAAATCGGAGAAGCTGCGCGCGCCGTAAGCGGATTCGTTAAACGCCGAATCCAATTGCAGCATGGTGGACTTGAGCAGGCCCAGTTGGGGCTGGACATTGCGGCGCTCGAGGACGTGCAGGGCGCGCTCGACCAGCGGCATGGACAGGATGAGATCCAGCGGCGCCGGACGGTTCTGCTGCTGCTGTTGCTGCTGTTCGCGGTCCTTGTCGCGGCGTTCCTCGCGGTCGCGGCGGCGCTCGTCGCGGTCCTTGCGGAACTTGCCGCGGTCGCGATCGCGGTCGTCGCGCTGCTGCTGCGACTGCGGCTGGACCTGCGCGGCATCGACGTTCAGCAGCGATTCAAAGCTGACGAACTCGTGGCAGTTCTGCTGCAGGATGGTGGAGGTGAATGCCCGCCCGCCAACGACAAAGACGGTCTTGCCGTACTCTTTCAGCTTGTTGACGAGAGGGATAAAATCCGAGTCGCCGCTGACGACGGCGAACGCCTTCACGTGGTCGTGTGTAAAGGCCATTTCGAGCGCGTCGAGGGCGAGGTTGATGTCGGCGCCGTTCTTGTCACCGCGCGGCGACGGGATGCGCTGGACCATTTGGACGGCGTTTTCGGCCATCTGCCGGGTGGCGCCCTCCTGCCTGCTCCAGTTGGCGTAGGCGAACTTGGCGACGATGTCGCCGCGCTCCTTGAGCGCGTCGAGGACGAGCGCGACGTCGAAGTCGCGCCGCAGCGTGGACTTCACGCCGATTTCGATGTTGTCGTAGTCGACGAACACCGCGATAGTCAGTCGGTCTTGCATAGTGGTTGCTTCAAAATCCTAACAAATTGTTCCGGGGGGCGGGCTCGGCTTGTTCCTTGCGGCCTGTCTGCGTCTCAGTTGTCCGCGCGGCTGGACTCTGCCGCCGCGTGGCTTCCCGGGATGCCTGGCCCGACTCACGTCAACGGCCCCCTCTTTGCCTTGTGTTGCGGCGCCCTGATCGAGGGCCATTCCGCTTCCGGCGGCCATCAAGCCGCCACACTCCTTCTTCAATCTAATATTTTTACCGGGATTTTCCGTCCGGATGGCTGCGAGGGATTCAATCTCCTCCTGACAACCATTGCGTCCGCCCCCGAATCCGCCGGTGGCGCGGCGGCCTTGCCGGCCACTCGCCGTTTCCGGATCAGTCACTTCCCTGCCGGCGCCCAGTGCAGGCGCGGGCATTTTGTTTGGCGCTGCGGCTCTCGCCTGCCAGTGCCTGATCGAACCAGCGTGACGCTCCCACCGGAGTGTCCTTGCATGGCTCCATCCCTAGTATAGACGTTTGTGCCGGGCTGCAATGAGCGAGGCGCATCCGGATTGAAACGTCCGGACTCGAAATCGCGCATCCTAGAAGAGTAGATTCACCATGGACGAAAAACCATTCAGGGAACCTGTGCTGGCGCTGAACAGGATTTACACGAAGACCGGCGATGCGGGCGAGACCTGCCTTGTCGGCGGGCAGAGGGTCGGCAAGGACGAACTGCGCCTGGAGTGCTATGGCACGGTGGACGAGTTGAACAGCCACGTTGGCATGGCCGCCGTGCTGGCCTCGACCCCGGAATTGCAGAGCTTGAAGAAGTCTCTCGTCCGCATCCAGCACGAGTTGTTCAACCTGGGATCCATCCTTGCCACGATGCCCGCCGACGTAGGCGCGCAACAACCGCGCGTCACCGATGCCGAGATCGGGCAACTCGAACGCGAAATCGATCGCATGAACGAAGAGCTTCCGGAACTGAGGAGTTTCGTCCTCCCCGGCGGCTCGGCATTGAACGCCCAACTGCACATTTGCCGGACCGTCTGCCGGCGGGCCGAGCGGCTTGTCGTCGCGCTGAACCGCCTTTCCGGCTCCGAGGAAGTGAACATCCGTTACCTGAACCGGCTGAGCGATGCCTTTTTTGTCCAGAGCCGCTGGGCCTGCGCCAGGCAGGGCGCAGCCGAGGCGCTCTGGCAGCCCAACCAGCCCAAGAGCGAGGAGTAGGCCGCTACTTGCCGGCCGGCCGCGGCTTGACCGTCCAGAGGTAAACTGTCCGGCCGTCCACTTCCTTTGTCTCGTCGGGCTCCCAGTCGCCCATGCGGAAGCTGTGCGACACGATGCGGGTGCCCGGCTTCAACTCGCCGAGCAATCGAGGCTTCAGCTTCTCGTTCACCGACGGCAACAGATACATCGTCACCACTGTGGCGTCCTTGATTTCGGCCTCGAAGATGTCTTTCAAAACGAACTTCGCCCTATCGGTGACATTTGCCTTCCGGGCATTGGCGTTGGCTTCACCAATGCGCTCCGGATCCAGGTCGTAGCCCATCGCCCTGGCTCCGAACTCCGACGCCGCCATGACGACGATACGGCCGTCACCGCATCCGAGGTCGATGACGAAGTCGTTCTTGGTCACTTTAGCCAGTTCAAGCATCCCTTTGACCACGCCTTGCGGAGTGGGTACATAGGGCACCGACAGTCCGTTGCCGTAGAGATAATCCTCCTGTGCCTGCGCCGGCGGGGCGGCGAAGAACAGTCCCAGAGTGCAGAACAGCGCGAAAACGGTCTTCATGCGAATTGAACCTCCCGTGGAACAAACGATACAACAAACCGCGGCCTGCGCGACAGGGGGTTGACCGGACCGGGCTGCTAGGATGTTCGAGGTATGCTTCTTTACGGCTCCGACATCGCACTCGCCAACCGCCTGGAATCGGCCGAGGCGGCCAACGGGTTCGCCATGGCGGAAGTCACGCCCGGCGCCGAAGCCCTGGCCGTGCTGGGCGGTTGCGCCGTCTTTGCCGGCGAGGGCAGCCCACTGACCCATACTCTGGGCGCGGGCATGGACTCGGCCTCCGCCACCGCCGCCGAATTCGACCGCATGGAGCAGTTCTACTTCGACCGATCGAGCGATTCGCTGATCGACCTCTGCCCCATGGCCGATCCGGCCGTCATCGAGGAGATCACCCGGCGCGGCTATCAGGTGATCGAGTTCAACAACATCATGGCCCGCCCGATGCTGACTTACGACGCCCGCTACCAGGCTTCGCCGGCGCTCGAAGTGCGTGTCATCGAACCCGCCGACGCGCCCCTGTGGTGCCACACCGTGGCTCGCGGTTTCACCGGCCTCGACTCGCCGCCCGAGGAGATGACGTCGATGATGTCCACCATCTGCGACTTCGGCCAGGCTTTTCTCGCCGCCGGCGGCGGAGCGGCGATGTCGATCCGCAAAGGCGTGGCGCTACTCTATGGCGACGCCACGGCGCCGGAAGGCCGCGGCAAAGGCGTCCAGTCGGCGCTGATCCGCGCCCGGCTGGCTGCTGCGGCGCAGGCCGGAGCCGAGTTCGCCATGGCCGCGGTGCTGCCCGGATCCGGCTCGCAGCGCAACTACGAACGCGCCGGCTTCCAACTGGTCTACATGCGCGTGAACCTGCGCCGGGCGAAGCCGTAGTACGATAACTGCGAATCCCGGAGGCTTCCAGAAATGCGCATCTTCACCCTCATCCTCATCGCCTGCTGTCTCGGCCTGGCCGCCGACAAGCGGAACACGCACACGCCGGACACCGACACCTACGTCACCTTCAAGGCGCCGGCGGACTTAAAAACCTGGGAGGCGCGCGAGGCCGAATTGCGCGAATCGATCCTGTTCAACTCCGGGTTGTTGCCGATGCCGGCGAAGACGCCGTTGAATCCCATCGTCGCCGGCCGGTTGGAGCGAGCCGATTACATCATCGAGCGCATCGTTATCGAAACGCTGCCCGGCTATTGGCTGGGCGGCAATCTGTACCTGCCGAAGTCGCCCGCCGGACCCGTCCCCGCCATCCTTCATCCCCATGGCCATTGGACCTACGGCCGTCTGGAGAGCCAGCCGCTGAACTCGCCGCAGTTGTTTGGCATCAACCTGGCCCGGCGCGGTTTCGCCGTCTTCGCTTACGACATGGTGGGCTACAACGACACCTTCCAGACGCCGCATGACTTCAGCACGCCGGAGTTTCAGCTCTGGAACTTCACGCCGCTTGGCCTGCAGTTGTGGAACTCGATCCGCGTTGTCGATTACCTCACCGCCCGCGCCGGCATCGACCCGTCGCGCATCGGCATCTCCGGCGCATCCGGCGGCGGGACGCAGACCTTCCTGCTCGCCGCAGTCGACGATCGCATCGCCGCATCCGCGCCCGTCAACATGGTCTCCGGCATCATGCAGGGCGGCTGCATTTGCGAGAACGCCCCTGGGCTTCGAGTCGGGACCAACAACATCGAAACCGCCGCGCTGTTCGCGCCCAAGCCGCAATTGCTGGTGGCCGCCACGGGCGACTGGACGAAGAACGTCCCGAAGGAAGAGTTCCCCGCCGTTCGCGGCGTGTACCAGCTTTACGGCAAACCGGAGATGATCGACGCAGTCCAGTTCGACTCACCGCACAACTACCACCAGCAGAGCCGTGAGGCCGTCTACGAGTTCTTCCGTAAGACGCTGGCGCCGTCGGTCGCGGCATTTAAGGAACGCGGCGGGACCATCGAGAAGCTGCAGGACATGCTCGTCTGGCACGGCCGCCCGCTGCCCTCTCATGCAAAGGACTTCCCGGCGATTTTCGAAGAGTGGAAGTCGATTTCGCGCCGCCAGTCCGCTGCCGCCGCGCCAATCGAACTCAGCCGCCGCCTGGCCGTGGCACTGGGCATCGATCCGGCGGACGCCGTTGAAGAGAAGGGCGGAATGCTCGCCTATCAGAGAGGCGACGCCGAAATTCCGTTCAAATTCACGCCGGGCAAATCGCCTGCCGTCCTTATCCTTGATCCGGGCGGAATCGCCGCTGCCGAAAAGTCTGCTGACTATGCGAAGTTCAAGGCCGAGGGCCGGGCGATGCTGTTGATTGACGCATTCCAGACCGGCTCGGCGGTTGCGCCGCGCAACCGGTCGCACCGCCACTTCCTCACCTTTAACCGCAGCGATGATGCCGCCCGCGCCGCTGACGTTTCCGCCGCCATTGGGTGGCTTCAGAAAAAGCAGCCGGGCGCGGTTGAGGTAGCAGCCGCGGGCGCGGCGCGTTACTGGGCATTGTTTGGCGCGGCTGCCGGCCGGCGGCAGGTGAAGCTGTTGTTCGACGGCTCGACGCTTTCGGGCGCGGAGCCGGAATTGTTGAAGAGTTTCTTTGCTCCGGGCTTGATGAGGGCGGGCGGAGTGGATGCGGCGCGCAGGGCGCTGGGCCGGTAGATTCTAAGCCGCGGCAGATCCGCGGGGTGTCAGGCGCACGGCCAGCAGGGCCACCAGATAGAGCCCCGCGCCAATCAGCAGCGTGTTGCTCAGGCCCAGGTACAGCGCCAGGAAGATGGCCGCCGCCGAGCCCAGCACGCTCGACGCCGCGTTCAGGCTCCACGCCCAGCGCACGCTCGGGCTGTGCCATTTCTCCAGCCTCGAGAGCCCGCTTGGAAACGGGATGCCCATCAGGAATCCGGCCGGGGCGATCAGCAGAATCGTAGTGACCACTTTCAGCGGCAGGGCCAGACCAACGGCCTTGGTGGTCAGCGGCGTCGTGATCACTGCCGAGATCGCCACCACGGCCGCCGCCGCCGCCAGCACCGCCATCAGCCGGCTGTCGCGTCCGCGGACAATCCCGCGGCTGAAATAACTGCCCGTGCCGCTGGAGACCAGCATCGAGAAGATGACCACGGTCAGCGCATAGGCCGGGTGGCCGAGAAACAGGACGAGTTTCTGGATCAACCCCACCTGCACCAGGATGTAGCCGATGCCCAGGCAGACGAAATAGGCGAGGAAGGCGGGCACGCCCGGCTCTTTGGGCAAACGGGTTCTGAGCAGCACGGGCGGTAGAAGCAGGGTGACGGCGACGGCCAGCAGGCTTACGCCGACGAGGGAAAACAGCGTCGGCACGGCCATGTTGATTTTGTAGTCGGCGCTCAACTGGGTCCAGTCGCGGACGAACGTCCAGACATCGCCCGGCTGTACTGTGTAGAAGAAAAACGGCTTGTCATCGCGCACTGGCCGGACGTTGTAAGGATAGGCGCGGTAGAAACTCTCCGGATCGGCGGCGGTCAGCAGGCTGGTGAATGCGCCGGGTTGTTTCGTGTCGGGGAAGTATACCTCCTCGAAACCACCCTTGACCGCGGTTTGACGCGCGCGCTGGATGTCGGCATCCGAGAGCGGCTTGCGCGAGATCACAACCGTGTCGGTGGCGCCCCAGCCCCGGATCAGATTCGACTTCTCCCGCACCACCACGGCGTGCCGCCAGGACTCCTTTTCGCCCAACTTCTCCAGCGCCACACGCGCCAGCGACAGCAGCCTCAGAGACTCCCTCGGCGGATCGAAGCCCCAGCGCGTCCAGACCAGGATGCCGTCCGGCGTCAGGTGGCGCAGATAGTCCTCGAACGCCTCCACCGTGTAAATGTTGTTCTCCGACAACGCGAATGCGCCGGCGGCGGTGGACGCCCAGGTGTCCACCAGCGTCGCCTGGATCACCTGATACTGCTCGGCTGAACGGCGAACATAGCTTCTGCCGTCCTCGACGACCAAGCGAACCTCCGGGCGAAGGTAGATGCCCTTGTTCTCGCCCTTGTAGCGCTCGCGCATGATTGTATTGGCGATGATCGGGTTGATCTCGACGCCTGTGACGTCCTTGCTGCCGGAAGCCAGCGCGCGGGCCACGTCCCAGCCGCCGCCGGGTCCGAGGATCAGCGACTTGGCGCCGGGGCGCATGTGATAGGCAAAAGCGGGGCCGTCGGATTCCAGCGCCTTGCGGTCACCGGCGGTGAGATTGTCGATGTCGAACTGGCTCAATCCCGTCGTCGCGTCGGCGTCGATGGCGATCAACTTGCCGCCGTCGGGATTTTTGGTGACGGCGATGCGCGAGAAGGTGTTCCACTTGACGAACTCCTCGTTGCCGATTTCGCGGCCCTTCGCCGTGTGGATATCGATGATCTGCGAACCCTTGTTGAAGATCACCAGCAGCACCAGCGCCAAGGCGAGCGCCACGCCCGCCGCCCGTCCCTGCGACGATCCCGCCATACCGTACCAGACCGCCGAGGCCGCGGCGAACAGGACCGCCGAGGCGATCACCGTGCCCGGCCCGCCCAGGATGTTGAGAAACGGGATCAGCAGCAGGCAACCGCCGGCCGCGCCCAGCAGATCGAAGAAATAGACCCGGTCCACCCTCGATATGGTGGCTGAGATGGCGAGCGAAACGGTGATGCCGGAAAGTACGAACGGAATGCTGGAAACGAAGTAAATCACCGCGAAATGCCAGAACCCGCTGCTTCCGGCCATCGACAGGATGGACGCCAGTGAAACCACCACGGCCAGAGCGTTGGCGGCCGAGATCAGCCCCAGGCGGCGGTAGAGGTCTTTGCCCTCGCCGGCGATGTAGTAAGACAGCACGCCGCCCGCGCCGAGTCCGAAAAGCGCAATGGAGATCGCCAGGAATGCGAAGTGGTAGTAGAAGACGACCGAGAATATTCTCGTCAGCGACAACTCGAGCACGAGCGTCGCCATCGTGGTCAGCGCGACGGCTGAATAGAGCACGCCCCAGTGCGCGCTCCGTTTGGCTGCGTAGGTGGAGGAAACGACGGACAAACTACTATCCTACCGTCCGACGGCCCCCGCTTTCTTGCCGTTCCAATACAAATAAGGGCCGGCGCCGCCACTTTGCGGCAACCGGCCCCTGTTTTGACCTCGATTTGAACGCCCGTTTACATGATGGCCGTTGGCGGTGCGGGCTCGTCCGGCGAGCCGGCCTTGCGGTTCGGCCAGTAGATCATGAGGATCGCCAGCAGCACCAGCACCACGGGTCCGAGGATCGTGGGCGGCGTCTCGAAGAAGCTGTAGAACTCATGGAGCGGCTTTTCGGCGATATTGAAGCCCGCCTTCACCAGGCCCATCAGCGCCTCGCCCGCGATCAGGCCCGAGGCGATCAGCACGGCCGCGTTCTCCACACGCGCCTTTTGCGCGTCGTTGAAGCCGCGCTTGTCGCGCACGCGATCCATGAACCAACGGATCACGCCGCCACAGAAGATGGCGAAGGTGGTTTCCAGCGGCAGGTACATGCCCACGCTGAACAGCATGGGGCTGCGCACCTGCACCAGGATCAACGCGAAGCCCATGCAGATGCCAACCACAACCAGAGGCCACGCCATGTCGCCGCCGACGATGCCCTGGCTCAGCATGGCCATCAGGCCGGCCTGCGGGGCGCTCAGCTTCGGATCGCCGAAGCCGATGCCGCCTTCCTTGATATTGCCGGCGTGCAGCATCCACAGCGGGAAAAACATCACCAGACTGGCCAGGGCGACGCCGATGAAGTCGCCGATCTGCATCGATCTTGGCGTACCGCCGAGGATATGCCCGACCTTCAGGTCCTGCAACATCTCGCCCGCCACGGCCGAACTGACGCAAACCACCGCCGCGACGCCGAGCACCGCGGCCACACCCGCCATACCTTTAACTCCGATGGCCACCATCAGCAGCGCAGCCACGATCAATGTCGACAGGGTCAGGCCGGAAATCGGATTGTTCGAGCTCCCGATCATGCCCACCAGATTGCCGGACACCGCCGCGAAGAAGAATCCGAGGATGATCATCACGACAGCCGCCACCACCGCCGCGGTCATTGATCCGGCAAAGTGCGCATAGAGGAAGATCATGGCCACAAAGGTCAAGGCCAGTCCGATGAAGACCGTCTTGAAGCTGAGATCGCGGTCATACCTCGCCTCCGCTTCCTTTGCCGCGCTGGCCTTCTTCAGGTCTCCCACGGCCCGCTTAATTCCCTGGCCCAGGCTGGTCCGCATCTTGAACATGGTGTAACTGGCGCCCACCAGCATGCCGCCCACCGCGATCGGCCGCACGATGTTGTACCAGACGGCCTTGGCCATCCCTTCCCAATCGCTCTCGCCCGCGCCGGCCGGCAGCGTCTTTTGCAGTTCAGGTCCGAGGAAGTACATGAGCAGCGGAACCAGCAGGCCCCAGGCCATTAAGCCGCCCGCGAAGTTCAAAGAGCCAAGCTTCACCCCGATGATGTAGCCGACACCCAGGTAGGCCGGAGCAATCGCGGGCAGTGAGAACTTCGTCAACCCGCCGACGCCGATCGCAGTGTCGCCGCCCAGTTTGACGATGCTCTTGCCGATCTCGCCCACATGGACGACGAAGTCCTTGCTGGCCGAGAACAGTTTCATTTCGCCGAGCAGGAACGTACCGCCGCCGATGCCCATGGCCTTGAAAAGCGTCGACGCGGCGTCGGATCCGCGCTGGCCCGCTTTGTGGATCTCGGCTGCCGCCGACGATTCGGGGAAGGGTAGGTCAGGGTCCTGCACCATTACGCGGCGAAGCAGGGTGACGAAAAGAATGCCAAGGACGCCGCCGACCATCATCAGCGCGCTCGACTGCCAGTAGGCCTCCACCGTGTCGAACGCCGGCCAGGCTTGTACCATCACAAACGCCGGTATCGTGAAGATCGCGCCCGCCGCCACGCTCTCGCCGATCGAACCCACCGTACGGGCCATGTTCTCTTCCAGAATCGAGCCCCGCAACAGCCTCAGGACCGCCATGCCGATGACGGCTGCCGGATAGGTGGCGGCAATAGTCTGGCCCGCCCTCAGGCCCAGGTAGGCGTTCGCTGCGCCAAGCACGATCGTCATAATCAGGCCGAGCAGTACCGCCTTCAGCGTGAACTCCGCCATCTTCATATCAGCCGGTACGAACGGTCTATACGGCTGATTCCCATTGGTTGCCATGGTTCGGCTCCTTAAGGTGTCTACATGGATTCGCTTGTCGCGAATTCACAATCATACTGGGTTGCGCGCAATTCCCGCTACTGCGCGATTTCCCCCAGTGCCGGAGCGGGCAGCCACCGTTTATCAACGGTTTCCAGAGCGTCAGGTTTGGCAGGACGATTGCATGATATGTAGCCGGAGAGCATCATGGCCTACGTTATTACTGATTCATGTACTAAAGACAACCTTTGCGTTGAAGCCTGCCCGGTGAGCTGCATCCACCCGATGGAAGATGCGCCGAATTACGCTGAGGTCCCCCAGCTCTACATCCACCCGACCGAGTGCATCGACTGCGGCGCCTGCGTGCCGGTCTGCCCGACCAACTCGATCTACGTGCTCGAAGAGCTGCCTGAAGATAAGGCCGAGTACGCGGAAATCAACGCGAACTACTTCGCCTAATCCGGTTTTTCACGACCTGCAACAGGGGGCGGCCTCCCCTCC
>JACZJQ010000177.1 GCA_014860455.1 Bryobacteraceae bacterium | reverse complement strand
CGTCACATCGTCCAGATCCTCAATGAGCAGGAAACGACGGTATACGCGACGATCCTGGCCATCCCGAACTTTCGTCTGAAGTCGACGGATAAGACGGTGATTACCTTCAGGGAGAGACCGGCCGGCCAGCCTGAAGCGCTGCGCGCCTGGTTCTATCCCGGCAGGCAGTGGGGCGAGGAATTCGTTTATCCGAAAGCCAAGGCGATCGAACTGGCCAAGATAACTAACACGCCCGTCCTCTTTACTCCAGTAGAACTTCCCGTCGAAGTGGCAGAGCCGATCAAGACGGCCGATGCCCCTGTGGTGCAGGAACTCAGGCGGGCGCCGGTAATGGCAATCACGCCCAGGGGTGAGGAAGTGCAGCTCGCCGAAGTGGTGACTCCTCCTCCAGCCGAGGCGCCGGTTGAGGTAGCCGCGGCGGTTGCGCCCATGCAGCGGCAGGAGACACTCCCGGAAACAGCCAGCACACTGCCGCTGATCGGATTGTTCGGGCTCCTGGCTCTTGGCGGGGCCTTCGCACTTCGTGCGGTAGCAAAGCGCCTCAACTAGTTACGACTCGTTGATCTTCCTCGCGCGGTGAGGCAGCATTTGCCCGCCGCGCGAGGCGCACAGACCGGAGAGTGAGGTGTCGACATGCGGCAGAGAGTCATCCCGCTACTGGCGCCGGTGACCAAGCGCCATCCGAGTGGGAACGACCACCACGAGACTAAAGCACGTGGACTGGCCGTACTCAACTCTCCGCTGTTGAACAAAGGGATGGCCTTCACGGCGGAAGAACGAAAAGCGCTGGGGCTGACGGGACTTCTTCCTCCTGACATCAGCACGCTGGAGGCGCAGGTTGAGCGCGCCTATGTGCAGTATGAGCGACTGCCGGACAGGTTGAGCAAAAACATCTACCTGACTGCGCTGCACGACCGCAACCAGGTGCTGTTCTACCGGCTGTTTACAGAGCACCTGCCAGAGATGATCCCCATTGTCAACGATCGAACCGTCGGCCTCGCAATCGAACACTACCACCATGAGTGCCGCCGTCCGCGGGGCGTGTACCTCTCGATCGACCATGCCGGAGCGATCGAGGAGGCGTTTTCCAACCTTTGCGCGGCCTCCGGCGACGTGGATCTGATTCTGGCGACCGATGCCGAACAGATCCTGGGTATCGGCGACTGGGGCATAGGCGGCATCGAGGTCTCGATCGGCAAACTGGCGATCTACACCGCGGCAGGAGGCATTGACCCGGCGCGTGTCATTCCGGTGATGCTCGATGTGGGTACCGACCGTGAGAGCCTCCTCAGCGATCCGATGTATGTCGGAAACCGGCACCCTCGAATCCGCGGCGAGGCATATGACGCCTTCATCGACGCCTATGTGACGGTCGTGACCAAGCTGTTTCCCCATGCACTGCTTCAGTGGGAGGACTTTGCTCCGGGCAACGGACGCCGCATCCTCGAAAAATACCGGGGCCGGATCTGCACCTTCAACGACGACATGCAGGGCACTGGCGCAATCACACTTGCGGCCGCGATTTCCGCCGTTCGCGTCTGCGGGACACCGCTGCGCAGCCAGCGCGTGGTCATCTTCGGAGCGGGTACGGCGGGTATCGGAGTCGCGGACCAGCTTCGTGACGCCATGGTGCGAGAGGGTAGCTCCAGAGAGGAAGCCACCAGCCGCTTCTGGTGCGTGGACCGTCAAGGACTGCTAACCACCGGCATGGCCGATCAACTGCGCGACTATCAGGCCACATACGCCCGCCCGCCCGCCGAAAGCAGGTATTGGCAGCGCGACAAGGATGGCCACGGGGTAGGCCTGGCCGAAGTGGTGCACCGGGTGAAGCCGACCATGCTGATCGGTGCGTCGGCGGCTTCAGGCAGTTTCACTGAAGCCATCGTCAGGGAGATGGCGGCTCACACGGAGCGGCCTATCATCTTCGCTCTCTCCGATCCTCGGACGAGATCCGAAGCGAACCCGGCCGACTTGATTGCCTGGACGGAAGGGAGAGCACTGATCGCCACCGGCAGCCCGTTCGCCCCTGTCACGTACAAGGGGGTGACTTTCGTCATCGCCCAGGTGAACAACGCCATGCTCTACCCCGGCCTAGCCCTCGGAGCCATCGTTTCGCGAGCCAGCCGGATCAGTGACGGTATGTTCGCAGCAGCCGCAAACGCCGTATCCAGCCTGGTGACGGTCCGGCAGCCCGGATCTTCGTTGCTTCCACATGTGGACGACCTGCGCAGCGTATCACTGACAGTCGGGGTGGCTGTCGCCGAGACAGCCGCTGCGGAAGGACTGGCTGCGATCAAGTTTGACGACATTGTTCAACAGGTGCAGGACGCAATGTGGCAACCGGAGTACCGCCGGATCCTGGCGTCCTGACAAGGCCGATTGAAGGGAGAAGTGGAACATGAAACTGCTATTCTGGCTTGGGTTGGTGGTGCTGGTCCTCGGCCTGGCCTCATTCGTGATCGCGATACCGAGCACTGAGAGGCAAGGCATCAAGGCCGGCGGTCTATCCGTGGGCGTTGAGACGCAGCATTCGGAGAAGGTCTCACCCGTCATCAGCGGGGTGATGCTCCTGGTTGGCGCCGGCCTGATGATCGCTGGGAAACGGTGAGCCGGATGCTCGTGAAACTGCTGTCAGCACTGTTAGTTGTGAGCTTCGGTTTTGCAGCGGCGCCGGCTGTCGAGTTCGCCGGTGGCGACCAAGGCGGCAGAGGCAAACAGGCCAAGGCTGGCGGGAAGAACCCGTCCGGCCGCGCGGCTGCACCGGTCTTTGGTTCTCGCGACCGCGACATCATCAGTGGCTATTACAGAACCCGGCGATCCAATCTCCCTCCTGGGCTGGCGAAGCGCAACGGTCAACTGCCGCCCGGCCTTGAGCGTCAACTCCAGCGAAATGGTACGCTTCCACCAGGGCTTCAGAAGCGCATCGAAGTCTTCCCAAGGGAGTTGAACCGGCAACTGCCGCCTCTGCCTTACGGCTATGTCCGCGGCTTGCTTGGCGGTTCCGCTGTTGTCGTTAACCAGCGGACAGGCGCGATCGTGGACGTCATCCAAAACCTGCTCATCGACCCAGGCAAGTAGTCCTCTCACTTGCACAGCGGCAAGCCGGTAGGAGGTTCATTCAGAAAGAAGGTTGCTGTGGTTCGGACACGAGCGCGGAGCCAGTTGGGCGACGTCGCGAAGACGCTCACCTTCGCCGTCTGTCTGTCTATGACGCCAGGGGGCGGCGCCCAACTTCCGGAACAGCCGCCGGGCAGCACTGAGGACTTAGAATCACTCCGATTCACTGTGAACATTGATCTGGTGTTGTTGCACGCCACGGTGCGGGATCGGGAGGGCCTCTTCGTGTCCGACCTGCGAGAGCAGGATTTTCAGGTCTACGAAGACGGTGTGAGGCAACGCATTCGCCTTTTCAAGCGCGAAGATACTCCAGTCACGGTCGGGCTGGTGATCGACCACAGCGGCAGTATGCGCCCGAAACTGAACGACGTGATCACAGCCGCCCGGACTTTCGCTCAGGCCAGCAATCCGGACGACGAGATGTTCATTGTCAACTTCAACGAGTTCGTAACCCTCGGCTTGCCTATCGCAACCCCATTCACGAATGATCCCAATGAACTCGAGCGTGCAATCTCCAAGACCCCTGCCGACGGCCAGACGGCCTTGTACGACGCAATCGGAGAGGCCCTAAACGGTTTGCAGCGGGGGCGGCGGGAGAAGAAGGTACTGATCGTCCTCAGCGATGGCGGGGACAACGCAAGCGTGCGCACCATGGATCAGGTCCTGAAAATGGCCGGACAATCGAGCGCCATCATCTACACCGTAGGCACCTTCGATGTCGAGGATGAAGACGCCAATCCGCGAGTGCTCAAACGCCTCGCGCGGACAACCGGCGGCGAGGCCTTTTTCCCGGCACACCACGAAGCGGTTGTGGAGATTTGCGGACGCATCGCCCACGACATTCGCAATCAATACATCATCGGATACGTCTCCACCAACCCGGCGCGGAACGGCACTTACCGGGCAATGCGGGTTGTGGCCAAAGCGCCGCGCCACGGCAAACTCAGTGTGCGCACCCGCGCCGGCTACATCGCCAGTGGTGAACCCGCGCCGGCCTCCGGCGACGGGGCCAAATGAGGCTCCTAATTACAAGAGTGTCTCTGCGACGTCTCCTGTGGTGGACGCAGTGGATTCTCATTGTCTCCGCCGTCCTGGCCCTGAGCTATTGCGCGGTGGTTCTGGTGGACACCTGGATCTTTCAGAAGCGGGCGAACGCCGAGTTCGAACGGCAGTTGGATGTTGAACGCGCGGCTCGCGACGACGCATCAAGGGCCGCGAAGTCCGACGCGGCTGTGGCCCCGCCCGCGATTGCTCAGGACGGCCTGATTGGCCGCATTGAGATAGAACGCATAGGACTTTCCGCGGTCATCTTCGAAGGGATCGACAAGGCCACCCTTCGCCACGCTGTCGGCCACATTCCCAGCACGGCGCTGCCCGGACATCCGGGCAACACGGGCCTTTCCGCGCATCGCGACTCCTTCTTCAGGCCTCTGCGAAACATTCAGCGGAGCGACATCATCACTGTCACCACATTGCGCGGTGCATTCCGATACCGCGTCGTGTCTACCCGGGTGGTGGCGCCAACAGAGGTTTCGGTGCTGGATCCCAGCAAAACGGAAGTCCTGACCCTGGTCACCTGCCATCCCTTCTACTTTGTTGGCTCCGCACCCAACCGGTTCATTGTCCGCGCCGAAAGGATTTCAAGTCGCTCATGAAGGAAACTTCAAAAGTCCGCAAAATTGCCTTTGTGGGTGACCACTTGCCACGCAAGTGCGGTATTGCCACATTTACGTCCGACCTTCTGGCCGCGGTGGCCGACGCGTATCCAAAGAGCCGGTGCCTTGCGGTGTCGGTCAACGACGTCGAGGGCGGCTACGAGTACCCGGAAGTAGTGCGCTTCGAGATTGATGAGCAGGATCTATCGTCCTATTTGCGCGCCGCGGACTTCCTGAACATCAGCGACGTCGATATCGTCTGCCTGCAACACGAGTTCGGCATCTTCGGCGGACCCGCCGGCGGTCACATTCTGGCTCTCCTCCGCGAATTGAAAATGCCCGTTGTCACCACGCTGC
>JACZJQ010000176.1 GCA_014860455.1 Bryobacteraceae bacterium | reverse complement strand
GGCCGAGGCGTCGGGCGGGGACTCGATGAACGTGGGTGCGGCGTATGCGTTCAGGGAGACGCTGGAACGGATTCGACAAAGGTATGCGCTGCATTTCAATCTGCCGCCGACGGCGAGGGCGTCGGAGGTGAGGCGGGTGACGGTGGAGTTGACCGAAGAGGCGCGGAGACGGTATCCGGATGCGCAGTTGAGGTATCGAAGGACCTACCGCACACCGGCCGGTCTGCCCGCTCCGCCGCCGGGGGCCGAGGACGAGGAAGAGATCATCAGCCAGTCAGTGGAGGAGCAGGAGGCCGAGAAGCGGGCGGAGGAAAAGGCAGCGATAGAGAAGGTGACCGCAGGCGGTCAGCAGCGGGGCCGGGTGGTGCTGGATGAGACAGAAAGGGTGAGGGGTCCGTTGCCGGCGACGCGGGAGTGGGGGACGGCGCAGGGCACGGCGGGATCGGGGAGGAAGGCGCCGGCGGACGATACGCCGAAACCGGTGTGGCGGACGGCGACCGAAGCGGACAAAGCCGCGGCCGAACAGGTTGAGCAGGAAGCCTCGAAGGGCGGACCGGCGAAGAAGAAGCAGTAGGAACGTGTGGCTGAGCACGTCCTGTGACATCGGGACAGGCGACCTCCCGTGCGGGCCGGGCGGTCAACAGGGAACGCTGGGTCTGCAGTAAGGCCTACCTCTGAATCGGGATGGTGATGGAGCCGGTGGCACCGGTGCGTGTGGAACGGACCACCATGCGGAGCTTCGAGGCGGCCGGGTTCAGGTTCACTTTGCGGCCGTAAGAGAGACCGTATCGCGAGAGCAATGCGGCCTTGGCGGAGTCGCACTTGAAGCTGATGTTGTCGGCGGCGCTTTCGAGCTGATGGCCTTCGGCGTCAAACTGGAAAAGGCCGACGGAGGTGTCGACGGTGAAGGCGCCTTTTTCATCCCAGAGCAGTTCGGCGGCGTCGATGCGGGCGAGCAGTTGCTTGCCACCGTCCTTGTCCTGCAGGCCGGCGTCGATGGCGATGACGGCGGAGTCGAGCGGATCGCGGGCGGCGGCGCGAAGCTCATCCTGGACGTTTTCGCGCTTCACTTCCGACGCGTCGAGGGCGAAGTACCCCTGGCGGTGGTCGGCTTTGAGGCCGGGCTTCTTGAGGCGGATTTCGATGCGGCGGTATTTGCCGTCGAAGTTCTTATTGGACGGATAGTAGGCGAGCGAATAGCTGGTCTGGGCGGCGTCGGTGACCTGCTTCAGGGAGCCGATGATGTCGTTCTGATCGATGTAGGCGCGGCCGCCGGTGCGGGCGGCCAGTTGTGTGAGCGTGGAGTTGGTCTGCTGCCAGGGGCGGGTGGCGCTGCCGAGCCTCTGGCCGACCGATTCGTATTCAGGCAGCGCCTGCAGGCCGCGGGGGTCGATGGGGAAGACAGCGACGTTGGAGGACGTGAGGGCCTTCACCGCCTGATCGAACTCCTTCTGGAAGGAGCGGATCTCCCCACTCCTGATGCTCTGGCCGCCCCGGATGGAACGGGATCCCCCCGTCAGTTCCATGCCGACCTGCATGGGCAGGCCGTCGCTGATCCAGATCAGAGATTTCCAGCCAGGCGTGGAGCCGAGATGATTGGCTATGTCTTCCAACGTCTTCCAAGTGGCCGTGGCTCGGGCCACCAACCGGACCTCCTGCTCGTTCGCCTGCCCCCACATTTGAAGGGCCACGGCTTCGGGAATCAGGTCGATGAGAACGGGTTCCTGGCCCAGGGCCGGCATGGCGGCCTGGCTGCGCTGGCCGATCAGCTTCCTCAGCGAACGCGCATCGCTGGTGAAGTCGTGCACAATCTTGAGATCGTGGCTGAGCGTGTAGAGGGCGATGTGATCGTCCGGCTGCGCGCCTTCGAGGAACTTCAACAGGTTTTGGACGGCACGGGCGCGGGTGATCCAGTGGGTGTTGAGCGAGTCGACCAGGATCACGGTGACGCCCCGCCTGGAGCCGGTGATCTCGGGACGGTTGGAGACCATACCCGGAGGCAGTTCGATCTCCTTTTTCGTCTGCTTCGTGTGGTCGCTGAAGAAGCCGGTCTTCTGCGGCTTGTTGTCTTCGAAGACCTCGAAATCGCTCTGCTTGAGGCCCGGGACTGTTTTGCCGTCCTTGTCCCAAACGATCACTTCAACCTGGACTAAGCGCGTGGACGAGGGCAAGGTAAGGACGGGTTCGGCGGCGGGGGGCTGCTGGGCGAAGGCGAGGCTGGCGATGAGCGTGATAGCGGCGATTGCGGATAAGAGCTTGATGAATGCCATTCGAAGCATCCTCCGAGGTGATGCTGTCCTAGGAAACGCGGCGCGTGTGCGGCGCGTTGCATGAGATTTCGAGAGTATCAGATAAACAGAACCGCAAATTGCGATGACTGGAGGGAGGGCGGGGCCGCGTTCAAGGTTTAGCGGCCGGTCCACCATTTGCCGGCGTCCTGGGGGTGGTAGTCGAGCGTGGCGCGGTGGAGGGGGTGAATGGTGTTTGAGGCAGCCTGTTTCCTTTGATCGGGCCCGATCAGGCGAACCGGGCCGCAGCGGTCATACCTGCGTCACTACGATTCGCGTCAACCTGCTTCGCCCTGTTTCTGCTTTCTGCATTTCCGACTGGCCAGAGTGCCCAGTGCGCTCGCCCCAGACAACAGCACGAATAGAGCAATCGCCGCTATGGGGGCAGTCATGTGGGATTGACTGAACGCGTTCGCGAACCGCCAGTACGGGTAGATGGCAGCCAATGCACAGTAGCCCCAGGGGACGGAGCTCGACATCAACCCGACAAGGAACATCAACCCGCAGGCAAGGCACAGAATTCCCCAAATCTGTGCGATCGTGTGACCGGGTACGGGAGCGCGGAAAGCGGCCTCGCCGGCAGCCCAGAGGCTGATAAACCACAGCCACACGAGCCATCCAGCATACAGTGCGAGCACGACCTTCGCTACCGATGCCATCATGCGTTCACCGCCATAAATCAGCCTCCCCACGGCGCGAGACGAAACGCGCGGAAGCGAGATCCCGGAAATCCCAGAAACGGACGGTGAGTCACTGAGCTGCAGGAAAACATTCACCGCTCCAAACGAATCTGCCACGTTTGTTGATCAGACCCTCGATGCAGCGGCCCTGCCTAGTGACTTTTCGCACTTCCGAGAGTCCGGACGACTCGAAAGCCGCAGCCCGACGGAATTGAGGCCTGATTACCCAAGCGCCTCGCCGGTTGATGTAACCGTATCCACCCACCGACGCTACCGCGGCCACGGACTCGCTGAATTGCGCACAGCTCTGAATAGCGATGGGGATTACTACCTTACCTTTAGTGTCGATATAACCACACTCTCCTCTCAAGTATACAGAGGCCACTCCTTCAGAGAATCGACCGACACTATCATATTGAAAATCAATCACAGTCCGGCCTGACTTATCTACAAAGCTCCATCTTTCATATTGATTCATGACTGCGGCTAAGCCTTCGCTAAACGGAGCGGCCCGCGAATACTGAAAGGGAATCGCGACAACACCATTGGCATCAATAAACCCGTACTGATAACTTTCCAGTGATCGAACCAAAGCAAAGCCGTTGGAAAACGACGCTTGTGCCACTGCCCGTTTAGGGGTGGCCAGAGTGCTGCAATCCCGCCGGAGATAGCTCGAAGTACCGTCCTGGGAAATCACCCAAGCTAAGCCTTCGGAAAACGGATGCTCCATTCTGTACCACTCACCGCTCACCAACTCCCCGTTCAAATCGATAAAGTTATACTCAAATGGAATAAGTGTTCCGGTACGGATATCTCTTGTCACGAGCGCTGCTCCTTCCCGAGGTGGTGCCACAACCCTCAGCTCATCTTTGAGCACATGTACATATTGACCATTTCTGTTAATGAAGCCTCTTTGCTTAGCTGTCTCGACATAGGCAGCACCCTCCGAGAAAGGCCTTGCGAGAAGAAAAGGCCCAGGCAATGCTGTTCGCCCGTTCCCGTCGACAAAAAAGCAGTGTTTATCGCAGACGACTGAAAATGGTGTAGCTGAATCCGCGAGGGCTCCCTCAGCAGCGTTTGTGGGAAGACCGAGCAACAAGAAGCTGATCCAGTAGATGTTCTTCATATCAGAAGCGAGGCTCCATTCTGGAGCGGGCAGTTGGTGCGGCGGTGGTATTTGGCTACGTCAGAGCTGGGAACGCACGACAAACGGAGACGGGCCTGATCCGTCCGATTTGGGTTTTCGCCAATTGCTGCTGTGTCACTGTCCAATCCACCACATCATACAGCGATTTTTCAGGGAAATCCTGATTCGATGGCGTTCAACCCCAGCGTGCTGTGTAGGCTTCCTCCCCGATTGGGCAGGAGGTTAGCGGCCGGTCCACCATTTGCAGGCGTCGGGGGCCTCATAAGAGGTCATGAGGTCGAGGAGGGCGGCGGGGTCGGAGTGGGTGAGGAGCATGGCGCGGTGGAGGGGGTGGATGAAACCGTCTTCGACGGCGCGGTCACAGAACGAGAGCAGGCCGTCGAAGTAGCCGGAGACGTTGAGCAGGCCGATGGGCTTGGTATGGAAGCGGAGCTGGCCCCAGGTGAGGGATTCGAAGAGTTCGTCGAGGGTGCCGAAGCCGCCGGGCAGGGCGATGAAGGCGTCCGCAAGTTCCACCATCAGGGCTTTGCGGTCGTGCATGGATTCGACGACGTGCTGGCTGGTGAGGCCGGGGTGGGCGACCTCCTTCTCGACGAGGGCGCGGGGGATGACGCCGGTGACTTCGCCGCCCGAGGCGAGGACCGTGTCGGCGACGGCGCCCATGAGTCCGACTTTGGCTCCGCCGTAGACCAGCGAGATGCCGCGCGAGGCGATGGCGCGGGCAGTTGCGCGGGCGGCGTCGAAATATTCGTCGCGGGCGCGGGAACTGGAGCCGCAGTAGACGCAGATAGAGCGGAGGGGGGGGTGGACATCTCAGTTTTCAGGCTAACTCGTTTACTCCGGCTGCCATTCGAAGTAGGAGCCATAGCCGGCGCCGATGTTGCGGGCGAGCCAGAGGCGGTATTCGCGCGAGGCCGTGCGGGTGATCTCCTTGCGGCTGGGCGTGGGGTTGGTCAGGATGACGATC
>JACZJQ010000175.1 GCA_014860455.1 Bryobacteraceae bacterium | reverse complement strand
ATTGGGTCGGTTCCGTCCGGATCAGGGACGCCGACGTAGTAGATCCCGTCAGAGAACGCCTGCCATCCGCCGGCAGGGGTGGGCGCCTCTGCCGCCATTTCGGGCTCGCTGATTGCGTCGACTTTTCGCTAGGTCTTGGATAACGCGCCATCCGGAAGCAACGGCTCATCGCCCGTGCAGTGGCTCCTCGCCTGACCACCGTCCGCCATCGCCACCTTTGGCGCCGTCGCCGGCCGCCTTGTCGCGCCCCCTGTGCAGCAATCGCCGGCCCCTCGCGCTAACCCCCCAGCTTCCAGGGCTTCCTATAAACCCGCGTCACCAGCTCCTGCGCCGCCGCGTCGCCGATCACGCGGTTCTGTTTCCCGTCCCACTTCACGCTCCGCCCTGCCTCCCAACTCACGTTCATGAGGTGCCCCACGGCGCTCGCATAGTGGATCGTCTCCGGATTCGCCGCCGGCTGCTTCCGTTGCCGCAGATTATTGAGGAACACCTCAAAGTGATACAGGTGGTCATCCTGGGCCGCCACAGTCTCCTCGACCCCCACCAGCGCCGCCGCCGTCGAAACGCGCGACCCTTTGGGTGGCTCGCGCACAATCGAATACCCCGCGCGGTCCAGCACCATCGACGCCGTCGAACCCACGAAGCACTTGCTGTGCGACCGCGTCTCCCGCCGCCCTGCCGTCCTCATCGTGTAATCCAGCGTGAACCCCCGCTTGGCCACCGGACCCGGCCCGAACTCCATCACCGCGTGGAACGTGTTCGGATAATCGTGGTTCGTCTCATAGCCGTAGTTGCCGCCCGTCGCAAACGCCGTCCGCGGCCACTCCACCCCCATCGCCCACAGCACGATGTCGAAATGGTGCACGCCCCACGCCACCTGGTGGCCCGCACCGGCAACGCGGAACCAGTCGTAGCCGTAGTTGTAATACATGTTCGGGTTGTATTCCCGGTATGCCGACGGACCCACATACTGGTTCCAGTCCAGCTCCGGCGGCGGCGCCGTATCGGCAGGCCGTCCCGGACCCGGCCAGTAGTTCTCGTAATCCCACACCCGCACCTCGCTGATCTCGCCCAGTTTCCCGGCCCGGATCAGTTCCACCGCCTTTTTGTAGTGCTCCTGGCTGCGCTGCTGCGTCCCGGCCTGCACGATCCGCCCGTACTTGCGCCACGCCTCCAACACATACGGACCCTCGCCGATCGAGTTGCCCAGCGGCTTTTCCAGATACACATCCTTGCCCGCCCGGCAGGCGTCGATCGTCTGTATCGCATGCCACTGCTGGTTCGACGCGATCACCACCGCGTCCACATCCTTCGACTCCAGCATCTTCCGGTAATCGCTGTACGCCGCCACCCGCTCTCCGCCCGCCAGCGCCCTGGCTTGCGCCATGTACTTCGAGTTCACGTCGCAAACGGCCGTGAACCGCACCCCCGGATGCTTCAGGAACCCCGGAATGTGCACCCCGCGCCCGCGCGCCCCGCACCCGATCAGTCCCAGATTGATCGTGTCGTTCGGAGCCGCCGCCACCGCCGGCACGCTCAGGCCCGGCACCTTGAGGAACGTCCGCCTCGTCATCGTCGGATTCTCCTTTCCAACTCGTGACTCATCATATCCGCATCAGCGCATCCTCGCGCGCCGGTCCGCGCCAGCCATTCGCGAAACGCCTTGCACCCGCCCCCAAAATCCCCCGCCCGTGCATGGCGGACCTCTTTCCCCCGATACTGGTGTGATGCAGTTTGGCGGCACGATCCTCTCCCAGGCGGTGACAGCGCTATGAAATGGCTCAACGAACGGGGCCTCAGTTACGCCTGGGTTGTGGTCGCGCTGCTGGTGCCCGTGGCGCTGCTCAATTATCTGGACCGCCAGATGCTCGCCGCCATGAAGTTCTCCCTGATGACCGATATCCCCGATATCGGCTCCGAGGCCAACTGGGGCAAGATCCTCGCCCTGTTCAAATGGACCTACGCCTTCCTCAGCCCCATCGGCGGCTACCTCGCTGACCGCTTCAGCCGCCGCCATGTCATCGCCGGCAGCCTGGTGGTCTGGTCCGCTGTCACCTGGGCCACCGGCCATGTCGGCTCCTATCACGAACTGATGTTGACGCGCGCCGTCATGGGCATCAGCGAAGCCTTTTACATCCCCGCCGCGCTGGCCCTGATCTCCGACTACCACCTCGGCTCCACTCGCTCCCGCGCCGTCGGCATGCATCAGATGGGCATCTACGCCGGCGTCATCATCGGCGGCTTCAGCGGTTATGCCGCCGACCATCCCGAACTCGGCTGGCGCTGGATGTTCGAACTCTGCGGCCTGATCGGCGTGCTCTACGCCCTGCCGTTGTTCTTCTTCGTGCGCAACGCCCCGGCCCGGCCCGGCGCCGAGGATGAACAGAAAGCTTCGCCCGCCGGAGCACTGCGCGAACTTCTCGGCAACCGCTCATTCAACCTCCTCGTGCTCTATTTCACCTTGCCCGCCATGGCCGGCTGGATCGTCCGCGACTGGATGCCCGCTATCCTCAAATCCGAGTTCGGCATCGGCCAGGGCAAGGCCGGCGTCTCGGCCACGCTTTATTGGATGGTGGCCGCCATCGCCGCCGCTCTCATCGGCGGCTGGCTCGCCGACCGCTGGATGCGACGCAACCAGCGCGGCCGTATCTACACCAGCGCCATCGGCATGGCGCTCATCGCCACCGCCATGATGGGCGTCGGCTGGTCGCCCGCCACCGGAGCGCTCTGGGTCGCGGTCGCATTCCTGATCCTGTTCGGACTCGGATGGGGCTTCTTCGACATCAACAATATGCCGATCCTGTGCCAGATCACCCGCCCCCATCTGCGCGCCACCGGCTACGGGCTCATGAATATGGTCAGCATCAGTTGCGGCGGACTCGCCGACTGGGGCTTCGGCATCCTTCTCGACCTCCGCATCCCTTTGCTCGCCATCTTCGGCATCTTCGCCAGCGTCGCCCTGCTCTCCATCGTCGTCGTGCTCATGATCAAGCCCAAGTACACCGACTCCGGACCCGCGCCGGCCGGACACTAGCAGGCTGCCAGCCCGCCCCGAGCCAACGCCTCCCGGGAGGCAATGCACATCGCCGCCCCCTGCCATACAATGGTCCCTACCATGGACCGCCGCACTTTCCTCGCCTCCCTCGCCGCCCTCACCCCTTCTCTCCGCGCCGCCACCCCCCTGCCCAACGTCGTCTTCATCCTCGCCGACGACCTCGGCCGCCAGGACCTCGCCTGTTACGGCAACAAATACTTCCAAACCCC
>JACZJQ010000174.1 GCA_014860455.1 Bryobacteraceae bacterium | reverse complement strand
ATCAAGATCTTCTCCAAGCGGCGAGTTGCCGCATGAAGAAGCGTCGCAGGATTATGCCAAGTGCTCAAGGCTTCGGGGCATGGCCCTGTCAACTGCCAGTTCGAACACTCGGCATAATGGTGCGCTCTGGATAAGAGCCGTTATGCTGAGCTCGGCATAACAGGCCGGTTGAGTTCGTGGCCCGGTTAGACAGTTTCGAACCCGCGTGAGTATCTATTGACAGAGCCAGACAGCGCGCCAGGCCGCCAAGCGGAAGCCGTTGTGGGCCGGACATAAGGGACCGGCAGCACATGGAATTCCGAGACCGCACGACCGGCGACACCATCGCCCAAATCGCCACTCTCCTGACAGACGCTTATCCGAACGTCGCCGATGATCCCACCGACTCCTACACCGAGGGCCGGTACCTGGTCCGCTTTGATGGCGCGCTGAGCCGCACCTACCGTCTGGGCCGCCAGGAGTCGAGTCTCCGCCTTATCGAAATCGAATAGCCGATGCCCGAACTGCTTGGTCCAGTTGCGATCCCCGAGCCTGGGACGGCCGGAGTGTTTCCCGTCACGCTTGACTACTCGAGCGTCGAGGTGCGGGAGCCCCAGGTCGTTGTCCACCGCTTCGGCCCGCTCGACGCCAAAGTCGAGTAGCGCTTCCTAGACGGGCCGGGTGTGCGCCGGTTTCAGGTGCAATTGGCGCACCTGACGCCGGCGCGGCGGGTGGCAGTGGTTGATTTCTTCGAAGCCAGCCACCCGTCGGCTGGTCGTCACGCAACGAGCCGCCGTGCGGACCTCGCTGAAAGCCCTCTGCAATCGAGGGATCCAGTAGCTGGCTCCAATGTGTCGTCAGATCGACGCTGAATACCCGGTAGTGGCCGTTCTTCGTCCGGAGGCCTGTTTCCGGATCCAACTCGCGAGACCAATAGAGGAACCTGACACGATCCAACCTCAGCCCTCCCAGGGTCAGCAGAACGAGGTATGCGGCGGCAGGATCGCCCAACCCCGCCCAGAGGATGTAGTCCTGGTCCGGGTCGAAGGCAGAGAGGACCTCCCTCAGTCGATCGAGCGCGGGTTTCTGGTGGAAGGCGACCCGCTCCTCGGCTTCGAAAATATAGCGCAATGGGCCATACTCCATCGCGGGGCGGAGATCGCGTTCGATAACCTTACCATCCGTTCTCAGCCGTGGCTGAGGACGTTGAATGACATAGACCATTGCGTTCACACTTCCTTTCGTTCTTGATTCGGTCGCCGTCGCCGACGGACTCGTGATCCCGGCATTACCCGATCTGTGCAGAGCCAGACTGGCCGGCGCTGTCGAGCGCCTTCTGCAGGTCCTCTCTCCGGATCTGCCACTTTTTCCCGATCCGAAACGCCTTCAACCGCCCGGTCTTGATCCAGTGCAAAACGGTGTTCCGCGGCGTTCGAAGTTCGTCGGCAACCTCACTTACGGTCAGCACCGGTGCGTCCAGAACTGACGAGAGCCGGTCAATGGCGCCGCGATGGTCATCCACGAATCCCTCGAAGGCAAGCAAGACGTCTCTGGCCACCGCCGCGAATGTCTGGCCCACGAAGACTGTGTCTCCGCAGTCGTCCTGGATCGGTTGCACTCCTCCCTCAGGGAACTTCCTCATCAGGAGTTGTGCTCGCCAGCGTGGACTGACGTCAGGATTCGCCAGCATCTCCGCCTCTGCCCAGATTCGTCCCGCCAGGGGTTGGCAGTCCTCGGAGATGACGAAGCTGAGGCGTCTGGTCTTGTCACCGCGGGCGCTCTCTTCGGTCCAGCTCTCGATTCTCTTCAGGTCTTGACGCAGCATGTGTTTTACCCCACATCCACAGTATACACAATATGCACAATACGTCAATGAAAATCTACAACCTTCCAAGGTCAGCCTTCGTGCGCACGGTGGGGTGCCGTCGGCTCCCTGCGGCGACCCCTCGCTGGACAACGTGGGCATTTTGGCGAGTGGCGCTGGCAAGGCAGTGTTTGTTCAGCATATTGCTGTTCACGTAACGTGTACTTAGTTGACTTTTGAACAGACACGTGGCACGATGTTCATGTCTAAAGGATGTTCACGTTGCGTGAACACTGGCGAAATTTGGACAAAACTGACACGTCCCAGCATGTCCATCCCCTGTTGACGTCACGTGAGCGGGGGACAGGCGCTGTGCATGTAGTTGATTCCTATGAAAGATGAGGGCGCGGACATGGCACACCACGCAGAACGTATCCTGAATGAAGCCATCGAGGCACTGCGCCGAACGACTGGCCTGAAGGCGGAGGTGGTCCTGCATGAGCCGTACAGGGGCGAGGCTGGCCCTGACGCACTAATTGAGATCGACGTCGCGCAGCAGAAACGGCGATACCTGGCAGAGGTGAAGACAGTTGATCGGTTTGCGACTCCAGCTCAAACTAAAACGATGGGGACGGCATGGGACGATCCCCCAATCCTCGTGGCGCCGCACATCACCCGAATCATTGCGGAACGCTGCAGAGATCTGAAGCTCCCCTTTATCGACACCGCGGGCAATGCGTATCTGGAGGGACCCGGTTTCCTGATCTATGTGGCAGGCAATGCCAAGAAGGTCGAAACACCGCGGGAACGCTTTCGCGCCTTAACGCAGGCAGGGCTTCGTGTGACCTTTGTGCTCCTGTGCCAGCGCGGACCCATCGAGACCAACCAACGTGTGCTGGCTGCGCAAGCGGGTGTGGCGCTTGGAACCATCGGACCTGTGGTGAGGGACCTGGAGGAAAGGGGTCTGGCACTATTCGCCGGCAAGCAGGTGCGGATACTCGACCCCAGACGCCTGCTGAGGGACTGGGTCACACACTACCCAACGACGTTGCGCCCAAAGCTCCGAAAGTGGAGGTTCACCGCGGATCCGGAAACCTTGTTGGCAACCGACGTCGGGAAGTGCGGAGCCTTCTGGGGTGGGGAGGTAGGGGGAGACAGACTCACGCGTATGCTGAAGCCGGCCACGTTTACTATATACGCGCGCGAGCCGTTCACGCCGCTCCTCACAGCAAACCGGATGCGCGCGGACGAGAAGGGAAACGTGGAGGTAATAGAGGCCTTCTGGCACTTCCCTCCAACGCCCGGTCTCCCACCGGATGTGGTGCCACCACTCCTCGTGTACGCTGATCTTCTGGCCACCAATGATGGCCGAAACATCGAAATCGCCCAACTTGTCTATGAGCAATACCTACAACCAACCTTCGGTCAACTTGGCTAAGCCAGTCGATACAGTGACTGCCCATATTCTCCGCGGAGTCAGCAAGGCGGCGACCGTCCTGAAGATCGACTTTTTCGTCGCCGGAGCCATGGCGCGCGACATCGTCCTCGTCAACGTCTGGGGTCAGGCTCCCGGCCGCGCAACTCGAGACATTGACCTCGGCGTGGCAGTCGAGGATTGGGTTCAGTTCGATTTACTTAAGGCCGGGCTGTGTGAGCAGCGGGAGTTCAGAGTGGTGCCGAAGATCTCTCACCGACTTCTATACTCAGCGGGCGAGGCCTTCCCGGATCTGCCGATCGATCTCATACCGTTCGGAGGCGTCGCTGATGCAGGCGGACAGATTACCTGGCCACCCAAGGACGAAGTCATCATGAGCGTGGCAGGATTTCGCGACGCCCAGAGGTCCGCGCTCCCGATTAGGATCGAGGAGCACCTGATCGTCCCAGTTGCATCGCTGGCCGGATTGGTGATCCTCAAGTTGCTCGCGTGGGACGACCGACGGATGGAAACGAACAAAGACGCTTTGGATCTGTGCAGAGTTCTGAGCACCTACGATCGCGCGGGGAATGAGGACAGGCTCTTTGAACAGGAGTTGCCACTGCTGGAGGACACTGGGTTCGACATCCCTCTGGCAGCCGCCAGGTTGCTGGGCCGCGATTCCTCTGCCCTCTGTGGACCCGATGTCAGGCACCGGATTGTGGCTCTCCTCCAGTCCCAGGAACGGATGGAGCAACTTGTGAATCAGATGGCTTCACGGGGCTGGTTGGGAGACGACGAGAGATCGCTGGACTACGCCTCCCTCTGCGTTGACAAGTTTCGCCAGGGTTTCCTCGAATCGGAAACCACAGCCCCTTGACCAGAGATCCGTACCGACATCACTGGCGTGCCGGCATGGGCAGCGTCCTGTATAGGAACGGAAAATCCTCGTCTCCAGACGACTTTTGGAAGGCGGGTACAACCGCGCGCGAGGGACTTCGTGGCACGAAATGGAGTCCAAATGGGCCTTTCATCGCCGTCTTTTCGCCCGCGGGGTCCAAATGGAGTCCACACTCCATCCGAACAAGTCTTTTGTTTTCAATGACTACTGGATGCAAGTCACTCATTCGGGGACGTTGACACGGTAGAGGTCACAGATTCGAGTTCTGTCGAGCCCACCACTGTTTTCAAATACTTACAGCCACCGCTCGGTGGCTTTCCTCGTTTCAGGGCCGCTTGATCTCCACGCTCCCCATGTCCTCGATGAAATTCGCGATCGCCGAATGATCCAGTTCGCCCCGGCCGTTGTTCATCAGCGCGATCAGCACCTGTTGAGCGAGGCTGGTGAACGGCAGGCTCAGCTTCATCGACTCGGCGGCCAGCAGCGCATTGCGCAGGTCCTTCTGGTGCAGCCTCACCCGGAACCCCGGTTTGAAGTTCCGACCGATCATCATCGGCGCTTTGGCGTTCAGCACCGTGCTCCCGGCAAGCCCGCCTTTCACCGCGTTAAACACCACCTCCGGGTCCAGGCCCGCCTTCGTGGCCAGCGCCAGCGCCTCGCTCACGCCCGCGATGTTCACCGCCACCATGATCTGGTTGGCCAGTTTCGTCACGTTACCCGCGCCCACCGGCCCTGTCAGCGTCGCGCTCGACCCCATCGCGCCAAACAGTGGCAGCACTTTGTCGAACACCTCCTGCCGGCCGCCAACCATGATCGCCAGCGTCCCGTCCACCGCCTTCGGTTCGCCGCCGCTCACCGGCGCGTCCAGGAATTCCACACCCTTCGCCGCACACGCCGCCGCCACCCTCTGCGCCGCCAGCGGGCTGATCGAACTCATGTCAACGACAATCGATCCGGCCGCGGCGCCACTCAACACGCCGCCCGGCCCGGTGACCGCCATCTCCACCTCCGGCCCGTCCGGCAGCATCGTGATGGTCACCTCGGAGCGCGCCGACACATCGGCCGCCGATTCGCCCCGCACCGTCCCATCGGCGACGACCTCATCCACCGCGCCGGCAACAATGTCGTAGACAACTAAATCGTGCCCGGCCTTCATGAGATTGCGCGACATGGGCTTGCCCATGATTCCCAAACCGACGAATCCTACTTTCACGCTCGACTCCTTTTTCCAGTCTTGAACTGACCCTATTCAATCAGGCGCCGCGATGTCAAACAAGGCCCGTCCGTAAGCAAATCCCAGCCGCCGCCCGCGGGTATACTGAATGCGAACTGGAGTCTCACGCCAACATGCAGGATCGCCCTCTCCACCCAACTCCACCCGGCGGCCCGAACCGCCGCCGCTTCCTCGCTCTCACCGCGACAGCCGCCGCAAGCGCCTCGGCTCACGCCGCGCCCGCAGCCGCCTCGCCGATGATCGGCATCCTCGTCGCCACAACTTACAGAACCGGGACTCTCGAAGAACGCCTCGACGCCGCCAAGGCCCACGGCATGGCCTGCGTCCAGCTCAGCATGGCCTGCGCCGGACTGCCCGAAATGCCGGACTCCATCCCCTCCGGCCTGCCCGAGCGCTTCGGCCGCGAAACCGCCGCCCGCGGCATGAAGCTCTCCTGTCTCACCGGCACGTTCAACATGTGCCACCCCGATCCCGAACACCGCGCCGCCGGCCTGCGCAGACTCCGCCTGCTTGCCGAAGCCGCCCCCCGAATGGCCGCCCCGTACCTCCACATCTGCACCGGCACGCGCAACACCCAGAGCATGTGGCGCCGCCACCCGGAGAACAGCACGCCCGAGGCCTGGCGCGACATGGCCGCCTGCATCCGTGAAGCAACCGAAATCGCCCGTCAGGCTGGCGTCGTCCTCGCCTTCGAACCCGAGGTGAACAACATCGTCGACTCGGCCCTCAAGGCCCGCCGCCTCATGGACGAAATCGGCTCGCCTCACCTGAAGCTCACCATGGACCCGGCCAACATCTTCCACTCAGGCGAACTCCCCCGCATGAAGGAGATCCTCGACGAGGCCTTTGAACTCGTCGGTAAAGATATCGTCCTCGCCCACGCCAAAGACCTCGACCATGACGGCGACGCCGGCCACCTCGCCGCCGGCCACGGCAAGCTCGACTACACCCGCTACCTCAGCCTCCTGCGCGCCCACCGCTTCACCGGCCCGCTCCTTCTCCACGGACTCACAGTCGAACAGGTCCCCGGCTGCATGGCCTTCCTGCGCGCCAAGTTGGATGCGGTTGGCCAGTCCGCGGGCTGAGCCGGACTTCCCGCCGGTTGGGCCAATGCCCAGTTACATGGCATCAGTAGCATCGAAGACGGTGCCGCCGCTGAATCCTGGTGAAGTTCGTTTGGTCAGCGCTTCAGGAGCCCGCCGGCGAAGTCGAGGAAGAACCCCCAGTCCCGGTCATCCAGCCCGTGGCCGCCCGGCCGGATGTGATATCCGGTGCTGCCCACATGCCGCGGCTGAAGCAGCGCGGGCATATCAGTCTGGCTCACCGCCTGCTTGCCGAACAACCCGAAGACCGGACTCGCCGCCACCAGCGCCCCGTACTCGCCTTTCGGGTCGGCCCACAGATCCTCATCGGCGCTGGCAACGTAGACGGCGCGTGGAGCAACAAGCGCAATCAGTTCATGCTGATCGACGGGCAGATCGCTCTCCTTGCCGGCGTACTTGTTGATGTTCGAGCAGAACCAGTGCGGAAACGCCTTGGCGATCACTTCGACGGTCTCGCCATACTTGCGCCGCGAAATCGCCGCGCCCATGCAGCCCGAATCGTTGCTATAGGCTATGGCGAACCGTGTGTCCTCGCTGGCCGCCCAAAGCGAGGCCTTGCCGCCGCGCGAGTGCCCGCTCACCGCCACCCGCGTGGCATCCACGCCGGGCACAGTCGCCAGGTAATCCAGCAGCCGGCTCGCGCCCCAACCCCACGACGACAGCGCCCCCCAGCCGTCCGCCGCCTGCGGCTGGCCGTTGGCGAAGAACGCCCGGATGCCTTTGTCGTAGCCGTCCTTGCGGTCCGGATCGACATGCGATGTGTGGAACGACGCCGTGGCGTAGCCGCGCTCGATCAGCGTCCGCACCGGCCAAAACGGGTCGTGCTTCTCGATCACCGCCTTCACCGGCAACGGGTACCGGTTGTTGATGTGGACCACGGCCGGCGCCTTGCCCTTGGCCTTATTCGGCAGGAACACGGTGAACGGAAATTCGAACTTGCGTTCCCCGATGCTGACCGTAGCCATCATGTCGCGGCCCGTCGCCGCTCCGTCGAATGCGTCCTTCACCTCCGAAACCAGCTGGAACTTTACGATGTACTTGGTCTCCGGACGGCGTCCGTAGAACTGGCTGCGGAAGATCTCCAACAGTTCGCCGCGCCGCTGGCGTTCCCACATCGCCGGTGACGTCACCCGCGCCCCGCTGCTTGTCTTTAGGGCGTCGGGCAGTTCATAGGCGGGGACCTTAGATTCGTCGTAGTTGATGCCCGGCCTCTTCCGGCCAAGCTCCTCGACCACCTTCGGATTGGCCGACCACGGCGCCGGACCCTGCGCCACGGCGGCAACGCCCAGGCCGTAGACAACCATCCCGCCAGCCAGCATCAAGTTCGCTTTCCTGATCTTCATGACATCAGCTCCGTTCGCATCGCGGCCTTTTCGTCCAATAGCTTATCCGACTTCCCCGCCCCGCTGACAGGCCCCGTTTCATCGTCCGCCGCCCTTCGCCGCCCCTCGCATCCTTCTCGTCCGAGGTTCGGATAGAATGTCAGCATTCTACCGTCACTGCATCTCATCCTCTGCTGCGGCCTGCTGGCTGCACCGCTTTGCGCTCAGCGTCTGACCGGAAATCCTACGCTGACAAGTGCGACGGTTCTGAAGTTGCTGCCCCCGTCCGAAGGCAATCCGCGCAATACCGAAGGCGCGTTCGTCACGCTCAAGGACGGGCGGATCCTGTTCGCCTACTCGCGCTTCGCCGGAACCAGCGACCATGCCGCGGCGACCATCGTGGGACGGTTTTCCGCCGATGGCGGCAAGACGTGGACAGCGACGGACACGCCCATCGTCGGCAACGAAGGCGGCATGAACGTGATGAGCGTCAGCCTGCTGCGGCTGGCCGACGGGCGCATCGCCCTCTTCTATCTGCGCAAGAACTCGCTCGGCGACTGTCGTCCTTACCTGCGCTACTCCACCGATGAGGCCAGGACCTGGAGCGAGCCGGTCCTCTGCATCACCGAGCCGGGCTACTACGTGTTGAACAACGACCGCGTGATCCAACTGCGCAACGGCCGGTTGATTGCGCCCGTGGCCCAGCATTCGACGAAGGAGAGCGACTACGGGTCGCGTGGCAAAGCGATGGCGTATCTGTCCGACGACGCGGGCAAGACATGGCGGCGGAGCCGAACGACGCTCGAATGCCCGACGGCGAGCGGAGCCGGATTCCAGGAGCCGGGCGTGGTGGAACTGAAAGACGGGCGCGTGCTGATGTTCATTCGGACGCAGTTGGGCAGCCAGTATCTGTCATATTCCAGCGACGGCGGCGAGACATGGAGCGAAGCGCGAGCGTCTGCGATCCGGTCGCCGTTGTCACCTGCATCGATCAAGCGGGTCCCCTCAACCGGCGACCTGCTGATGGTCTGGAACGACCATTCGACGATCGACGAATCGTTCCGCGCGGCCGATTCGGATGGAAGGCGCACGGGCGGCAAGCGGACGCCGCTCACCGTGGCCGTCTCGCGCGATGAGGGCGCGACCTGGACCCACGCCCACGACCTACTGGCCTCACCAACCGGCTGGTATTGTTACTCGGCAATCCACTTCGTGGGCAACCGCGTCCTGCTCGCCTTCGCCTCCGGCGGCGACGGGCTGCCGGGGCTTTCGAAGATGGATCTCGCGTATTTCGACCTCGACAGCCTCAAAGCGCCCGCGCGCTGAGCCGGCACGCGATCGCTCAGAACTTCGATGACAGAAACGCCGGGAGTCCGGCGACGCTGGGGAGAATCGCCGTGTGCGGTTCGTTGTGCAGGGCCGCTTCGGTCCCGGCGCCAGTGAGTACGCCGATGACGGCGCGGACGCCGGCATTGTTGGCGGACTGGAGATCGAGCGGCGTGTCGCCCACCACAGCCACCTCGGCGACGTTTTGCACACGGGCCACTTCCATCGCCCGGAAGATCATGTAGGGCGCGGGCCTGCCCACAGGGACATCGTCACTCGTGATGACGGCCGCGAGATCGGGTTCCCAGCCCAGCCGGCGGATGATGGATAGCGCGATGGCGCGGTCAAAGCCGGTGGTCGCGGCGACCAGGCGCCCGGCGGAGCGGAGTTCGCGGATGGCCTGCTCCGCGCCCTTGACCGGCGGCACGGACTTGTAGATTTCGATCAGCCTGGCAGTGAATTCGGCATGGATTTTGTCGATCAAATCGTCGCGGCCCACGCCCAGTTGGGCGGTGACGAAGCGGGCGATCACCTCGCGCTTCGACGCACCGCGCCAGCGGTTGATCTCCTCTTTCGTCGAACGGATGCCGTGATGTTCCATCGCGCTGCGGAGCGTTTCCGGGACGTCGCCGCGGTCTTCGATGATCGTCCCGCCCATGTCGAGGATGACCAGCCGGATTGGCGGTTGCGGCCTCCCGGGAGCCGCCGCAGCGCCGGAAGCGATCACCGACGAACCGGCCAACCGGCCAAGTGATTGTCGTCTTGTGAGCATAGGATGCGCCTCCTCGCCGAACTGACGAGTCTACAGCAGAACACTGGCCGCTATGCCGCAGCTAACCGTCACCGCCGCGCCGCAGGCTCATGCGCGCCGATGCTCAATACCCCCGCGGGCAGGGGTGTGCCGTAGTAATCGGTTTTGCCTGGATCGATTTTGAACAGAGTCCGCAGGTCCAGCCCCGCGCCTGCGGCCGGCGAGCCGGGCAGTAGATGGTATTCGCGCAGCGTGCGCATCTGCCGCGGATCGGTCAGCAGCCCATTGCCGTCCTTGCGCAGCAGCGGGTCGGTGAAGATGCCGGCGAGCTTGCCTTCGGCCATCTCCTGTCCCGTTGCCGCAGCCCAGGCTTCCAGGCTCTTGAACTCTCCGACTCGGAAGCCGCGCTCGCCAACAGACCAATAGAGATTGCCCGCGAACTTGCCATGCTCGGCGCCGACGATCTGCGGCCCTTGCGTCACGAAGATGTTGTTGTGGAAGCCGAGCACAGGCATCTGGTCGGCATACTCCTTCGCGCCCGCGATGATCACGGCCGCGCCCTTGGAGTTGAAGATCGTGTTGTTGTGGACCAGTGTGCTTTTCATGTCCGCGCCGCCGACCCAGACGTAGATCCCGGCGTTGTGGTCGAACAGGCCGTCGTCCTGGCTGATGTTGTAGCGGACGATGTTGTTCTCGAACAGGCCGCCGCCCTTGTACTGGCAGATCAGGTAGCCCGAGCCGAAGTTTGAATGCGAGTAGTTGTATTCGAGGATCGAGTTCGTCATGCCGCCGTCGAAGTCGAAGCCGCCGCCGTCCTTGGCGGTGCTGCGGTTGTGGTGGGCGACACAATGCCGGATGACGACGCGGTCGGATCGGTAGGCCCAGATGCCGACTGGGCCGTTGCCGGTCCAGGGCATGTCCCAGCCGTTGTAGCGCGCCTCGCAACGCTCGATGAGGACGTGCTCGGCGTTGCCAATGACGAGTCCGTTGCCCGAATGGTTCTTGAGCACGACAGGGTTGCCGGGGTTGTTTTCGAACAGCGAGTCGGTGATGGTGATGTGCTTCGAGCGGCCGCCGCCGGAACTCAAACCCGCGCCGCCGTTCAGATGCGCACGGATCTTCGTGATGGTGACATGCTCGGCCCCATCGAGGTAGAGGCCCGAGGTACGGAAACCGCTTGTCTCGATGTTGACCACCTCGACATGGCGGCTGTTGCGGATAACGACGCCGGAGGTGGTGCTGCCGGTCTTGCGGCCCGCGCCGGTGAAATTGAGAGACTCGACGCGGATGTGCGACGCGCCGTCGATCACCAGCGCCTCGCCCGTACCACCATCGATCCGCGCCCGCCCTTTGCCGAATGAACTCAGGACGACGGGCGATTTCTCCGCACCGCTCGACTGCGCGCCCAGCGCGAGCCGGCCATTGAACGTCTGACCGCCCTCGAAGAGGATACGGTCGCCGGCCTTGAACTGCGCCTGGTTGACGCGTTCGATCGACCGCCAGGGAGCGGCTCTTGTGCCCGCTGCCTTGTCGTCGCCCTTGGGGCTGACGAAGTAATCCGCACCCGCTGCCGTCAGGCAGATCGAAGCCGCGGCCAGGACAAGTGAACCGAAGATGCGCATGGTGACTCCTGCTGGAGGAGTTCTATCACAGTGCGTGAGCCGGTGCGCATCGAGTGCCCGGTGACGGGTCGAGTTGCTGGATGTCAGAGATTGACATAGTCTGTTATTCATGACACTGTGAGGGGGAGAGGGGAGGCGCGTTCCCCGGGGAGGCTATTATGAACGTTTCGCTGACGCCCGAGTTGGAGAAGTTCGTCAACGCAAAGGTGAAGGGGGGGCGTTACAACTCCGCGAGCGAAGTTGTCCGGGAGGCCCTGCGGCTTCTGGAAGAACACGAGAAAGCGCGTGGCGCCCAACTGGGTGAGTTCAACAAAGAACTCGGCCGGCGCATGGCCGCACTCGACCGCGGGGAGCGTGTCGAGGCCGGCGAAGCGCGCGCGGCGCTCAAACGCAAATCCGAAGAGCGCCGAAAGAAACCGGCATGAGCGGGTATGTCCTCGGCTCCGATGCAGCACGCAACATCACGGCGCTCCTGCACCAGCGAACTGCTTAGGAAATGTGAGCCCCCTGACAAGTCAGGCATGTGCTAATGTCTCACTGAAATGCTTGCCGAACCTCGAACCTGCTCAGTGCTTGACCCTGTGGGAGTCACTCCGGACTTTGGTCGTATCGGTTGGATGAGAGGCACTTGATGGATGACCACTTTGTTGAAGGCTACCTGCGGGCACCGTCGCGGGATCAATTCCCCAAAGACATTGTCGCTGTCACCTCCAAACTAGCCGATGCACTCCAATTTCAATATGGGGAGGCCCTGAAGCGCTTCATTCAGATCGATCAGAAAACACATCAGACTGCGACGACTGCTGGAGCCTTGATCGCGGTCTTCGCGGTCTTCTTACAGCCTGACAAGCTTCAATCAATGACGGCTCTCCGCTCCGGAGATGTCATACGCATCCTGTTCGGGCTTGCGACGGCGGCCCTACTCGCCGCTGTATTCATTTGTATACATGCACTCAAAATCAGAGTTATCAACGAACATGTTGGGCCTTCATCCTTGCGCTTTTTTGAAGAAATCTTGGACCTGCTAAGGCCCAGAAACGAAGCAGATGAGACAAAAACAATTGTAAAAGAATTCGAAGCTGATGGACTGATCGAGATCACGACTGAAGGCTTTGAGTGGGAGAGAGGCGACTGCCTCCGCACCGAAGTGAGAGCACTTGTGGATGCAAACAACGAAAAGGCTGCGCTGCTGTCAATTGCGCAGGCCCTGCTTGGCACAGCTATATTTTTTATTGCATTAATAGTCTCGCACGTCATTCTTCTTTCATAGAAACTCATGAGGTTTTTTATGTCGAAGTGCCTTAAATGCAAGAAATACTTTAGAGGCATAGGCCTTCTGTGCACAGACTGCAAGAAAAACATTCCGGACGAAGAACACAATATTTTATTTTTCAAATTAAAGCGGAGCGTGCCCGATGCCGTCAAATACAAAAAGAAAAAAAAGAAAAATATGTAATTTGGACAAGACTCTCAAGTCGGCAAACTCCTATACTTTTTTACGCAGAGTTTTGAGCATCTGCCATCCCGACTGGCCCGGCAGTTTGCATTCCCAGAAGATCCAGCCATTCACGGAGTTGCCGGTAATCGCCACCGCCGCCTGTGATGGCGAAGAGTAACTCCTCCCGTCCACCCGCAGGGCCCCGTCTTCAACCGTTCCCGTGTAGGTCTTGCCCTTATGCGTGGCACGAAAAAGTGTGCCGCCTGGGAACACCACACCCTTCGCGATCCATGCACCATTCGGAGAGGACTGCTCGATTGCCGGCTTTTCACTGGCTCGCTCAAGCCGAAGAAGTTTCCGCAGTACGTGGTCGTAGGTGACGGACTCGTTTTCCCGCAGGGCTGTCAGAGCCTTGAAGACCTCAAAACTGATATCAATTGTCACGACTGCCTCCTGTAAAATCTATAGCTCTATAGTGCTATAGATTTTCTGGGCAGTCAAGCGCTTTGTTAAGAGGCATCGGTTGACGACACGATCCAGCACTGAGTCCGTCAGGTCTTCCGAGCGTTGTTCGGACGGATGACAGATCCAACGAGGCAGGGTGTTGGGGTCACATCAACTTGTCGGGGTGGCTCGCCAAAAGCACCCGCTCTCTGCGTTCGCGGTTGTTGAGGGTAAGATCGCGGGTATCAGTTTGTCATGGAGTGCGATGAGAACGGGTGGTATGCGTTCGTGCCGGGGCTGAAGGGCCTCATACGATGGAGTCGTGCCACAGATTGACACAATGTGCCACACGCCTTTCATTGTAGGCATGGCCACCAATCGCACGACAGTGGACAATTCGCTCACGCCGGAATTGGAAGCGTTCCTGCAAAGCCGGGTGCGTTCGGGCCGCTACCAGTCCACCAGCGAGGTTGTCCGCGAGGCCTTGCGTCTATTGCAGGACCGCGAACAGGAACGCGAAGCCGCGTTACTGGAATTGAAGGCCAAGCTGAAACGCGGGGCCGCCCAGGCCCGGCGCGGCGACCTGCTCGACGGGGATAAGGCCTTGACGAGCTTCGCCGGATGATCGAGCAACGCCGCCGCCCCAGGTCGCCGAAGACCAGTTCACCGAAGAAATGAAGCCCTCGTTCGCTCTCACGCCGCAAGCCCATGTGGACTTGGCGGAGATCCTTCTCGAAATCGCCGAGGATAGCCCTGATGCGGCCGAGCGGCTTCGCGTCGAGTTCCACGAGGGACTGCAACCGCTCGGCCGGTCCCAAGGCATCGGCCATTTTCACGCAGACCAGTTCAGCCGGAGATACCGCTTCTGGAACTTCTACCGCTACGTCGTCGCCTACGTCTGCCAGACGAAACCCATCCAGGCTATCTGCGTCATCCAGTGCGCCAGGGACCCGAATGCGCTCTTCTCCCTTCACCGC
>JACZJQ010000173.1 GCA_014860455.1 Bryobacteraceae bacterium | reverse complement strand
CGGTTATTGTTGGGGTTTTGAGGGGTTTTGGGGAGATTGCGAGTGGGGCCGGCCGTACCAGGCCCCCAGGCCCCAGCCTGATACGCCCACACGCGATTCCACAGGACGAACGGCTCGATGGAATCGCCCATCATACCCCGTCGCCGGCACGCCGGCTGGGACAAAACCCATGCGCCAAGCGCGGAGGGCGAGTTCGATCAGGGAGCGCCGAAGCCCCCGGCTTGATTCAATCTCCGTGTCAGAAGCCGGCGGCGTCATCGTCCTGGTAGCCACACCGCGGGTAGGTAGGCGTCGATCCTTGCCCCAGCCAGCGGTAAGCCAATCAACTCCGCGCTGGCCGCCCGGCGTACACAGCGCGCTGTCACTCAACAGCTCTCAGACAAAAATCTCCGAATTGCTCCAGCGAGCCATGTTCCAACTGGACTAGAATGACGGTTTGGTAAAGACTGCATGATCTTCCGTTTCGCCGTCCTCGCCTGCCTCTGCCTCGCCCCTGTATCGGCGCAGCAGCAGTTGTCGCTGGTCGGCGCTGTGGATGCCGCGCTCGCCACCCATCCAGAGATTGCGTCGGCAAGTGCCCGCGTCTCGCAGTCCCAAGGCGCGCGCAGGCAGGCCGGCCTCGCCCCCAACCCTCAGTTGGTCGTCCAGACCGAGAACATCCGCCCATCGACCGCCGGCAACCCGTTCAGCTTTTCCCAACAGACCGACAACTTCGTCTACCTCCAGCAGCAGTTCGAACCCGGCGCCAAGCGCAGCCGCCGCGTTGACGCCGCCGAAGCCGCAACCGCCGTCGCCGCCCACGAACTCGCCTCCACACGTCTCGCCGTCGCGGCCGCCGTCAAAGATGCCTACTGGGCCGCCGCCGGCGCGCGGCAGACCCTCGACCTCCTCGAAGCCACCAAAAAGAACTTTCAACAAATTGTCGAGTACCACGAGATCCGCGTCCGCGAAGGCGCCATGGCCGAATCCGACCTTCTCCGCGTCCGCCTCGAAGCCGATCGAATCGAACTTGCCGCCAACCAGGCCCGCCTCGACGCCCAGCGCACCCGCATCAATCTCTATCGCGCCATGGGCCAGTCTTCATTCCCGGATACCGTCTTCACCAACAGTCTCGCCGTCGGCGCCGATCCGCCAATGACGCCCGACCCGGCAGCCGCCCTCGGCCGCCGCCCCGACGTCCTCGCCGCACGCGCCGGCATCGAAGCCTCCCGTGCCGGCCTCCGACTTCAGCGCGCCAACGCCCGCACCGACTATTCGCTCTTCTTCGGCTACAAGCGCACCGAGGGCTTCAACACCATGATGGGCGGCGTCCAGTGGGATCTCCCCTGGCGTAACCGCAATCAGGGCAATATCGAATCCGCCGCCGCCTCCATCAGTGAGGCCGAGTCCCGGCTGGCCGCCACAGAAGCCACCGCCCGCGCCGAAATCGAAGCCGCCTACCAGGAGTACCTGATCCGCCGCCGCCAGGTCGTCGACTTCATGGGGAGATTCAGGCAACAGGGCGCAGAAACTTCCCAGATTGCCCAGGCCGCCTACCGCCTCGGTGGTGCCGACCTGCTCCGCCTGCTCGACGCCGAGCGCCTCCGCATCGAGATCGAAATCCTCTCCGTCCAGGCGGCGGCCCAGTACCGCCAAAGCGAAGCCGCGCTCCAATCCGCCATGGGGATCATTCAATGAGAGCCACCACCACAGTCGCCGTCGCCCTCCTCTTCCTGGCCGGTTGCGGCAAATCGCCCGAACCCCAGTCGCCCGCGCCGGAGCCGCCGAAAGCAGCCCAGCAGAATACCGTCACCCTCGACGCCGCTTCCCTCAAGGAAGCCAGAATCCAGATCGTCGACGCCGCTGTCCGGGCGATCCCCGTTGGCATTTCCGCATCCGGGCGCCTGATCACGAATGAAAACACCACCTGGCGCGTGGGCGCGATCACCGACGGCCGTATCATCCGCGTCGAGGTGAAAGTCGGTGACCATGTGAAAAAGGGCCAACTCCTGGCCCGGTTGTTCTCCCACGACATCCATGAATCCCGCGCCCAACACCGCCGCGCCGTCGGTGAACTTTCCCGCCTGAACTCAAACGTCGATTTCGCCCGCCGCTCCCGCGACCGCATGCGCCGCCTCCATCAAATGAAGGCCGCCAGCCTCGAACAACTCGAACTCGCCGAAAACACCCTTCGAAACGAACAGATCGCGCTCGAAAACGCCGCGATCGAGGAGCGCCGCACCCGCCTGCACCTCACCGAGTTCCTCCAGATCCCCATCGATGCGCCGGCCGACCACGGCGACGTCCCCGACCCTGAAGTCCACGCCGACTACCTCATCCCCATCAACGCCCCCGCCACCGGCATCGTCCTCAGCCGCGAGGTCACTCCGGGCGCCGTCGTCAACGCATCCTCTGATCTCTTCACCATCTGCGACCTCTCCACCATCTGGGCCCTGGCTGCCGTCCAGGAGGAGCACCTCTCCCGCCTCCGCCCCGGCGTCCCCGCACGCGTCTCCGTTCAGGCTTACCCGGGCCGCACATTTCCAGGCCGCGTCCTGAAAATCGACGAGAAACTCGACCCCGAAACCCGCACCGTCTCCGCCCGCATCGAGATCGATAACCGCGCCGGACTCCTCAAACCCGAGATGTACGCCACCATCGAGCTCGATTCAGGCATGTCGGAGTCCGCCATCTTCATCCCCCAGGATGCCGTCCAGGACTTGAACGGCCAGCCCACGGTTTTCGTCGAGGTCGATGCCGCGTCATTCCGCCCCGTCCCGGTCACCGTCAGCCGGTCCGTGGAGGGTCTGGTGCAGGTCACTGGCGGTTTGAAAGGCGGTGAACGCGTAGTCGCCCGGGGAAGTTTCATTCTTAAGTCGCAGTTGCTCAAATCCTCGCTGTCGGATGAGTAGGGGCCCCCCACTATGCTCGACCGCATCATCAGCTTTCACCTCCGTCAGCGCTGGGTCGTCGTCGTTGGACTGATTCTGCTCGTCGCCGCCGGCCTCTGGGCCATGCTCCGCATCCCCGTCGAAGCTTTCCCCGACCTCACCAACAACCAGGTCAACGTCATCACCGAGTGCCCCGCCATGGCCCCCTCCGAGGTCGAGCAACTCGTCACCTTCCCCATCGAAACCGCCCTCATGGGCGTCCCCAATACCCAGGACATCCGCTCCATCTCCAAACTCGGCCTCTCCATGGTCACCATTATCTTCGATGACTCGGTCAATCCATGGTTCGCCCGCCAGCTTGTCAATGAACGTCTCCAGGAGGTCCGCTCACGCCTGCCCGAAGGCATCGACCCAGTCCTCGGCCCCATGGCCACCGCCTTCGGCGAGGTCTATCAATACACCGTCGAGGGCAAGGGCCTCACCCCAATGGAGGTCAAGACGATCCACGACTGGCAGATCCGCTACGCCCTCCGTACCGTCCCCGGCGTCAACGAAGTGAACTCCTGGGGCGGCGAAACCCGCCAGTACACCATCGAAGTCGACCCCATTAAACTCCAGCGCTACGGCCTCACCCTCTCCCACGTCTTCGACCGCGTCCGCGACAACAACGCCAACTTCGGCGGCGGCTTCATCGAACACGCCATGGAGCAGTACACCGTCCGCGGCATCGGACGAACGCTCAGCATGGGCGACCTGGAGCGCATCGTCATCCTCGCCCGCGCCGGCACTCCCGTCCTTCTCCGCGACATCGCCGAAATCAAACTGATGCCCCTGCCCCGCCAGGGCGCCACCACCCGCGACGGCAAGGGCGAAACCGTCTCCGGCATGGCCATCATGCTCAAGGGCGAAAACGGCATGGACGTCATCAAACGCGTCAAGGCCAAGCTCGCCACACTCCGCCTCCCCGATGGCGTCCAGGTCGTCCCCTTCTACGACCAGTCCACCGTCATCAACGGAACCATCCGCACCGTCCGCAACGCCCTGCTCGAAGGCTCCCTCCTCGTCTTCGTCGTCCTGTTCATCTTCCTCGGCGACTTCCGCGCCGCCCTGCTCACCGCCGCCATCATCCCCTTCTCGCTCCTGTTCGGCTTCCTCGGAATGACCTACTTCGGCGTCTCAGCCAACCTCATGAGCCTCGGCGCCATCGACTTCGGCATGATCGTCGACGGCGCCGTCGTCATGATGGAAAACTGTGTCCACCGCCTCCAGCGCCGCCCCGGCCAGACCGCCTCAATCAACGTCACCGAAAGCATCCACTCCGCCGCCACCGAAGTCGCCCGCCCCATCCTGTTCGCCGTCGGCATCATCATCGCCGTCTACCTGCCCGTCTTCTTCCTCGAAGGCCTCGAAGGCCGCATGTTCCGGCCCATGGCCATCTCGGTCTGCGCTGCCCTGCTCGGCGCTCTCTTCCTCACCCTCACCGCCCTGCCCGCCGCCGCCTCCATCGTCCTGCGCAAAGGTGTCCGCACCCCCAAGGACCGCTGGTTCCAGTGGACTCAAGCCCGCTACCGCAGCTCCCTCGCCTGGGCATTCGCCCATAAGAAGAAGGTCCTGTTCGCCGGCGCCGCCGTCGTCGCCCTCATCGTCCCCGGCTTCATGACCCTCGGCACCGAATTCATCTCCCGTCTCGACGAAGGCTCCATCCTCATCGAAACCCGCAAACTCCCCGGCATCTCCCTCACCGAGTCTGTCCGCATCTCCACCCGCATCGAACAGATCCTGCTCGAATACCCCGAAATCAACGGCATCGTCACCCGCATCGGCCGTCCCGACGTCGCCACCGAAGCCATGGGCATCTACCAGGGCGACGTCTATGTCCTCCTCAAACCCTACGACCAGTGGACCCGCTTCCGCTCCAAGCAGGAACTCATCGAATCCCTCGACCGCACCCTCTCCTCCGTCCCCGGCGTCAATTTCAACTTCACCCAGCCCATGGCCATGCGCCTCGACGAGACCATCTCCGGCATCAAGGCCGACGTCGCTCTCAAAATCTTCGGCGAAGACCCCGCCGTGCTCTCCACACTCGCCGAGCGCGCCCTCACTCTCGTTTCTGGCGTCCGCGGTGCCGCCGACGAGCAAATGGAGATCATCTCCGGCGTCGGCGAACTCCGCGTCGAAATCGACCGCGCCGCCCTCGCCCGCTACGGCCTCAACGTCTCCGACGTCCGCGACCTCATGGACGCCGCCATCGGCGGCCGCACCGTCTCTGAAATGATCGAAGGCCAGCGCCGCTTCGACATCGTCGTCCGCCTCCCCGAAACCTACCGTTCAGACGACTCCGCCGTCCGCAACCTCCTCCTCTTCGCCCCCGGCGGCGAGCGCGTCCCCTTGGGCCAGGTCGCCAACGTCTATCTTGCCCGCGGACCCGAACTCGTCTCCCGCGAAAACGGCCAGCGCCGCATCGTCGTTCAGTCCAACGTCCGCGGCCGCGACCTCGGCTCCTTCGTCGCCGAAGCCCGCCAGCGCATCGCTTCTCAACTCCAGTTGCCCCCCGGCTACTCCATCGATTGGGGCGGCCAGTTCGAAAACCAGGAACGCGCCACCCAGCGCCTCATGCTCGTCGTCCCCGCCTCCATCCTCATCATCTTCGGGCTGCTCTTCTTCACCTTTACCTCTACCCGTCTCGCCCTGCTCATCCTGCTGAACGTGCCCTTCGCCATCGTCGGCGGCATCGCCGCCCTCCATCTGCGCGGGCTCAATCTGAACGTCAGCGCCGGCATCGGCTTCATCGCCCTGTTCGGCGTCGCTGTGCTCAACGGCATCGTCATGATCAGCGAAATCCACCGCCGCTCCGAATCCGATCCGCCCGAATCCGCCGCCATCGAAGGAGCCACCCACCGCCTCCGGCCCGTCCTCATGGCCACACTCGTCGCCAGCCTCGGCTTCCTCCCCATGGCCCTGGCCACCTCCACCGGCTCCGAAGTCCAGCGCCCCCTCGCCACCGTCGTCATCGGCGGACTCCTCACCTCCACCATCCTCACCATCTACCTCTTGCCCCTCCTCTACCCCTGGTTCAACCCCCGCTCCACTGGCGACTCCAACCCCGACGCCCGCTGAACCTCCACTCAAACCGGGCGAACGGTTCAGCCGCGTACAACCAAATCACGATTCCATCGAAAACGGCACGCGCCTCTGTCCACCCTCGCCCGGCGCCCAGCCGGGATGGATCAGGAGTCGTACTGCAAGCCAGCGGGCCCTGAGGGAGCAAAGTCCTGACGCAATACACTTGGGTCTCCGCCGCCTCTATTCGTGGCCGCGAGGCGCCGGACAATTTCCAGCGCTAACGCCGGTGGTCGGCGGTCGCAGGGCCGTCGATGCGGGCTCTCCGCAGCTGCGCCGGGCGGCAGCTGCGAATTTCTTGCTTGGCTCAAAACACGCCCAGACCAGCGATAAGGCCGTCACACGCCGCCGGCGCTCCCGTGGACCTGCCCATGCCATACTCGGCTTATGCTCCGCCGCAGTTTCCTGCCCGTGCTGTTCACTCCGGCGTTGTCCCGAGCGCAGTTCTCGCCCAAGCCAGCGTACCCGCCGAGTACTGCTCTGGGGGAGATGGTGCTCGACTGGTCAACGCACAAGCGGGACGCTCCCGGGAGCGACAACTGGCAGCTCACCTGGGCAGACGACGGTCACCTCTATGGAGCCTGGGGCGATGGCGGAGGGTTCGGGGGGAGCAACTCCGATGGCCGTGTAAGCCTCGGCTACGGGCGCCTGGAAGGCGACTGGACGAGCTGCAGGGGCGTCAATGTATGGGGAGGAAAGAACGCGCTTTCGCAAGCCACCTTCCAGGGGAAAAGCTGGGGTACGGTTTGTGTCGCCGGGATCCTGTACATGTGGGTCGTGCCGAAATCCCTGCTGGCAGAGATGCAGAGCGAGGCTCGACTGTACTCGTCAGCCGATCATGGCAGGACATGGACACCGGCGTCGTGGGCGTTCCAGCGCGCCGATGACCTGACGATTCCAACCATCTGCCAGTTCGGCCGCAACAACCAGGGCGCTCGCGACCGGTTCGTTTATCACTACTTCATAGCTCCGCGAGATTCGGCTGGCTACAATATCCAGACCCCCGGGGCAATCCACCTGGCGCGCTCACCCGCCGGCAAGTTGATGGAGCGTTCCGATTATGAGTTCTTTTCGCATTTGCGGCGGAACGAGCCGGTGTGGACGCAAGCCCTCACGCGCAAGCGGCCCGTCTTCGAGGATCGGGAAAACGGCGTAGGCTGGGTGAGCAGCGTCTGTTATAACGCTGGTCGCAAGCGGTACATCCTGATGGTGGAGCACACCGCGTCTTCGCGTGGAAACCTCGGGGTCTACGACGCGCCTGAACCCTGGGGACCTTGGACCACTGTACATTTCTCCAGCGAATCGGCCGGTACCCCGTTCGGCGCCGGACAACCGAATGTCCCCGCCAACACCTTCTTCTGGAACCTGCCCACCAAGTGGCACAGCTCAAATGGACTGGAATTCACGATGGTGTTTACGGGCGCGGGACGGGGCAAGGATAATGACAGCCTGAACCTAGTTCGAGGGACGTTCAGTGTTCCCGATAAGCGGCGGTGAACAGCTTTGCTGATTCCAGCCAACCGGCCCGCAGGTTGAGAAGCGCAGGCGTCGCACGTACAATGGTTCGGCATGCGGTGGAACGGTCGCCATAACTGCGCTGATGAGAAGACCAGGATGATTCGAGTTTCTGTCATGTCAGTGTCGCTGGGTATTGCGTTCGGCTTTAATACCGCCTCACTGGAGCCAGTTTCAGCGCAAGACAGGAAATCGTTCGGCGCGACTTATTCCCCCAAGCGGATGGCGGATGGAAAAGAGTGGACGACACACAATCTGAACGTCAACGCTGTCCCGTCGTACTGCTACGAAGGAGCGGAATCGAAGTGCCGTCAGTATGGCCGTTTATACACTTGGGAGTCGGCGCGGCGAGTATGTCAATCGTTGGGAGATGGATGGCGGTTGCCAACCGACGGGGACTGGCGGCAGATGGCGAAGCACTACGGTGGCGTCAGCGAGGACTCGGAAGACAGGGGCAATGCGGCCTACAAGGCGCTCCTGGCCGGAGGCAACTCGGGATTCAATGCCTTGCTTGGCGGCGGACGTTCCGATGATGGCCAGTATTCACGGTTGGAGGCCCATGGTTTCTACTGGACGGAATCAGAGATTGATCCGGCCACTGCGTGGTCCTACAACTTCGGCAAAGGCGGGCAAGCTCTCCATCGGCAAAGCGGCCTCGAGAAGCAGAGAGCACTGTCCGTTCGGTGTGTCAGGGAGTAACGAACCAATTCCGGTAGCATTGGCCAAAGGGGTTGGGCCAAAGGGCCAAAGGGCCAAAGGGTCGCCAAGGGGTTCACTCTCGGATCGGGCAGACCACTGTGGTTCCACTACGCCGCCGGCATCCCGAAGGGGAAATCCGGCGTGAACGGCCATGCTCATGCCCTCACTCCTTCCGGTTATCCAGGATCATTCTCCCGAGTTGAAGGGATGAAGACCCGGCTGCGCGAGAAAGACGAGGTCACAAAGGAGAGCAGCAGTTGCGGCATCCGCCTAAGATCATCGAGAAGCCCCGGGGCGCCGGCCGATGTCAGCATGGCCCCTCGCCTCATCGTATGCCAGCAGAAACTGGAGGACACGATGGAGAGCCCGATCGACAGCATGATGCCCCTTCCCGCGGCGGGTGTGCCGGCCAGCGAGTGGACGACGAACTCGGCCAGGTGCAGCGCGGCGGGGACGAAGCAGAAAACGACCGCGCGGGTGTAGAGTCCGCGGGGCTTCGCGTTCAGGCTCTCCAGCCAGGCGCCGGTAAACCCGGCGGCTGCTGCGAGGACGGCAAACTCGATGGATGCCGCCCGCACTCCCGCTGCCGTCCCCGCATGGCTGAAACCCGCCAGAAGAAACGCCGGGCTGCGGTAGATGCCGCTAGACAGCGCGGTTTTCCAGTTCCAGGGAAGACGCATAAGGGAGCGGCGGTGAAGCGAGAAGGTCTTGGCCGTAAACGCGGTACATCTCTTCGAAGACTGAGTCCCATGAACGCCCGTGCATGGCCGTGCGCGCGGCCCGTCCAAGGCGCCGGCGGAGCCATGGCGCCGAGGCGAGTTCGACGGCGGCCCGGCAGAAGGACTCGGGCGAGGAGGCGACCAGACCGGTCTCGCCGTGACGGACGATGGACGCGGGTCCGCCCTTGTCCATTACGACGCAGGCGACGCCGGAGGCCATGGCTTCCTGAACGACATTGCCGAAGGTGTCGGTTTCGGACGGGAAGACGAAGATGTCGAATTGGGAGTAGAGGCGGGCCAGCGCTTCGCCATGCAGCGTGCCGTGATCACGCAGGCGGGCCACGTTGGCGCGCAGCCAGCCGCGTTCGGAACCCGAGCCGGCGATGTCGATCGCGAATTGATCAAGTCCGGCCTTCGAGAGCGACTTTTCCACGGAGGCCAGCAGGCGCACGTTCTTCTCCACCGACAACCGGCCTACGTAGCCGATGGAGAGTGGAGCGCCGGCGGACCGTGCCTGGCCGGGGCGGAACAGTTGGGTATCCACGCCGCGAGTCATGAGGTGGCATTCGCGGCCCGTACGAGCTTCGAGCAGGCGGACCAGGTCCATGTTGGGCGCGAACAGGGCGCGGGCGAATCGGTAGAAGCGCGCGGTGAGCGCCAGCGACGCCCGTTCTGCGGCCCTGCCGAGGGGAGCCCTCAGGAATGGAGGCAGGCGGCGGCCGGCGTACTCATGGACGTTGGTGTGCCAACTGGCGAACAGGGGAAGGCGCAGGCGGCGCGAAAGCAATAGGCCGAGGATGCCGATGTGGCTGGGCCCGGTGATGTGGATGGCGTCCGGCCGGAAGGCGCGAAGGGCGTCTTCCACGAACCGGGAGTGCCGCCAGAAGGCGAGGTCGAAGCGCAGGCCGGAATCGAGAGGCAGGAACAGTTTTGATGTGGTGAGTTCACAGTGCGTCACGGAGCCTTCGTCCCAGGCCCTGGTGGCCGGGCCGCTGTGGACGCCAAGCAGAGGGAGTCCATTCCTGGCGGCGTGGCTTTCGAACTGGCGGCATGTCAGGGCCACGCCGTTGACTTCGTGAAAGCTGTCGGCGAACAGGGCCAGACGGATTGCGGCGCTCATGATTCGAACTCGCGGGCGGGTTGCCCGAGTCCACGCATTGCCCACCTGAGCCGCTGGTCGTCGAGCAGGCGGCTGAAAAGGACAAATAGGCGGATGACGGACGGCTCCCGACCGGATGGAAAGGCAGCCGAAAGGGGGTCAATGCTGCTGTCACTCCGCCTGAAAAACACTCTGTCGCTCCAGCGGGTCCAGCCGTGAGTATGCTCGGCGTTGTCGCGCATGACGTCGGCGATCGAGGCCAGGATCCGGCTGGTCATCGGCTCCCTGTACTGCGGCATGAGCACCACGCGGCTCATGCCGTCGGCCCGAACCTCCTCGGTGAACTCGGAGAAAGTCGCCGCCGAGGTCAAGTTCAGCAGCGCGTTGGGTTCGCAGCAGTGGCGGTCGCCGCCCGAGACGTAGGGTATCTCCCGAGATTCGGCCAGTTCGATAATCCGCTGGTTCTCGCTCCAGGGCCTCAGACCGTTCAGTTCCAGCCCGTGGATCCACGGGCGGTGGATGCGCAGGAACTCCTCGGCCCTCGAGATGTGGAACGCCCGGCCGCGCCCCTTTTCGTCCCAGAAGGGATGGTTGAAGACGACCAGCGTGTCGGGGGAGTCCGTGATCCAGTCAAGCAGTCCGGGCAGCAGGGCTTCGTGGGGACGCGCGGTAAATCGGGCGAGTTCTTCCATTCTCGCAGCGGCGCTGCGCGGGGGGAGGTTGTGGACGCCGATATGGAACGTCGTACCTCGCCAGGGAACGGTCCACTCAACACCGACGGGGGTCTCCCTGCTTTCGCTGAGGATCCGGAGAAGCATCGGCGCTTCCACGTTGTCATGGTCGGTGATGGAGACCAGGGGCGCGAGGCACCGGCTTTCAATCTGGGCTCGCTCGACCGAGAGGGCTTCCCTCGGCCCGAGAGGCGGAGTCCACCATGCGGCCCCGTAGTCCAGTTCCCGGCCGTGCAGCCGGCGGTACCGGGCTTCGTACCGGCGCAGCGCGGCGGCCAGCGGCGGGATGGCGGCGCAGAACCGCGGGATGAAATCCAGAGTCTCTCTGGAGTGCGAGGTGTGGCTGTGCAGGGAGACACCGGTGCGATATCCGCTGAATGCGCCGGGCTGCCAGGCGAACGAGACCGGGCACGGCTTCATAGCGCACATCCTTCAAGACAGTGGCGGTGAGCCTTGCCGGCCTGGCCGTGAGGGTTTGAGTTCCTCTGCATGCCTGACAGTCTGAAGCCTGTCGCTTTCAGTCAGGTTTAGCGGCCGTGAATTGTCAAACACAAATTGTAGGTTTTGTTCCGAGCGTGGCGGCGCGCCGCACCTCGCACAGGCGAGCGGCGGCGCGCCAACCGCTCCGGCTCACTCTCCGTTAGTCCGATATGCATACTCCTGTAACGAAGGCGGTTCAAGCTGTCCGGTGAACAACATGTACGCACAACCAAGAGCGCTCACTGACGAACTGGTGGCGAAGGCTGCGCTGGAACTGAACCGGCATCTGCCGCTGCCGGTGCCGGCGAGTTGGCTGGGGCGGGTGCTGATGATCGAAGACCTTCGGAGGCTGCATGCGGAGACCCTCATGCGGGCCTCGGGCGAGCAGATGTTCGGTCCGCTGCTGGAGGCGCTGGGCGTGCGCGTCGACGTCACCCAGGCCGACCTTGCCCGCATTCCCCGGCAAGGACCGGTGGTGATCACGGCAAACCACCCCTTCGGGCTGCTGGAAGGGCCTATCCTTGGCCAGTTGTTGCTGCGGATCCGGCCGGACGTCCGGTTCCTGGCCAACTCCTTACTAAGAGGACTGCCCAAGTTTGGCGAATACGTCATTCCAGTGGATCCGTTCGGCGGGCCTGAGGCCGCGGCCAGAAACCGGGGGCCCCTGCGGGAGTGCCTGAACTGGCTCCAGTCCGGCGGGTTGCTCGTCGTGCTGCCCGCGGGCGAGGTGTCTTCGTTCCAGTTCGGCAGGATGCGGGTGGAGGACCGGGCCTGGAACCCTGCGGCGGTCCGCCTGGCGAAGATTGCGAAAGCCGCCGTTGTGCCGATGTACATCCACGGTTCGAACGGGCTGGGCTTTCAGACGGCCGGACTGGTACACCCGCAGGCGCGGACGGCCCTGCTGGTCAGGGAACTGCTCAACAAGAAGGGGCAGACGGCGCGGATCACCATCGGTACGCCGCTGAGCCCGGCGCGCCTTTCGGCATTCCAAACCGACCAGGATGCCACGGAGTACCTGCGGCGGCGGGTCCACCTGTTGCGGTGGAGGAGTCCAGGACGCCTCAACCCGGGCGCCGCCGGCCCCAACGTCCAGATACCGGTTTCGGGACCGGTTGAACCCCACTCGATGCAGGAGGAGGTCCGCGCGTTGCCGGAAAACCAGCGGCTGGCCAGGGCGGGCAGGCTGTCGGTGTTCGCCGCCGATGCCTGTCAGATTCCGCTGGTGCTGCGCGAGATCGGCCGGCTGCGCGAGATCACATTCCGGCTCGCCGGCGAGGGCACAGGCAGGGAGATTGATCTCGACCGCTACGACGCTCACTACAGGCACCTGTTCGTCTGGAATGACGAGTCCTGCGAAATCGTTGGTGCATACAGGGCCGCCTATACCAGCGATGTGATCGAACGCCACGGGGTGAAGGGTCTGTATACCCACAGCCTGTTTCACATCAATCCGGCCCTTTTCGCCCGCATCGGGCCCTCCATGGAACTGGGCCGCTCTTTTGTGCGCCCCGAATACCAGAAACAGGCCATGCCGCTCTTTCTTCTCTGGAACGGCATCGGCAGGCTGGTCGCGCTCAGGCCCGAGTGCCGCCATCTGTTCGGCCCGGTGAGCATCAGCGGCGACTACTCGTGCGCTTCCCGCGAGATGGTGGTGACCTATCTGAAAGAGCGGTTTCTGGACAGGCCGCTAGGATCGCTGGTCCGGTCCCGGAACGGCTTCAGGGTCCGGCCGCTGCATGCCGGCGAGTTCAGGCGAATCGCGAAACTGTTGAACGGGGTGGAGGAACTCAGCGAGGTGGTCTCCGATATGGACAGCCAGGGAAGGCCGGTGCCTGTGCTGGTGAGGCAGTATATGAACCTTGGCGCGCGGTTTCTGGGCTTCAACGTGGACAAGGCGTTCTCAGGGGTCGTGGACGGACTCGTTCTCGTCGACCTGTTGGAGACGAACTCCAAACTGAGATGCAAGTACCTCGGCGCCGCGGGCGAGCAGGAGTTCCTTCGCCTCCATTTGGATGGAACGCAAACGCCGCGACTCGACCGTCTGGCTGCATCCTGACCCCGGCCCCCAAAAGATAGCCTCCGGCGCCGGCCGCGGCCACAGAGACCCGCGGTGTGGGCGATTCTTCATGCGGATGTAACGGAGTTGCAACAACCAATCGGTACCATCCATTCAGCCGGCACTCGTGCTGGATCGTTGCGGCCAGATTGGCCTTTGGGAGGTTAGTTTATGCTTCGCAGGAGTCTCGCCCGCTTCGGGGCGGTTTCTCTGGTTGCGGCGGTTCTCGCCCTGCCAGCATTTTCACAGGTCGACCGTGCGACGCTCTCAGGCGTGGTAACAGACAGCACCGGAGCGGCGATTCAGGGCGCTTCGGTGGAGATTGTTTCGCCCGGGACGGGTCTCAAGAGGAGTGTCCAGACCAACGGCAGCGGCGCATACACTCTGTCGATGCTGCCGATCGGCGTTTACTCGGTCACGGCGTCGCAGGCAGGATTCCGCACCGTCACGATGAAGGATGTACGGCTGGGCGTCGGCGACAAGCGGACGCTGGACATCGCCATGCAGGTAAGCAATATCGAGACATCCGTCACCGTGGAAGACACGATCGCGCCGATGGAGAGCACCTCGGCCGTCGTCGGCACGGTGATCGGCGGCCAGCAGATGCGCGAGATGCCCTTGAACGGCCGGCACTGGGCCAGCCTGATGGCGCTGGCGCCAGGCGCGATCAACACGGGCGAGGGCAACCAGCAGTCGATCCGGTTCGTCGGGCGGGCGCGTGACGACAACAACTGGACCTTCGACGGCCTCGACGCCACCGGCGTCAAGGACCCGCGGCAGGAAGCCGCGCTCCGGTTGGTCATCAGCACCGACGCCATCGCCGAGTTCCGCGTCAACTCAACGCTTTACAGCGCCGAATCCGGCAGCGGCGCCGGCGGCCAGATCAACATTGTTTCCAAGTCTGGTTCGAACAACTTCCACGGCAGCCTCTTCGAGTTCTTCCGGAACGACAAATTGGATGCCCGCAACCCATTTGATGCTTCGCGCCAGCCCTTCCGCCTGAATCAGTTCGGCGGAAACCTCGGCGGCCCGATCGTCAAGAACCGGACGTTTTTCTTCGCGAACTATGAAGGCCTGCGCCAGAGGGTGAGCCAGACGGTCCGCAACGATGTTCCCAGCGCCGCTTTCCGCGCCCGCGCGACGGACCCCAATGTGCAGAAAATCGTCAACTCCTATCCGGTCGGGACCGAGCGCACATCGAACGTTGATATCGACCGCGCCTACGGCGACACCAGCCAGCAGTGGCGCGAGGACGCCGGCACGTTGCGCGTCGATCACAGATTCAATGACAACAACACCATCTTCGTCCGCTACAACATCGACGATGGGACCATCGTCTCGCCGCGCAGCATCATTCCTGGCGACCGCCAGGATAGCTTCTTCCGTCCGTCGAACCTGATCGCCCAGTATCAGCGGGTGTTCTCGCCGCGGGTGGTCAACGAAGTGAAGTCCGGCTTCAACCGGTCGGCGTTGAGGCGGTTCAGCTTCGCGCCGTTCGCCGAAGCGATCTCGATTGCCGGATTCACCTCGCTGAACAACTCCAACCTGCTGGTGGAAAACGGCACTTCCTATTCGCTGATCGACAATCTCGTGATCACCGCCGGACGCCACACGCTGAAAGTGGGCGGCGAGATCCGGCGCGCCCATGTGAACGTCGCCGATCCGGCCCAGAACGACGTCAGCGTCACCTATGCCAGCCGGAACGACCTGCTGGCGAACAAGGTAGACCGCATCGCGGTCACGGGCGGCGCGCCTGTGCTAGGGACCCGCAAGTGGTACTACTACGCCTACATCCAAGACGATATTCGTGTGAATTCGGAGCTGACCCTGAATCTCGGGCTCCGCTACGAGTACTACGGCGTGAACCGTGAAGTGAACGACCGTTACCGGGTCTTCGATCTCAACGCCTGCCGCGGCTTCTGCGCGCAGGGCACGCCCTGGTACTTCCCGGACAAGAACAACTTCGACCCGCGCATCGGCATCGCCTGGGCGCCGAAGGCACTCGGCGGCAAGACGATCTTCCGCACCGGCGCCGGCGTTTATCATGGCCCTGGCCAGATTGACGACCAGAACGCCGCTCTCGACAACATGGCGGAGCGGTTTTCGCTCACAGCGGTCGAAGCGCCTGGCCTCTCCTATCCCATCGCTCCCTATCTGGGACTCGCCAAGGACGCGGGCATCACGCCCCGTTCGCTCCAGCGCGACCGCCGGGACCTGTACTCCGCCCAGTGGGGCTTCTCCATTCAGCAGCAACTGCCGGCGGCCTTCGTGGGACAGATCGGCTATGTCGGGAGCTCGGCGAGCCATGTGACCACGCGCAAGTACATCAACAATCTCGACATCGTAACGAAGGTCCGCCCGCTGCCCAATTTTGGACGCATGGACGAGAAGAACAACGACGGCAACTCCAACTTCAATGCCCTCCAACTCTCGCTGCACCGCCGGGCCGCCCGCGGTCTGACTTGGGGCACCGAGTACATGTGGTCGCACTCGATCAACGACAACTCGACCGGCGGCGGCGAAGGCGCCCAGCCGCAGATTGCCCTGTGCCGGGCCTGCGACCGCGGCAACAGCCCGCAGGACGTCCGCCACACAATCACCAGCAATTGGGTCTATGCCCTCCCGTTCGGACCCGGCCAGCGCTACCTCACCACCGGCTTCGCTTCCAAGGTTCTCGGCGGCTGGGAGGTCAGCGGCATCCACACAGCCCGCACCGGCCGCATGCTCACAATCACGATCGCCCGTTCCAGCGGAGACGTTCCGGACGGAAACACGTCAGGCCAGCGCCCTAATCTTGTGCCCGGCGTTTCGCTCTACCCGGCGGGCGGACCCACCTTCGCCCAGTGGCTCAACCCCGCCGCCTTCGCCATCCCTGCCAAGAACACCTGGGGCAATGCCGGCCGCGCCATCGCCGTCGGTCCCGGACTGGCCCAGGTCGACTTCACTCTGCAGAAGCGCATTCCGATCCAGGAAGACAAGACCCTCGTCTTCCGGGTGGAGTCCTTCAACATCTCGAACCGCGTCCAGGCGGGCAACCCGGGAACCACGCTCACCTCACCGGCCAGCTTCGGCCTGGTCAACAGCGGCCTGAACCGGACCATCGGCACAGGCACCTCGCGCCAGCTTCAGCTCGCTCTGCGATTCATGTTCTAAACTCCTCGTTTGAGGAACTTTATGTATTGCCTCCCATTCCGGCGGCGGGAAACCGCCGCCGCGTTTTTCTCCTTGCTGGCGCTGGCAGGCTGCTCGAACCGGCCCGCCCACACCTCCGTCGACGTCAAGGAGGTTCTCGCCACCCAACCCGTTACAGACGACGCCGACGACCCCGCCATCTGGGTCCATCCCGATGACCCGTCGAAGTCCCTCATCATCGGCACCAATAAAGTGGCCGCACCCGCCGGCGCCGTCGTCGTCTTCAACCTCGACGGCACCATCCGCCAGACCATCGCCCGCATCGACCGCCCCAACAACATCGACGTCGAATACGGCCTCACCCTCCGGGGCCGCCAGGCAGATATCGCCGTCGCCACGGAGCGTCTCAAATCCCGCCTGCGCGTCTTCCTCATTCCTGCCGACGGCTCGCCGCTCACCGACATCTCATCGCCCGAAGGCGCCCACATCCTCCAGGGCGAGGCCGGCGAACTCGCCGAACCCATGGGCATCGCCCTGTACCGCCGTCCCTCCGACGGCGCCATTTTTGCCATCGTCGCCCCCAAGAACGGGCCCCGGCAGGGCTACCTCCGCCAGTACCGCCTCGAAGACGACGGCACAGGTAAGGTGAAGACCACCCACGTCCGCCGATTCGGCAACTTCAGCGGCAGCAAGGAGATTGAGGCCGTCGCCGTGGACGACGAACTCGGCTTCGTCTACTACGCCGACGAGGGCAGCGGCATCCACAAATGGCACGCCGATCCCGACCACCCCGCTGCCGCCCGCGAACTCGCGCACTTCGGACTCAAGGAATTCGCCGGCGACCGCGAGGGCATCGCCATCTACTCCATGCCCGGCGGCAAAGGCTACGTCATCTGCACAGACCAGATCGCCGGCAACACCCACTACCACATCTACCGCCGCGAAGGCGGCCCCGCCGGCCCGCACGACCATGTGGAAATGCTCAAATGCATCCGCGGGGGCGCCGATTCGACCGACGGTTTGGAAGCGACGTCACGCCCTCTCGGCCCGCACTTTCCAGCCGGACTCGTCGTGGTCATGAACTCCGGCCCGAAAAACTTCCTCCTCTTCAAATGGGAAGACTTCCGCGACGCCGGCCAACCCCTCCAATCGCCCGGCCGCAACCCCTGATTTCCCCGCGCGTCGCGGGTAGGCCGCCATTTCGCAGCCAGCAGGCTGCGGCTTCATTGACGCTGGTAGGTCGTGCCGTCGTCGCTGAACTGGAATGTCCATTCCGCAGCCACACGGCTGCGGCCCCATTGAAGCGGCTTTAACCCCCGTTGCATTCCCTACGTCCTGGCCCATTCCGCAGCCTGGGGGCTGAGGCCCCGTTGAAGCCAACTCTTATGTGGTGCGAGGTGGAGAAACCGACGGAGGTTTCCCCAGCCATCGGGCTGCGGTCCCATTGAACTGCCTTTAGGCTCCCGGCAACCGTTGCATCGAGGCCAGGGATAGTGTGATTTGTTTATAGGCCCTGACCGTGTAAGAAAGGAGCGCAGGAGAGTGGCCTACCTACAGACTGATGAGGAATTGGAGGTTGCCCATGCCATGGCCATGGCGGCGAACTTCGCACGGGGCGTGGAGTCGGACCCGCATCTCTGGCGTTGGATCATCCTCGCGCTGCACAGCGCTGCTCAAGGGGCCATGGTCCTCTCGATTCGCCACGGCAACGGGCTGCTCGCATTGAGCCGCACGAGCTACGCCGAATGGATGGCGGCATACGAGAAGAACGAACCTCCGCCGAGGGAGAGGCTCGACAACTCATTGGACCTTTACGAGAAGGTGAAGCACAGGACAACCGGGACAATTGGCGGCAACACCCGGTTTGTGCCGAGGGGCTTCGAAGGGGCCGACATCAAGCGCCTGAATTCTCTTCGCAACGAGTTCATACACTTCACGCCGAGGGGTTGGAGCCTGGAGATCGATGGACTGCCGAGGATCTGCCTGTCCGCCGGCCGTCTCGTCTCCTTCCTCGCTATCGAGACGACGAACGTGATGTGGCGTGACGAGGACGCACACAACATGCTGAAGTCGGTGCACGGTCAGTTCACCTCCGAGATGGAGAGGTTGAAAGTGCTCTTCGCGAAACGCCGCGGTCAGCGTCGAGCGTCGCCCCGCAGCCTAGTCAGCCCAGGTTGACCCTCCGCCGGGTCTCCGCCAACGAGAGACTATACCCATGCTTGAAGGCGAGATCAGAGAACTCCGCCTCGAGGTCCGGGCGCTCCGTGAGGCTGTCGAAAAACTGGCGGAGAACGCGGCCATCACCCCAGCCCATCCCCAGGTCAATCCCGCAGCGAACACACCGGCGAGCCAGCCAGAGTATCTCAAGGACACTGCCGCCGCCCGCCTGATCAACATCAGCGTGGCCTCCTTGAGGCGGTGGCGTTTGCTCCGGCAGGGACCGCCATTCCGCAAGATCGGCTCCGCTGTCCGGTACCCGCGCACGGAACTGCTGGCCTGGGTCGCCCACCAGCCCGGCCTGGAAGAAGATCTGAAGGGCAAGCCCTCGAACAAGTAGAGGACGTGGCCGCCCGCTGCCCAGCCAGAGCCTGAAGTTCAAGAACTGGAGGGCCTGCTGGGGATGGCGTCCACGCGCCGCAGCGAGGCCGACTCGGCGATGAGGCTGGCCGGCGGGGGCGGGAGTTGGAGAGGTTGTGCCTGGTGATGGTGTGGGCGAGATGGTGGAGGGCGGCGGGTGGCGATACTGGGGCAGGCCCAGAGGCTGGCGCTAGTGGCTTTTGGCGAGGCCTGGGCGAGCGCTGTAAGGTCGGGTAGGGATTATGGTGCCGGACAAGGCCAGGCATTGCTGCCGGGTCGCTGGGCGAACCCCGACCAGCACCGACTGCGAACCCCGGGGGCCGATGCAGGGGATCGGGGCTCGGAAAGATGCCGTCAATGGCGTGGCGGAGAGAATGGTCCGGATCCAGGCCATCCAGGCCGAGATGGAGGAGATTAAGCGGCACGCGTTCGTGCTGCCGGTCTCTGTGGCCAAGACGGAAGGGGGTGTCTGATCGATGGAGTCGGAACACTTCAAGTCAGCAGAACTCCGCTGCCGCCAGTGCGGTAGCGAGGGCGTCCGGCAGGAACTACTCGATGTGCTCGAGGCGCTGCGCGCGAAGGCGGGGCCATTGAAGGTGAACTCCGCCTACCGCTGCCCACAGCATCCCGTCGAGGCACGCAAGCCGAAGCCCGGATTCCACGCCCGGGGCCTCGCGGCGGATCTAGTGCCGCTTGCCGTTCCGCTACGCGCCTTCTATGACGTCGTTCGATCGGAGCCGCGGATCTAGGGCATCGGCGTAGACCACGCCGCAGGCTACATCCACGTCGACGTGCGGGAGGCGGCAGCGCCAATCTTCTGGGTTTACCGGAATGGCCGCGCTGTGCTCGCGACGGACACGTTCCAGGAGGTAGCCCATGGCTGATCAGATGAAGTTTCGCGTTTCCCCGGAACAGGTCGACGCAGCCAGAGCCAAGCTGGCCGAAGCCGGATTCCCCTTTTTCCGGCGAGTCCGGAGCGGTTGTCAAGGATTCCTGTCTCGACCGGATGATCATTTTCGGAGAGGCGTTGATGCGGACGGCCGCTCAGAGCTTCGTGGAGCATGATCACGCTGAGCGGAACCATCAGGCTCTGTCGAACCGGATCATACGTCCGGTAGCGGGCCACCTTGGTGCTTCAGGCGCCGTCCAACGGTGCCAGCGCTTGGGCGGCATGCTGAACCACTACTGCCGCGCCACCGCCCGGCCCTTCGGAGTAGGGGTTGAAGTCAGGCATCGCATACCGCAGGGATGTTCGGGCATCGGAGGTGCGCGCCCAGTTCAGGATTGGGGTGGCTACCGCGTGAACGGTGAGATTCCCGGGGAACTCTCTTTGGTTCTCCTCGGCCCTACATCCGAATTCAGCAAGCTTCACGGAGAGATGTGACGCTCGACTGGCACCTGGACTGAAACGGTGCCTCACTCTCAGGATTGAACACCGGGCCGGAGAGAATCCTCCTTCCCGTTTGGTTGCATAGCGCCTACCTGTATGTGACCGGGATCGAGGTAAACGCCGATCCGCCGAACCGCAAGCCCAGCACGGCCAGGGACCCGGACGTCACAGAAAAGCGCGCGAAACCTCGCTTGGATGTCATTCCGACTAATCCCGGCTGCTCACGCAGGACGAACGCAGTCTTTCCACGCCCAGCCAGGTTGACAGTCGTCGTGCCGATCGAGGTCCCGTCGCTAGCGAACACCTCAATCAAGATGTCCGCCGCCGAATCACCGGTATTCACCAAGGCAACTGCCGTGGTAAATGCCGTGTCATCCCAAGTCAGATCTGCAATCTGGGAAGACGCCACGCCGAGCGGCACCACCGCTTCCTGGTCGGCGCGGCCGGAGATCGACTGCCTGAATACGCCGTAGCAGACTAGCCCGGAGGCGAGCGTGGCCTGTGTCCAGCCCTGCTGCAGAGCGCCGGAATCAGGCGCTTCCAGGATGACCGTTGCCCGCGGAGCAAGGTTGATCGCCTGCTCGGAAACCGGGCCTATTCCGATCAGCGGGACGCTCAGCGGAGCACCGTCGTTGCCGACAAAATTCACGCTCACCGCTGCGGCGGCATCGGTCGGGTTCGAAATGTAGAGGGCCGTGTACCATCCGCCGCCGAAGGCAAGTTGCGGCAATGCGTAAGTTGTGGACCCAGGCACTGTGTCCGCCTGCGCCGTCCCCGCGGCAAGCGGAGATGCGAATACACCAGCTACCGTTCCCGTCATCACCTTCTGCGCAGTCGGATTCGGCCTCGCTTCCACCCGCTCACCAAGCCCGGCCGGCGATTGCGCCAAAGCCAGCGCACAAGCCGCCCACAGGAAAACACACCATTTCACATGGTTCATGGCATCCCCCAGAAACTGCCTCTCTATGCCAGCAATAGTAGACGGGAACATCAAGAATTGCAAGCCGAATCTCGGCTCACCGGGCGGGTGGCGCCTGGCGCGACAACTGCTTTGATTGCCGGATTTTCGAGAGCGCTTCGCCTACTTCCGGGTGACGCCCGCCAGCCAGGTCCGCCGCAATCGCTCCTTCCCGCTCCGCCTCATCGAAACGGCCCTGCAATGCTAGTATCTGTGCCAGCGTCCAGCGTGGCTTGAACCAGTTGGGCGCATTCCCGATGGCCGCCCTGAGACTCGATTCGACGCCTGTTGCATCGTTCACCGCGGCCTGAATGACAGCCAGGTTGTAAAAGGCGTTTTGCCGGTCTTCCGCCGTCTGAACCGTGCGGCGTGCCGCCTCAAGCGCGTCCGGCCAACGCCCCAAGACCGCCATTCGGCGCGAATAATAGATGCCCGCATTTCCGCCCGGCAGCGCCCAGCGGGAAGCCTGCCGGTAGGCCGCCGCGGCATCCTCGCCCCGGCCCGCATCCAATGAGGATTTCACCCTCTGCAGATGTAGATCCGTCATGACCAGCATCAGGCCGGTCATCGCCAACCCGATGGCCAGAATCCCTGGAGTCAGCCTCCGCCGAGTGGCCGAGTCAAACCCGGCCGGGTTTTTCTGCCCGCGCACCATTGCCGCGGCCAGGCACAGCAACCCCAATGCGGTCGCGACGGTCGGACTGCTGAATTGCAGGCTAACCAGGGCAGCCACCCATCCGGCGCCCAAGGCAGGCTCCCTTCGTATAGAGAGCAACGGCAGGACGCACAGGCCTACCCACACGAGCAACCCGGGAACCCCTTGCGCGTTGAGCACATCCAGAAACATGTTGTGCGGCGACTCGTGGAAGAAGTCGGGGTACTGCCGCGCCAGTTCCTTGGATTCCCAGGCCGGGAACGAGTTTCCAAAGGTCTCGAGTCCGGTTCCCACCATCCAGTGCGAGACACCCATCCGCAGCGAATCGCGCCACAGCAGAAGTCGAGCACCTCCCCGGGCATCATCGACCGACCAATGTACGCGTGCCTCCAGGCGTTTCCCTGCCGGCGTCAACAGCAACGCCGCAACACCCCCGAGCGCCAGCGCCGCAACCAATGCGACCGTTCGCAGCCGCGGCCTGGCCAGCGCCATCAGTGTCACCAGCCCCGCAAGCAACCCCAGCAACGCCGCGCGTGTGCCACTTAGCAGGATTGCCATCGGGATCAGGACGATTGCCAGCCGACTCAGCCAACGATCCTCCTGCCTCAACGAAATGGCCGCAAACAGACCAAAAAGAAGGTACGTCGCGAAATAGGCCGCGTGGCCGAAAGTCGCCGGCGGCCGCACGATTGCAAACTCGCCTTCCCCCGCCTGATAGGATTCAGCCGGGAGTAGCGGATCCCATCCGAAGTACTGTAGGATCCCGTAAACGGCAGCAACGGATGCAACCACCGCCGTGGCTCGGAGCGCGCGCACCACCAGTCGGGGATTCAGACTGAAGTGCCCTGCCAGCATCAGCGCGAACAGCGCCAGGGCGGTCTGCGTGATCAACCCATAGCGTCTCCAGTTTGTTCCGCCGGCCGAAAGGGCGGGGTTGGTGGAAGCCGCCGTCGACAGGATCAGGCTCACCAACTGGCACCCCAGGAGCGCGGCGAACCAACGCCCGTACCGCGTCGCCAGCAGCATCCGCATCGCACTGGCATTCGCATCGAAGCAGATCAGTCCCGCAGCTGTCCCCAACAATAAAACCGCGGCCTTCGGCGTGACGTCGTAGTAGAAAAGAGTTCCGGGCAGGATCAGCAGAGGCAAGAGAACAAGCACGACGGGTGCCAGGATCGCCATGTATGATCTACAGTAGCAGGCGCTATGACTGACTCGTTTGACCCCTACGAGTTCATGGCCTACCTTCGGGTCAGGTGGTGGTACGTCGCGCTAGCTTGCGCCTTGGCCGGTGCGGTAGCGCTCCTAGGAAGCCTGCTGCTTCCCAAGCGATACTCCGCGACCGCCAGTATCCTCATCGACCCGCCGGCCATCAGCGATCCGCGCGCGGCCATTGCCGTGAGTCCCGTCTACCTGGAGTCGCTCAAGACCTATGAGCATTTTGCGGACAACGACAGCCTCTTCCGCCGGGCCGTGGAGGAGTTCCATCTTAAGACCGATCCCAATCAGTCCATCGAAGCCTTGAAGCGCCGAGTGCTAAAGGTGTCGAAACTCCGCGACACGAGAATCCTCCAAATCTCCGTCTCGTTGCCGGAACCGAAACAGGCCGCAGCCCTGGCGGCATATTTGGCGCGCGAGACCGTGGCCCTCAGCGAGTCTGCCGGCCGGCGGGCCGAGAACGATGTCGTCGCGAGCAGCCAGGCTCAGCTCGACGCGGCGGAAAAATCACTTGCCGCCGTTCAGCGCGCCCTCGACCAGGAAGACCGCCAGGAGGCGATCGCAGCTATCAAGTACGATCTTGAGAGCCTCATGGATATGCGCACCAGCGTTGAGCGCGATCTGCTGGACGCGCGCGCCGATCTGGCGGAACGCCCCGATGAATCACTCGCCCGGCGCGCCGCTGAACTGCAGACACAGGCGATTGAGCTGGATCGCCGCATCCGGATCAAGAACGAAAGCCTGGCCCAGCGGACGGTCAGGCGCACTGCCCTGCAGCTCGAATTCGACGCCGCCTCCCGCGACCTGCAGGCCTCGCGTGAGCGCGTGCGGAATCTGCAGGGCAATGCCGGCTTGCTCGGCGAGCGCCTCCAGGTGATCGACTCCGGCACCGTCCCGCAGGAGCCCAGTTTTCCCAAAACCCCATTGATCGTCACCGCCGCCGTGATGCTGGCGCTCGCGGTATCGCTGCTCTCACTGGCCGCCGGCTTTAGCATGAAACAGCGGCGATCCAACGGTCCGGAAACAACCGGCGGGGCCGGCGCGTGAACAGCGCTTTGCAGGCTATTGATAAGCGAGACCTGTTGCCGCCCGCGTTGATCGGGATTCTCGCGGCGACCGCCGTCCTCCTCCCCTCCCCAGCCGCGCTGGCCGCCGCCGTGCTGTTGCTGGCCGCTCCGCTGGCCTGGTTCGTGCTCCTGCATGCCCAGCGCTGGCTGTCCGCGTTCTTCCTCGCCGCCCTGCTCCTGCCCCCCTTGCCCGTCGCACTGGGCAACTCGGGGCCCCATGTCGCCGTTTTCATTGCAGCCCTCGGGATTCCGGCAGGTCTTCTCCGCCTGGGGGACTGGCGCATTCGTATGGCCGTGCTCCCAGCGTCGCTCGCATTCTTCTTTGCGGTGCTGCTAGGAAGCACCGGCTTGGCGTTTCTCTACTCGGGATGGACGGTCGGAGCCGGCAGCCTCGCGCGCGTCCTGTTGTTCGGAATCGCCTGCTACGTCTATTTCTACGCCGCCTACGGGCCCGTTTGCGACCCGCGCCGACTCACGCGCCTGCTCTTTCTGGCGGCTGCCGGCTCCGCGCTGTTCGCCTGTCTCGATTTCCAATTCCAATGGCCCGCGCCCGCGGGCTTCGGCGCGCAGTTCATCTGGCTCGATACGGGAGTCTTCCGCCGAGCCCAGGGTTTCTTCTACGAGGCCAGCACTCTCGGCAACTTTTGTGTGTTCTTTCTGACGATGGCGGCGCTGCGCGTGGTCCGGCCGAAACACGAGACGCCCGTCTCACGGCTCTCCATCGCTGTCGCCGTTCCTTTGCTCGCCACCGCCCTCCTACTCTCTTATTCCCGCGCCTCACTCGTGAATCTCGGTGTTTCTCTCGCAGTCATGATCTGCCTGCACCGGCCGCTCCTCCATGCGCGGCGCTGGGTGCGGGCGGCGCTCTTCTTCGCGGGCACGGCATTGCTCGCGTTTGGCCTGTTCAGCCAGTTCGTCACGACATGGATGCTTCGCCTGTGGCTCTCCGTGCAGTACTTCTTCAGCTCTCCCAACAGCGTCCTCTCCGGCCGGCTAGAAAGCTGGCAGCGGCTTGGCGGGTTTCTCCTCGATCATCCCTGGCATCTGCTGCTCGGTGTCGGATACAAGACACTGCCTTACTCGGACCTCCCAGGCGGCCCCATCACCGCCGACAACATGTATCTCGGCTTGCTCGCGGAGACAGGCATTGCCGGCCTGGCTGCATTTCTAGCCCTGAATGCGGCCATTCTCCATGCCGCATGGCGTGCCCGCCACAGCTTTTTCGGCGCCTGGATCTTCTGCTTCTGGACCGGCCAGCTTGTTCAGATGCTGTCCGGTGATCTGCTCACCTACTGGCGGGTGATGCCCGTATACTTCTGGGTCCTGGGACAAGCTGTACGAGTGGAACGCCGGTGAACGTCCTATTCGTCGATCAGTACAGCGAGATGGGCGGCGCCCAGTTCTGTCTGCTGGACGTGCTGGCCGGCGCCCGCCAGCGCGGGTGGCGATGCTTCGCCGCACTGCCCCGCAATGGCCCTCTGATCGGCAGGTTGGCGGAGGGCGGCGTGCCAGTCCAGAGCATCCCCTGCGGCCCATACGCTTATGGCCGCAAGAGCCCGGCAGACTTCGCCCGCTTCCTGCTCGACACGCCTCGCGCGGCGATGCGGCTCAGGCGTATGGTTGCCGCCTGTTCCATCGATCTAGTCTATGCCAACGGGCCCCGTGTGCTACCAGCCGCAAGCCTGTCGGGCGCGCCTCTGCTGTTCCACGCGCACAGTGTCCTCTCGCGAACACCTGAGCGGTGGCTGGTGAAGCGCGCCACGCGCCGCGCCACCGTGCTGGCCGCCTCGCAGTTCGTGGCTCAATCGCTGCGCGGCATATGCGCCCCGCACATCGTCCCCAATGGCACCGAGGACCTGGGCTACCGTCCCTGGGGAGCTTCCCCGCCACTCCGAGTCGGCGTCATCGGGAGAATCGCACCGGAGAAGGGCCAGCGCGAATTCGTTGAAGCGGTCAGGATGCTCGCCAGGCCGGAATCCGCTTGCCGGTTCGTCATTTGCGGCCAAGCTGTGCTGGCGGATCCGGCATATGCCGATGAGGTGCGGCGGCAAGCCGCAGGGCTGCCCATCGAGTTCACCAGCCGGGAGACGCCTGCCGAGGCATTACGGACAGTGGACATCCTGGTTGTGCCTTCGGGTCCGAATGAAGCGTTTTCCCGCGTCGTCGTGGAGGCCTTCAGCGCCGGCGTGCCTGTGGTGGCCTTCGCTGCCGGAGCGATCCCCGAACTCATCACGCACGGCCGGACCGGGTTTCTGGTCAGCGAACCATCCGCATCCTCGCTGGCGGGCTGCCTTCGAGAACTGCTCGACGCTCCCGGACGCCTCGCCCCTGTGGCAAGCGCCGCCCGCGACCTCTGGGAACAGCGCTACACGGTGGAGCGGTACCGGGATCAGGTGCTGGCACTGATGGAGGAGGCTGTCTTGCGCAGCAGAAACCAGAACAACAGGCCGGCCAACACGGCCACCGCACCGGCCGGCATCAGCAAGGCCGGGTAACCGAGTCTGGTGATCACCACTCCCGCCACGGACGCTGCGATTGCTTGTGCCGCCAGGGTCACCACCATGTTCAACGCGGCCGCGCCGCCCATCTCAGCCGGTTTCAGCGGATTCATTAGAGCGCTGTAGATGCCCGGTTCCGACATCCACTGGAATGCCATATATCCAACGTAAATGGCGGCGGCCGCGGATGCGCCAGGCCCGGCAGCCAGCCCCGCCAGGGCGACCCCCGTCGCCACCTGCATGCACACGATCCCTCCCACCAGTCCGAACCTGCGCAGCACCCAGGGTGCACTCAACATGGCTGCTACCTGCGCAAGCTGCGAGATCGAAAAAATGGTCCCAAGCCTTTCCACGCCCGTCCCCATGTGATCGGCGAAGAACGCGTTGAAGAAGGGATTGAACGATCCGGTCGCCAGGTTCCACACCGCAATCACTGCCAAAAGCCGCCACAGTATTGGGTTGCGCGGATACAGTTTCTGCGCTGGCTGATCCACTGGCGGCAGCCGCAGACTCGACACCGGCCACGCGGCCAGTGCAATGAGCGCGCAGGAGGCCAGCAGCGCCGCCTGCGTCCCCTGCAATCCCACGCCCGACATCCATCCCGGCAGCCGCCCTCCCAGCACCCCGCCAACGATACCGAGCGCGATTCCGGAAGAGAAGAAAATCCCGTAGCCGAGTGGACGGCTCTCCGGCCGCGTCATCCTTGCGATGGCTGGCGCAAACGCCACCATAAACGCCGAAAACACCATGCCGCCGGCGAATGCCAATGCCAGTAGCGTCACCCGCCCTGTAACCACGGTTCGCAATGCGAATAGGGAGCCCAGCAGTACGAATGCCACGCTCAACATACGGCCTATGCCTGCCCGTTGAACCAGGACGCCCGCGGGCAGTGCGCCGGCCAAGCTGCCCACGGTTTGCGCGCTGGTCACCTGGCCCAGAAAATCCTCGCGGTAGCCCAGGTCGATGAGGTGCAGGTTATAGAGCAGCACGAATACGAACATCCCCAGTTCGTAAAGCCACGCCGCGCTCAGAAAGCGGAAAAACCGCCGATCAAGCCCTGCGCGGTGAGCGAGCCAGGCCGTGCCATGCGCGAGCACAGACGGCAGCGCGCGTCCATGGTGCACCATGCGCCCGAGGACAAAACGCCAGTAGCGCCATTGCCTGCGGATCCGCAACCAGACGGTCAGTTGCTGCTCCGGCACCAGCACGGAATCCACGTGCCCAGGAAACTTGACAGGCAGCAGCCGGCGAAGAACCACTGCTGCGCGGTCGCGCCCTGATCCCACCAACCCCAAATGCAGCCAAAGTTCGTGCTTATTCGGCACAAAGAGCCCTTCCAGAGGGGCATCTCCGTACTCGTCAAGCCACGCGCGGCAGTCCCGCGGCAGTGCGCTGACCTCCTCGCCGGCCGCTTCAGCCATGCGGCAGCCGAACCACTTCTCGCATAGCGCGAAGCAGATGGCCTCCACCCGCCTGAGATCTGCGCCGTGCAACTCGCGCCACTCCGTCCAGAAGCGGGTATCGCCCTCGCGGTGCTCCAGCAGCCAGGCGATCTCATAGACGTGATAGGGCCGCAGGCTTCCTCGCAGTAGATGTCGCAGCAAGTGGAGACACGCATAACCCAAGCGATCCGCCGGATGCAGTGCCGGGAACTCTCCACACTCCAAACGATCCAGTACTCTCCGGCCCCAGAATGAGCCCACGCCCCCTGGCTCGAACCGCTCGGTCTGCCGGTCCCAGAGCCGAAAGTGCAGGTCTATGCTCACGGGAATCCGAGGGTCGAAATAGTCGCCGTTCCATTCGTAGCCGGTCTTTCGCACCATGACGGGCAGATGGTCTGTCGGGAAGCGCTCAGAGCCGCGCACCGGTTGATAGCCCAACTCCAGCATGCAGTCGCGCGCCCGCCAAATATCATCGGGAGGACAGAGCAGGTCGAGATCGTATTGGATCCGTGCCGCGGCGTCGCCGCCAAACCACGGGCTCTGCGAGAAGCCCTTCAGCACAACATACGGGATTTGCGCGCGGCGCAGGGCTGACCCGGCTTCGCCGTACGTCTCCAAGAGGCGCCCGAAGCGAAGCTGGTTGGCCGCCAGGTTGGCCTCGATGCGCGACTTGATCTCTGGCGGCAGGTGGCCTTCACATCGCAGCAGCAACACCAGCGTCAACTGGGTTCGGTCGCAGAAGGCCAGCGCTTCGGCCCATTCCGCGGGGCTGAGGGCGGCTAGCCTCTCCCTGCGAGGCGCGCGGAAGTGAAGCGCATCGACTACTGCTCGGATGCTGTCAGGCACGGGAGGCATCAGAAATCGAGACGCGCCGCAAACTGGAATCTCCGCGGCTTCCCAGAGGAGGCGATACGGCCGAAGAACGGGCCGAAGTCTGCAAATGGAATCGGGATTCCGATATTCGGATGGTTGAGCGCGTTGAATGCCTCCGCGCGGAAGGCCAGCGACCAGCGTGCGTCCAACTGAAAGCGCCGCTGCAGAGCGACATCCACCACCGCGTTCCCGGGCCCCGGCAGCGTGTTGCGCCCGGCGTTACCAAAAGTGTAAGGCGCGGGCGTTGAGTACGCATCAGTATTGAAGTAGCGTTCAGCGCTTCGTGCCGCCGAGGGGAGCATCGCCTTCTGTCCGGGTACGACATTCGGCCGGTTCGGCGTCCCCGAGTTTGCGTAATCGGCGGCGAAGTAGACCGGGTTCAGCGGTGTTCCATCCTGCAGTGTGACGATTCCACTGGTCTGCCAGCCCCGGAGCAAGACCCCCATCCAGTTCGGCTTTGGCAGATCCCACGTGAACCCGCCGCTCAGGCGCCTGCCCGAGTTGAATAAGGACAGCCCACGTTCCAGCCGCAGGTTCCGCTCGTCCTGGGCGCCAACGCTGTCGAATAGGCCCACCGTCACCGCATCGGAGTCATCAATCGACTTGGACCACACATATCCGAACAGGAACGAAAAGCCGCGCGAGAAGCGCTTTTCGGCGCGAACCTGCAGTGCATGATAAGAGGAACTCGAGATGTGCTGTCGCTGGAACAGCGGCCCCAGTTCGGGAAACGTCCTAAGCGACTGCAACTCGCCCGGGCGCGGGTCGAGGTTCTCCCCCGTTTCGACATGCAAGGGCGTGTTGAAGCGCCGGAAGCGGCCGAGTTTAGTGCCTTTTGTCCCCAGATACGAGATGTCGAGCACCGCCCGGCCCCCAAGTTCCCGCTGCACGCCCGCGCTCCATTGCTGCATGTACGGCGTGCGCGCGCCGCGGTCCATCCCGAAGTAGCTGGGCAGCCCCAGCTTGCCGTTCCGGGGAAAGCCCTGCTCGATTGTGAGCAGCGGCACAAGGCCTGTCGTCTCGTTCTGCTCGTTCTGCAGGGCGTTCCGCACCAGGTCGTAGGTCTCCGCGGCGATCTCAGGGGCGTAGTAAACGCCGTAGCCGGCGCGGAAGACAGCCCGAGTGTCGCGGCCGAACATGTCCTGAACCCGCCACACGAGGCCCACCCGCGGGGCCAGGTTGTTCCGGTCCGGTTCCACGGCGCGCGCTTCCCGCACCAACCGTGGAGGCCCGGGGAGCGTGCTGTAGTCGAGGTTCAGGAAGCGCCCGCGTTTCTCGCTATATGGGTCGAAATACTCATATCGCAGCCCGAGGTTCAGCGTCAGCCGGCTGTTGATCCGCCAATCGTCCTGCACGAACGCAGCGAACGTCTCTTGGCGCATATGCGCAGTCGCGTCGCCGGTGCTACGCCGCGTCGATTGCGGGAAACCCAGCAGGAAGTCCGCAAACGGATCGCCCGTTTCTCCGGGACGCGAGGAATCGCTCGTGAACGTCCCGGTGAATTGGTACAACCCGCGTGGAAACCGGCTCTGCAGGTAGTTAAGCTGGAAGTAAATCCACTGAACCCCTACCTTCCATTGATGGCGCCCATCCACCCGCGAGTAACTGTCGGAGAATTCCCAGAGATTGTCTCGCTGCACCTGTGGCAGTGTCGTCGCATCGAGGACGGTTTCGAAGTTCGTCACGAGGAAGTGCGGCAGGCCGTAGTAGAACGGGTCCGACCCAAACCCTCCGATTCCCAGTTCCGCCATAACGTCGGTCTGGAACGCGCTCTCCGGGGTATTGAACACGCGCAGCCGCGTGAACGACACACGCGCGTCGTTCACCCAGTTCCGGCCCGCGCGAGTGTAGCCGAGCACCGCCTGTTGCGCCCGGAGCCGCTCAAGGCTCGGCCTCTCCGGAAACGCACCGGCCAGGCGGCCGCGCTCCCCGTTGATGGCGTAGCGGCCGAATAGCGAACTCCGATCCTTCAGTTGATGGTCGATTCGAATGGTGCCGCTGTCGTTCTCCTGCTCGTTGGGTGTCGCATCCAGGTAGTTCGTCGTTCCCTCGGGCCGGTTTGGCAGCGGCAGGTAGCCTTCGATGTATCTGCGGGCCGCCGCGTCGATGCGCGAGGTGGGGATCTGATTTCCTGCTAACGGTACACGCCTACCGCCGTTTCCGCCGAGGGGATCGAAAAGCGCATTCCTGCCCTCGAAGTCGCCGGACCGCAACGCCGCGCCGGGAAATAGGTGCAGCGTTGATGCGGCCGACCGCGCGCGCACGCCATCGTATGCGCCGAAGAAGAACGTGGCCGGCACCGGCAGTCTTCCGCCCAGGGTGCCGCCGAACTGATTCTGCCTGAAAACCGGGCTGGGTAGTCGCGGGTCGTCGAAGAAGCCGCGGGCGTCGGCGGCCTCATTGCGCAGGTACTCGTACAGGCTCCCGTGCGTGTCCGCGCTCCCCGCGCGCGTCACCACGTCCACCACGCCTCCCCCCGCGTTGGCGAACTCAGCCTGCCCCAGCGATGACTGCACACGGAATTCCTGCACGCTCTCGATGGGCGGAATGACGGCTATCGCGTACACGTTGCGATCCGTGTTGCTCACCCCGTCCATCAGATAGGCGTTCATCGTTGACCGTCCCCCGTGGATGGGGTTGTTGAGAGCCACTGTGCCACGGTTGCCCTGCACGTCGTTGATGGTGTCGTGTGTGAATCCACCCAGTTGCCGTGGTATAGCGCCCGGACCCACAGTGACTAGCGAGACGATGTTCCTTCCAACAAGCGGTAGCGACAACAGCGCTGCCTCGCCCATCAGGTAGCCGGAAGACGATTCGTCCGTTTGTAGCGCCGAGGTTATCGCAGTCACCTCCACCGTCACGCGCGCATCCCCTGGAGAAAGTTCGAAGTCCAGGCGTGTCCTTCCGTTCACTTCAACCAGTACTTCCGCCGCCCTGGCCGTTTCAAAGCCCGGCCGCGAGGCTGTCACCGCGTATGTGCCCGGGGCCAGGTTCTCCATACGGTAAACCCCGGCGCTGCCGGTGAAGGCGCTGCGAGTGAATCCCATCTCCCGGCTTCGCGCTGTTACCTGCGCCCCATCCATCAGCCCCTGCGCCGAATCCTTCACCTCGCCCTGTAGTGTCCCCGACGAAATCTGGGCTGACAGGGTTCCGGTGCAGAAGAGACCCACGATGGCGAGCTTCACAACTCACCACCGGAGCGAAAGATGGCGTCCAACTGCTCCACGGCTTCATCCAGTTCGCAGTAGAAGAGATCGTAGGCCGGCAGGCTTGACAGTGCCCGGCGCGCCTCATGCTGCTCAATTGTGTCGTTCACGTCCCCGTATTCGGTCAGTTGAGGTAGGGGCTGGCTATCCGCCTCGCGCCGGACCAGACGCGCTTCCACTTGTACTCCCCGCCGCAGAAAAGCCAGGAAACGCACTTCCGCCCGCTGCACCGTTTCGATCTGCGGAAACTCGGATGTCCGCAGGTGGATGGTCGGCTTGCCATTTAGGCGAGCCACCGCGGTGCGCCCGCCAAGTTGTGGGAACAATCGCACCGCGTCGGGTTTGAATCGCATTATGAACGGGTTCCCAACCACCGTGCATCCGCCCAGACTGCGCACCAGGAAGCTTGCGTCGTCGCACAACAATGCCCAACCCCGCAGTGCGCAAGCCAGGGCCAGCGAGCTCTTCCCGGATCCGGAATCACCGCACAACAGCACTCCGGTTCCGTCGCGCACTGCGCAGGCCGCATGCACCGGCGAGAGATGGCGGGTATTCAGCATCGAAAGCAGGAGCGCCTCGGTGAAGGAATCCCGCAAATACGCACTGTCCTTGGCGGTCTGCGTGGTGATCCATGCGCAGCCGTACCCCGAGTTCAAGTCGCATGCAGCGAAGTTCTCAGCATCCGCCACCACTGTCAGCACGTGGCGCCGGCACCGGAACACGGGCGGGGACAGCAACGCTTGGTTCGTCGAAGCGCTGACGATCACACTGAGTTCAACAGGCGGCGCGTCGAATTCCTTCTGGAAGCCTCCCCAGGACTCCTCGAGGCCCGAGATCACCTCACTGGAGTTGCTTTCCACTCGTACTGGAAAACCCAGGGGGTGGAGCGTGAGGCAGCAGGACAGGCCGGTACGGTAGAGGAGCGGATCGCACTCCATGCCGACATGCGAATCAGGCTGTTTCAGGATCCGTTCGCCCCTAAGCACACCAGTCGCTCCTCAGTCTGGAATCAGTCTAACACGGGCCTCCTAGCAGCCAGCATCATGCTGCCCTTCCCTTGCGCAGGCGGCGCGCAAGCAGCACTGCGAGCGTTGAAATCATCGCGATTTGTGAAAGCGTCGCCGCCAGCGCGATGCCCGGCACGCCCAGCGCCTGACGCAACAGGTAGTCCGCCGTCACCGTTACACAGAACCCCACTGCGGCTACCGGCAGGAACAGTTCGTTGGCCCGCAGCGAAGCCGCCAGCCGGAATCCCAGTGCGGACAACACCGCGAATGGTATCTGAAGCAGTGAGTACCGCTGTACCGCAGCCACGGCGAGCGTCGAGGCCTCGCTGAAAGCCCCCTTCTGGAAAGCGATGCGCACCAGCGGCTCGGTAAGCGCGATCAGGACCGCGGCCACCGGAATCACCGCCGCCACAATCAGCGAGCCGAACCACCGCAGATCTCCTCGCATTTTCCGCCATTCACCGCGCGCCGCCATATCGGCCAGGTGAGGCAATGCGGCCGTACCCACCGCTGCGGGCCCGATTGAGGCGAGCACGGTTGTGAGCCTGGTGCCGAAATTGAGTACGGACACGCTGCCTGACTCTAGGCCCGCGGCCATGGCATTGTCGATGAGCGGGCAACTGCCCAAGAGCAGTGAGCCGCCCAACAAGGGTGCGAATTGCGGCAGCACGTCCCGCAGGCCCTCTCCCCTACCCCTCCACAGAGGACACACTCCGTAACCCAGCCGGCGGACGGCCGCCGCGAGCAGTGCAGCTTCCGCCATCCCACCGGCGACAACCCCGAACGCCAACGCGTAGATCCCCCAGCGTGAGGCGCCGCCCGCCAGGACGGCCAACGTGGTTAATGGAGTCACCGCGGGCGCCACGGCTGCCAGCGCAAAACGGCGGTGCGCATTCAAAACCGCACGCCAGACCACATTGCACCCGGCCAGGGGAAGTAGCGGTAGCAGCCAGTAAAAGAGCGTCGTGGCCAGTTGAGTCTTCTCCCCGCTGAAACCCGACGCGATGATTGCGAAGACCGCCGGCGCCGCCAGCGCCAGCAGGCCGGCGATCGCGCACATCGCCGCCACGCTGGAAGCAAAAGCCGACCGGTACAGTTCGTCCGCTTCCCGATCATGTTCTCCAGGCTGCAGCCGGACCATCGCCGGAACCAGAGCAGGCGTTGCTGATGCTGCGAAAATGTCCCCCAACGAGGACGGTAGGAGGAATGCCGCCAGAAACGCATCCTGCGCGTCGCTCGTGCCGAAAAGGTGCGCCGTGATGATGAGCTTCAGCAGCCCCGCACCCTTCACCACCACGTTGCCGGCCGCCACGATCAGGGTGTCCGACAGCATCGGCCGCGCCGCATTTATGCGCTGCATCCATCGCATGGCTGCTGAAAGAACATAACATGTATGCTCGCTGACGGGTGCTAAACTGCCATCACAATGCGTATTGCGCTCGCGCATTACTGGCTGCTCCAAATGCGGGGCGGCGAGAAAGTGCTGGAAGCTCTCTGCCGCCTCCTGCCCGAGGCGGACATCTTCACGCTGTTCTACAACCCCGCCTCCGTCTCAACCACCATTCGCTCCCATCGAGTTACAGCGTCATTCCTCAATCCAGGCCGCCGGTTCCACCGCGCCCTCCTTGGGCTCATGCCCATGGCGCTTGAGAACTTCGACCTGCGCGACTACGACCTCGTGATCAGCAGTGAATCCGGCCCTGCCAAAGGCGTCATCACCCGGGCGGAAACCAAACACATCTGTTACTGCCACACCCCCATGCGCTACCTCTGGCACATGTATCCGGATTACCGCAATGAGTGGGCGCCACCGTGGCAGCGCCTCGCGATGGTGCCCATTTCCAACTACCTCCGCATTTGGGACTTCGCCTCCGCCTCTCGGGTCGATGAGTTCGCCGCCAACAGCGAGAACATCCGCCTCCGTATCTGGAAGTGTTACCGGCGCGAGTCCCGGGTGATCTATCCGCCGGTTGCCGTGGATCAATTCCGCTGGCAACAACCCGAAGGTTACTTTCTCGCCGTGGGCGAACTGGTCCCCTACAAGCGCTTCGATTATGCGGTCCGCTGCTTCTCCCGCACCGGCGCCCGCCTGCGCCTGGTCGGCGACGGCCCTGAATACCGCCAACTGAAGCGCATGGCCAGCGGCAATATCGAGTTCTGCGGACGCGTCTCCGACTCAGACCTGCAGTCGTTATACGCGAGCTGCCGGGCGCTCATCCTTCCCGGGGAGGAGGACTTCGGCATCACCGCCGTCGAGGCCGTGGCCAGCGGCAAGCCTGTGATCGCTCTCGGCCGGGGAGGGGCCCTGGAGAGTGTTCCTCCCGAGGGGGCATTCTTCTATGGTCAGCCTCTCGAGGGCGACCTCGAAGGTGCCGTGCGCCGCTTTGAGGCCGCGGAGGCTTCCATCCAGGTCGATCGCTTGCAGGCTTTCGCGACACGCTTCTCCGAAGGCGAGTTCGCCCGCGCCATGAGCGACATGATCCAGTCGGTGATTGACAGTTGAGCCGGTGTGCTCCGCCAAAACTCGATCGGCGCTATGCGGCCACCTGCTCCAGCCGGTATTCGCGATGCAGCCCGCCGAGGACCAGCGTCAACTCTGTTCGGTGGCCGATGGGTAGCTGTGCCATCGACCCGGCACTCACGCTTCATGTTCCTGCAGCAGTTGAAACCTGCACGGATGGCCGTGCGGTCCTCTGGGAGAAAGGAAGAGGGAGTGCCGGTCGATGCGCGCTTCGACCTCCAACCGCGGACTGCACCGCGGGAATTGGGAGACAACGCTGCCTGCCTGAGCCGGGACTGATCCACGGACTCTTCTGATTACGCTTCGCTCGCCACCGCACTTAGCCCAACTTCCGCAGTTTGACGGGTAACGTCTTTGCCTGCAACGCCGAGGCAGGCGAGTTTCCACTACATTTCCGTTTTCCCGTGATTGGCGGGCATATGCAAGCCGAGCCTCTGCAGCAGGATCGCCTGGTGCTCGGTCGGCTGGCTGACACATCATTTGCGGATCTCAATCCCGTTCCGCGCTGCCAGCACCACATCGACCATCGAGATCTCAGCCAGCGCCTGGAAGACCTGTCTCGGTTCATCGCCCAGCCCGGCCTGTCGGCATCGCGCCGCCAGCGCCTTCCACAGCACGTAGGCCAGGAAGCACACCAGAATGTGCGCCTCCACCCGGTCCCGCCGTTGGTGCCACACCAGCCTGAGTTCGAGATCCGACTTCTGAATCCGGAACGCTGCTTCGGCTTCGGTCAGCTGAATGTAGGCGCGCCAGAGTTCTTCCGGCGCCCAGTCGGTGACATTGTTGCGCAGCACGTAACAGCCCTCGCTCAGCCGCGCCCACTCGCGCCAGGCTTCCAAGTGCGTCCACCGGAGTTGAGCTGAGCCAACCGCATCTGTCTCCACCCGCACGGCAAACAGAGCCGCGGCACGCGTGTTCTGGCCCAGCAACCGCCCCACCCGGCGTTCGATCACTCCCGGTTGCTGCCGCTTCGTCGGGCAGCTTTCGGCGATCTTGCGCAAGCCGTCTTCGATCCGCTTCTCGAAGCGCTCGTGCATGGCCTGCTCCTTGGCCTGCCGCTGGGCGCTACGGCACAAAATGAATACCTCCTTGCCGCCCGGCGCTGGCACCAGCCGCACTTCAAGTCCCTCATGCACCTGCTTCCAGTCCTCAGACATCAATTCCCGCTCGAACTTCTTCAGCGAGTTCTTCGCCGTGCCGATGATGTAGCGCCGCCCGCCCTCGAGCAGATACTCGACGTTGTCCTCGCTCACCATGCCGCGGTCCATCACCCAGATCCGGTTGGCCTTGCCGTAAAGTCCTTCGATGTGCTCGACCATCTGCTCCACCGTGGTCGCATCGTTGCGGCTATCCGCAAAGACCTCGTAGCCCAGCGGCATCCCGCACCGGCTCACCACCAGCGCGATGTTGACCTGCTGGCAGTCCGGCCTGTGATCGCGCGAATAGCCGCGGACGGCCAGGGGATTGTTCGCCGCCTCGCCCTCGAAGTACGTGCTGGTGACGTCGTACAGCAGCAGGTCGTAGTCGAGCTCAAACAACTCGCCAAGCTTCTCCTTCAGATGCTTCTCCAACGCCTGCTTGTGCGGCAGCAGCGCATCCAAAGCCCGGTATAGCCGGTCGTCGTTGACCTTCTCCGCCGGCACCCCCAGCAGATCGTCCAGTGCGCTGGCCTCGTAGAACCGCTCAGCCAGATGCAACTCGCTCGACGGCTCGCACAGCCGGCCCAGCACCAGCTCCTCGGCCATCACCGCCCACGGCACTTGCTCGCGGCCTTGCGGCAGAGTCCGAGCGAAGAACTCGTCCAGCCCCAACTGCCGCATCAACTCCCGGCCCAGCCACACGCCGCCAAACTTGCGGCTGCGCTCCACCCGCACCCGCTTCAGATCCACTTCCACCCAGTCAGGCTCTTGGTCCTCGAACAATTCAACCTGGTGCTGGCGCTGCTGCTGCACGCTGCGCCGGACTCCCAGCCTTCCCCGCTCATCCATCACGCCCAGCCACGCCACCACTCGTTGCCGCGGCCCGCGCGCCGTCCGGTAGCTCTGCACCAACGCCCAATACGCATGGCGCTTGCCATCTTTGCTTCGATAGCAGCGCCGTAGATACACAGCCTCATCCTACGGATCTGCAACGCTTCCGCAAGAGGGTAGGTCGTCACTGCATCGGCTTCCGCAAGCGTCCGCCGAGGCGCGTCAAAGAGCCGGAACTGAAAACAAAAGACCGGCCGTTTGTAGGAACGCTCTTGCCCGGTCCAAAAGGCCTCAAAAAATTCTCCAGCCACTCACAATTGCGGAAGTCGGGTTAACCTACGACAACCAGCCAATGGCTTTTGGCGCGGCGCTGACGAGGGTTCTGCCTCCGAACGGGGCCTCAGGGTACCCATGGTGGTCAGAGCCTCGCCAAAAGCCACCCAGGCGATCTCGTCTGGTGTCTCTACTGATATTTCCGTATGCGCTCTCGCTCCCGGCATCCGAGCTGCCACTTTCACCCTGGGTTCAGTCCCCAAACAGCCCTATTGCATGGGCTCCCGTGCACCGGCTACTGGCTGGACCTTTCCATCCTGACCCACCACTCTGAAGCTGAAGCTGACCTCGATGCCCCCATCTCTTCCACTCTCCCGTGTCTCCACCGCCCACTGGCTCAATCCCTCCGCCAGTGTCGTCTCCAGCCCCGTCCAGTCCCGCCCCTCGTAATACTCCACCGGCGCCCACACCTGGATGTCGATCCTTCTGGCCTGGAGCACCGGGCGCCTCTCAATCAACTCCAGCGGGCCGTGCCGCCTCGCAACCAGGTACAAGACGAAGTTCCTCAGGATCTCTGCGGCAGCAAACGCCGGGTTGTCCGATTTCTCTTTCAGCTCGACAAGGATGTAATGCTCTCCCGGCACGACCTCAACCGCCAGGTCCACATTGGCCCTCTTGTTGGCCTTGCCACCAGTATCGAAGACCCCCGCCGCCGCCGGGACCTCATAGAACAGTTCCGGCCGGGCATGGCACAGCCGGATGGCCAATCCCCGTTCACCGGTGGCATTGGCCCTGGTCGGCTTCCTCAGCGCCCACAGCCATTTGGACTGCCAGGAGGTGTCGGGGCTGATGCTGGAACCGGCCAACGCCAGGAGCCGTTCTATGGTGGCACCCACGTGGTCGGGCGGCACCATCACGCCCCCAAGGTCCAGGTCTCGCACCAGCGCCTGCAGTTCAGCGTCCAGCACGCCCAGCACCGTGCCCGTGCCGGTGCCGCTCGCCTTGCTCGACATGCTTTTCGACTTGCTCTGTTCCTCGGACATGGCGAACTCCGAGGGTATCCCATCCTCCGCTCCCCTGGACTAAGCTCCACTTGGTCTCGTCGGCGGTGGGAGACGTCGCCAGTCTCACTACCCCGCACCACTACCCTCTACCC
>JACZJQ010000172.1 GCA_014860455.1 Bryobacteraceae bacterium | reverse complement strand
CCACCCGCCCATCCTCCCTCACCGCCGCCAGCACCCCACCCGGCATAAACGCCGCCTCTAGCGCCACAGCGTCCTTCGCCGCCATGGCGTCAAACACCTTCTGCACCGCCTCCACCACCTGCTTTTCGGGCGTTTGTGCTGCCGCCGTTTGTGCCGCCGCCGCGGCCGACAATGCAATCAGAAAGAGAATCCGCATGCAATCGAGTGTATCCTGCATCGCTGGCGCAGCCACGGTTTGACCGGAGCTTCCCATGCCGGATAGACTAAGCCTGATTCGACCGCCGCCCTTGGATGCGGCGCTTCTTTTTTTCTGACAAGGAGTGCAAGGGATGAAACAGGGTTTCGATCGTCGCCAGTTTCTTGAACGCGCCGCCGCGATGTCGGCTTTGATGGCAGGCTCCGGCCAGGCCGCGTCGGCCATGCAGGCCAAGCCGCTCGAAACCGTCCGGCTCGGCTTCATCGGCGTTGGCGGCCGCGGCTCCGGCCACGTCCGCGATGTCCTCCGCATTCCGCAAGTCAAACTCAACGCGGTCTGCGACATCAACCCCACGCGCGTCGAGGCCATCCAGAACTGGGCACAGAAGGCCGGCCAGGCCCGTCCCGAAGGCTATTCAAAAGGCCCGGTCGACTACAAGCGCCTCTGCGCCAACCCCAACCTCGACGCCATCTATGTGGCCACGCCCTGGGAGCTCCATGTCCCCATGTGCGTCGAGGCGATGAAGAACGGCAAGCACGCCATCGTCGAAGTCCCGGCGGCCACCACGCTCGAAGAGTGCTGGCAACTCGTCGAAACGTCTGAAGCCACCGGCAAATACTGCATCATGATCGAGAACTGCAACTACGACCGCGTCGAGTTGATGGCTCTCAACATGGCCCGTAAAAACCTGTTCGGCGAACTCGTACACGCCGAGTGCGGCTACCTGCACGACCTGCGCGGCACCAAGTTCTCCAGCCGCGGTGAAGGCCTCTGGCGGCTGGATCACGCGATCAAGCGCAACGCCGACCTCTACCCCACCCACGGACTCGGACCCGTCGCCCAAACCCTCGGCGTCAACCGCGGCAACCTGTTCGACCACATGGTCTCGATGGCATCGAAGTCCGAAGGATTGCGCGAATACGCCCGCGCCAAATTCGGCGCCGACAGCCCGCAAGCCAAGCTTGACGTCAAGCTCGGCGACGTCGTCAGCTCGCTCATCCGCACCCGCGCCGGCCAGACTATCCTCGTCGTCCACGACACCAACCTGCCGCGCCCCTATAGCCGCAAGATCCTGCTGCAGGGCACCAAGGGCGTGCTCGAAAAGTACCCCACGCCCCAGATCTACATCGAAGGCCGCGACAAGAACGACCAGTGGGTCGATCTCATGACCGGCTATGCCGCCGAGTTCGAACACCCGCTCTGGAAAGAACTCCAGGAACGCGCCAAAGGCGCCGGCCACGGCGGCATGGATTTCGTCATGAACTACCGCCTCATGCAGTGCCTCATCAAAGGCGAAGCCCCCGACATGGACGTCTACGACGCCGCCGCCCTCAGCGCCGTCACCGAACTCAGCGAACGCTCCATCGCCAGCCGCAGCAAGAGCGTGGACTTTCCTGACTTCACCCGAGGCAAGTGGCGCAGCCGCCCGCCCTTTGGCATCGTCACCGCCTGAATCTCTTCACAGAAGACAAGTACGCCGGCGGGAGCCAAGTCGGTTCCTGCCGGCGTTCATAGAGTGAGGTAGGGTCCAGCCGGCCGGGGCAAAACTGATTCCCGGCCAGCTAAAGGACCTATGATGCCTGGGAGACCTTCCTGGCCATCTCCGCGATCTTTTCCGCCGCCACGGGTCTCCGTGATGCCGGCTCCTCTTGAGTCGATCGGTTGACAGTCACCAAACGGAGTAGGCTCTCCTGGAAACGCAGGATCTCGCCGAGTTCAATGCGTTCTTGTGGCATATGCTGTTCATTCATCGGCATGTATCTGAGTGGCCTTTAGGTTTTTTTTGTTGCGCTAGATGTTCGGCTCGAAGCTGTGGCGGTGCAGGAGAAGAGAGGAATACAGGGCGTGAGAGGGAGAGAGAGGTGGGATTGACGTTGTGGGGAACGCCTACAGCTTCGAACCTGCCCTGTGGAAGTCGCACGCAACTGTTATGGCAAGCGCAGCACCAAACCTAACTCATTGAAAACACGTCCCAGGCGAAATCACCCTGTTCCAGCTCGGGATAGAACCACCGCCCTCGACGTACCAAAATGCCCACTCGTCCCGATTCGGAACGCCCGTTCAGCCCTTCCGCTCCACCAACCCCAGCCCCGGCCGCTCAGACAAGACCATCTTGCCATCCACAATCTGCACGCCTTCGTAACGATCATTCGCAATGAGTAAATTTCCGTCAAGATCCGCGTGATCCACCAGCGGCGACAACTGCGCCGCCGCCGTGATGGCCACCGACGACGAAATCATGCACCCGATCATGGTCTCCAGTTTCAACGCCCGCGCCATCTCGATCATCCGCCGGGCTTCCAGCAGCCCACCGCACTTGTCCACCTTCACGTTCACTCCGTCGAAATGCGGTGCCAGGCGCGGAATATCGGCCGGGTGCAGGCACGCCTCATCGGCGATCACCGGAATATGAACCCGTTTGCGGATCCAGTTCATATCCTCCAGGTTGTCCGCCTTCATCGGCTGCTCGATCGAAATCGCGCCCTGGCTCTCCAGCCAGTTGATCTTCTCAACGGCCTGTTCCTTCGTCTTGAACCCTTCGTTGGCGTCCACCCGCAACGGCTTTTTCGTCACGCTGCGCACGGCCGCGATCACTTCCTCGTCGTTGTCCAGCCCCACCTTGATCTTCAGAATCGGATACGGCTCGGCCTCTTTCACCTTCTGCCTGATCACCTCGGCCTTATCGATCCCGATCGAAAACGTCGACTTGGCCGCGTCGGCCCGGTCCAGCCCAAAGAACTTCCACAGCGGAACGCTGGCGCGTTGCGACACCCAGTCCAGCAGCGCGATATCCACGGCCGCCTTGAACGCGTAGTTGCCCTCGATCTTCGTGAAGACATCCTGCATCACGCGCACATACTGCCACGGGTCGCGCTCCGCGATCCACCCGCCATTGGCATGCAGCAGGTCCAGACCCTTCTGCGCCGTCTCGCCGTAGCGGACAATCCCGGCGCCTTCGCCGCGGCCGGTGATTCCGTCCTGCTCGAATCGCAGATAGAGCGTCTCGCGGAACTGGCTCGAAGACATCACGGTCGTCCATGTGTGCCGCAAATTCAGCCGTTCAACCGTCCCCGTCCACTTGCGCCGCACCGTCTCCACCTGTCGCGCCGCCGCCGGCGCCATCGCCGCGCCCATCAGCAACTGCCTTCGATTCATCGCCTCACCTACCTCTTCCATCTCCGCGCACAGACAAACAGCCGCGTCCAGTGCACGTCGGCCAGCCGGCTTACCTGTAGGACCGGCGTCTGGCTTGTCGTCGAATGGATGAACTCCCCGTTGCCCAGATAAAAACCTGTATGTGTGATCTTGTCCATCGACGACCCGAAATACAGCAGATCTCCGGCCCTCAACTCCGCCTTGTCCACCTTCGCCATCCCCTCCCAATGCGCCTGCGGCTGGGCATCCCGCGGAATCGTGACGCCGCCCCGCCTGCACAGCATCTGCGTGAACCCTGAACAATCGAATCCAAACGAAGTGGTCCCGCCCCACGTATACGGCAGCCCCAGAAACCGCCTCGCCAACTCCACCAACCCCTCGACGTCCATCGTCTTCATATCAAACACCACATCGCCCCGCTGCACCCACCCTTGCCGACCGTCCGGCAACCTCACGCCGATCCAGCGCCCGTTTTCCTCCGGCCTCTCCTCAACAACCTCCAGCCGCGTCTCGAACGCAATGGTCATCACCGGCGCCCGCCGCGTCACCGACGGCGCAGGGTACACATGCGTCCTCAGGCTGACAGCCGTTGCCACCCTGCCCTGCTCCGCATAGCTTTCGCCCTCGCCCAGCGGCCGCAATTGCCCCAGCCGCACCCATCCGCGATACTCATCCGGAGTCTGGATCCGCGCCCAGTCGCCTTGAATCTCCACCACCCCTACCGCTGTCCCCAGCATCGCCTGCGAGACCACATCCACTTCGCCCGACGCCTTCGAATACATGTTCGCCACCGGCTCGACCACCACCGCCCGCTGGCCCGCCGCAAGGGCTGAAAACGTCATGAGTGCCATGCTGATAATCCCTCGCCACATGGCTATCCAGCTTAGCGCACCCGCCATCGGCCACCAACCTCACACGACATACACCATCTTCAAGTGGTGCTTTAATCATATGTATTTAATACACTTAACAGAAATGCTCACTTGCGCTGAGTGGCCTGAATCTGCTATCCTGTCTTACGTATGATCATCTCCATCCGCCGTCACGCCTCCGCCGACGAGATCGACTCCGTCATCAGCCGAATCCGCGACTTCGGCTACAAAATCCACACTATCGAGGGCGAAGAGCGCGTCGTCATCGGGGCCATCGGCGTCGGCGACACATCCAGTTGCCTCGACGCCCTGGCGGCAATGGACTGCGTTGAAAAGGCGGTGCCCATATCGGCCCCCTACAAATTTGTCTCCAAGGAATTCAAGCCCGCCCAAACCGTCATCAAGGTCGGGCGCGACGTTGAAATCGGCGGCTCAGAGTTCGTCATGATGGCCGGGCCCTGCTCGGTCGAAAGCGAAGGGCAGATCATGGAGACCGCCCATCTGGCGGCCAAGGGAGGCGCCAAAATCCTCCGTGGCGGCGCGTTCAAACCTCGCACCTCGCCCTACGACTTCCAGGGCATGGAGGAAGCCGGCCTCAAGCTTCTTGCCCAGGCCCGCACTGAAACCGGCCTCGCCATTGTTACCGAGGTCATGTCGGACACCGATGTCGAACTGGTCGCCGCCTACGCCGACATGATGCAGGTGGGCGCCCGCAACATGCAGAACTTCGCCCTGCTCAAGGCTCTGGGTCGCTGCGGCAAGCCCGTCCTGCTCAAACGCGGCTTGAGTTCCACCATCAAGGAACTGCTCATGTCTGCGGAATACATCGTCGCCCACGGCAACAAGGACGTCATGCTCTGCGAACGCGGCATCCGCACCTTCGAAACCGCCACCCGCAACACCTGCGACATCGCCGCCATCGCCGCCCTTCGCGAACTCACCCACCTGCCGCTGGTGCTGGACCCCTCCCACGCCACCGGCAAGCGCAGCCTCGTCCCGCCGCTGGCCCGCGCCGGCGTCGCCATCGGAGCCGACGCCATGATCGTCGAAATCCATCCCAACCCGGCACGCGCGGTATCGGACGGCGCACAGTCGCTCGACCCCGCCCACTGGCTCGAAATGATGGAAGACCTCCAGCCCTATATCGAACTCTGGAAGAAAACGCGCCCCGCTCCGGCGCCCGCCGCCGTGTAGGCGGTCAGGCACTAGACCGACTGCAAAGCCTTGTTCAAATCCAGCAACCCGCACCCTTGCGAATACGGGTCGCGCTGGATATCCATCGCCGACCCGGTGAATATTTGCTTCACCTTCTCAGGCTGCCCGATGAACTCCCGCCGCACCGACAAAAACGCCGCAATAGCCCCCGATACATGCGGCGCCGCAGCGCTTGTCCCGCTCTGTTCCGAATACAGCACCCCGCTGCCGTAGCGTGCCTTCTCGGCCCCGGCCGAGCACGATAGGATCCGTTCGCCCGGAGCGATCAGGTCCGGCTTCAGCCGCCCGTCGCCCGTCGGCCCGCGAGATGAAAAGTACGACACGCCGTAGGTGTGCGGCATGTCGCGGTGTGTCGACCCCACCGTGATCGCCAACTCGGCATTGCCTGGATCGGTGATGCTGCGGCTCGAAAAACCAGCCTCCACCCGGTCATTCATATCCACCCAGGTCGTATACCCGCTGTTGCCCGACGCGGCGACAACCACCACCCCGCTCTTTACCAGCCGGTTCACCTCCACGCACACCGGACTATGCCCGCATCCGAACCACTCCGGATTGAACGGATACCCGACGCTCAGATTCACCCCGTGCACCCGCACGTTGCGTCCAAACTCGTTCCAGCGTTGAATTTGGTCCAGCGCCGCCAACACCGAACTGATCCGTCCCGCCGCACCTGCGACCACCTTTAGGCTCACCAGTTTCGCCAGAGGCGCAATCCCGCTGATCCGCTCCACCTCGGCCAGGCTGATCTGCGGCTCGGCCTCTCCCTCATGCAGCGTCATCACCCCGGCCACTTGCCTTGACTTGCCCTTTTCGGCTTGCCACCCTCCCGCAATGATCCCGGCGACATGCGTCCCGTGCCCCGTCTCATCGCTTAGAGCCCCGCCCGCTGACCCCGTATAGTCAACATGCTCCAACGGCGCGGGCAGTTCCACTGACCTGATCCGCCCAACGCCAGCGACATCGGCGGCGAAATGCGGATGCTTCCCATCGATGCCCGAGTCCACCACCGCCCAAACCACGCCTTCGCCCAACGCAGAAAACGCCCTGTGCGCGGCATCGGCCTTCACCGTCGCCGCCGAACGTGTCAGCAGCGCCTCCACGACGCCGTCCTCCCAGATCCGGTACACGGGCGATGACCCGCCCTTTGCCGACAATCCGTAGTGCCACCGGCTGAGTTCAACGATCTGGCCCGCATCCAATGCGCAGATCACGTTTGACGACAGTGTGCGGACCGACGCGTCGTTCACCCCAGCTTTGCTCACAAGCCGTCGCCTCAGTGCGTCGCCGGCCGCGGTGGTTCCCCCTGGGAAGTTCTCATTCAAGGCGACAATCACGTCAAACGGACCCGCCTCGCCCGACTGCAACCGTTCCAGCAGCCGCCCGGTCACCAGCGACCGCAGCATCTGTCTGCCGATCGACCCTCTCGCTTGTCCCCCGCCGCCGGATCCTCCGGCCGCACCAGCCGCTTTCTTTCTGGGCATCGTTTCCCTAATTTATCGCTTTTATGTGGCGGCTCAGCGGCTATTCGAACGTGATCTTCGACTCGGCTGCGAACTTGCGATAATTCTCAAACCGCAGTTCGTTCCGGAAACAGCCGCCCACCTGCATGCACGCTGTCGCCAGGCTGCTCACCGGCATCAGGTATTCCTGCCCCGTGATCCTTACAAACCCGTACTCGATCACGCTCTCTGCGCTCGCCGCCCCGCAATAGGTCGGCAGTTGCCTCGCCCGCTGCTCCACCTTCAGCACCCGGCTCGACGCCTTATCCACCCACAAGCGTCCGTCATAGGCGGCCATGCACTCGCGGCCATCCTGAAGCACAATCCGCCAGTGGCTGTTCGCCTGGCTGACCGCAAAATCGTAAATCAGCGCCGTCCGCCCCAGCATCCGCTCGTCGCCCCGCCTCTTGAACGAAGCATCGGTGTTCGGCGACAGAACGTCCAACACCGTTGTGACGAATTCGCCCGTTGACCATGCCCCGGTCTTGTCCACCGGACGATCCGCAGGACGCCCGTTGATCCTCAGATTCCGGTACTGCTCCTCGCCGCCCGTATAGGCCACTTCGGCCTGCACCGTATCGGCCGGAATCCACGGGCCCGACGGAGTGTGGCCGTTGGCCCGCACCGTCACCTGGTCCACCAGGAAATCCGGTAGTCCGTTGGCGAACATCGATGCCGCGTGTCGTGCATCCTGGAGAATCTCCGCATCCGCCTCGGCCATCGACGACTCCCTCGGCGCCGCCCCGCCCTCCGCCTCTTCCGAACGAGTTGTGCTCACCCCGCCAAAGTCAGCCTCCTCCGGTGTCCGGATCGCGCCCTGTTCCACAGGCTGCGCCCCAGCGGCCCGCTCGGCCTCCGACCCTGCCCCCAGATGCACCACCGCGATGGCCGTCTCCAGGTCATCCGGATTCGCCCGCACCTCAACCCTGTCACCCGGTCTCACCAGCGAATCCCTCACCGGCTCGCCCTTCGGATTCTCAAACCTCGTCTTCGCCAGCAACCGGAACCGCAGCATCTTCCCGGCCCGGCTCTCCACCACCATGTCTTTCTCGCCCAACCGCCGCATCCGCCCATCCAGCGCGGCAAATTCAGGCGCTTTGCTCTTCTCGTCCTTCTTCTTGTCTTCTTCTGACTTCGGCTTGCGTTTCGGCAGATTGATTGGTGGAATGTTGATGCCGCCCGGCAACCGGCCGCCGGGATAGGTCGAAGGGTACGGATCCGGCGGATACTGCCCGGGTGGATACTGGCTTGGGGGGTATTGCCCCGGCGGATATTGGCCAGGCGGATACTGGCCGGGATACTGCGCCTGGAAACCCTCTGCAGGCAGCGCCACGCAGACCGCCACCAACGCCAGACCGGCCGTTTTCAACCTCCGAAACGCCATGAGTGCGCACCTCCCGGTCTTTAGACGGCACGCCTGCGCCGCGGTTACACTACTCCAACAAAAGCGACCTTTTGATCCGGTCAAAACCGGGCGTGGCGGCAGCCGTGCAAAAATGAACATACTATAGAACGGACCTGAGGAGGGAGCCTGACCATGCATTTGAGCCATGACGAAGCCAAGCTGATCGCCGGATACACGCTGGCCGATTACGAGCGCGAGATGGCCACGACCCGCGCCGTCATCGCGGCAATTCCCGCGGGCAAGGAATCCTACTCTCCCGACTCCCGTTCGATGAATGCCATCGACCTCGCCTGGCACATCGCTTCGGCCGACTGGTGGTTCCTCTCCTCGGTCATCGCCGGCGAGTTCAAGGCAGGCGAATCCAACCGTCCCGAAAACATCAAGACCGCCGACGACGTCATAGCCTGGTACGACTCCAACCTCCCCGGCGTCATCGAACAGGCCAAATCAATGACCGGCGAGGCCAAAGCAAAAACCCTCGACTTCTTCGGAATGATGCAGGCCCCCGCCGCGGCCTACATCTCGCTCATGCTGCGCCACTCGGTCCACCACCGCGGACAGCTTTCGGCTTACCTCCGGCCCATGGGCGGCAAGGTCCCCGGAATCTACGGCCCGTCGGGCGACTCGCAGTCCTAGCCGGACACGCCCGTATTCGAGAGCGATGGATCCCAACAACCCCACCTCGGCGCACCTGCCGGAGGACCCCGATAAGGCGCGCAAGCAGCGCGAACGCGATTTCCATAACAGAGAGTTCGCCAGCACCGGACGCAAAGCCGCAGACATCGCCTATGGCGCCGCCGCCACCCCCAACCGGATCTTTGTCGAAACGGCGAGCCAGCTCGCCCGCGGCGCGCGCGTCCTCGAATACGGCTGCGGTCCCGGCACATACTCGTTCCAGTACGCACGCCTCGCAGCCCGCGTCGTCGGCATCGACATCTCCGACACGGCCGTCGATCGCGCCCGGGCGCGTGCCGTCGAACTCGGCGCCACCAACACCGAATTCCACCGCATGGATTGCGAAAACCCCGATCTGCCGCCCGCTTCCTTCGACCTCATCTGCGGCCGCGCCATCCTTCACCACCTCGACCTCGACCGGTCGTTTTCCACCATCCGCCGATTGCTGAAACCCGGCGGCAGCGCGCTGTTCCTCGAACCCCTCGGCCACAACCCCGCAGTCAATCTCTTCCGCCGCCTCACCCCCTCCATGCGCACCGTCGACGAACACCCCCTGCTTCGCCGCGACCTCGCCACCGCACGCCGCTACTTCGACCAGGTCGACGTCGAACCCTTCGCCATGCTCACCGTCTTCGCCGCGCCGCTGCTCAAAGTGCCCGGCTTCTCGCCCGTCTTCCGCGCCATCGAATTCGCCGATCGCGGACTGCTCCGTCTCCCTGGCGTCCGCTGGCAAGGCTGGACGTCAATCTGGTCGTTCAAATAGCCTGTCCAGGGGAAAAAGGACCCCCGTCCATGAAACGCTACGGCTCAGTCATCCAGATCCGCCCCGATTGCCTCAGTGTCTACAAGGCCTACCACGCCCAGGTCTGGCCCGAAGTCCTGAAGATGATCGCCGATTGCAATATCCGCAACTACTCCATCTTCCTTAAGGACACCACCCTTTTCGGCTACTTCGAGTACCACGGCTCGGACTTCGCCGCCGACATGGCCCGCATGGCCGCTGACCCCAAAACGCAGGAGTGGTGGGCCGTCATGCAACCCATGCAAGTGCCCCTTGAAACCCGCACTCCCGGCGAATGGTGGGCCAACATGGAAGAGGTCTTCCACACCGATTAGCGCACCCCGCTTCAGCCCGCCAGCAGGCTCCTGACGATCGACGCGTTCTCGGCCATCTCATTCTTGAACTTCGGGAACATCCCCACAATCACCGCGTCGTTCGGCTTGATCCGCTGAAACGCACCCTGGAACGCCTTCTCGATCTGCTCTTTGGCAAATCCCGCCCGCCCGGCGGCCAGGATCTTGAATCCAAAGCAGGGCCGCTTGGTCTGCTTGATCCGCTGCGACATCCGGTCCGGGTCTTTTTCCAGAAACGTCTCGCCCAGCGGCGCTTCGCCGTTCATCAGTGCGCGGGCCTCTTCCCGCGTCCGGCTCACCCGGTAGAAGCACGTCATGTAGTAGTCAACCGGCCACGCCGAGTCTTCGATATAGTCCATCACCTCAGGGTTGTGCATCGACACGCCCGCCATCAGCCCGGCGTCTTTCACCCGCATCACAAATTCTTTCACCCGCTCCATCTTCTTCTCGCGGAACGCATCGTCGGTGCGGTTGCCGTGATGCGCCATGCCCAGGAAGCCCTTGCGCGCGACGGCCGGGATCATCGTGAAGTCTTTGTGCAGCTCGAAATCGCTCAGCAGGAACATCTGCATTTTGCTGCCGCGCTTCTGGATCTCGTCGACAATCGCCATCGTGTCCAGGTGGTAGTGCAACTGCCAGGTCGTGATGCCGGCGGCCTCGGCGCGCAGGATTGTCTCCACGCGCCGCTCATGCGTCATCCACTCGCGCATGGTCCGGTCCAGGATCTGGTTGAAATGCGAATAACCCATCAGCGGGTTGGTCCCAATCACCAACCGGCTGATCTTGTGCCGGCCAAATTGCACCGTCGGCAACGGAGCCTCCGCCGCCGTAAGAGGAGCCGCCGCGGCCACGCCAGCCGCCGTCATCAACTGCCTGCGCGTCACAATCGATTCCATCTTCGCCTCCCGGCTACCGATATTCCGATCCTGTTGGCTCAAATCATACATCAACTTCCAGACTGAGAGCCACCGTCAGTGCCCGGTTGAGTTGCCGGATCGACGCAGGCTTCAGTGACCCGACGTAATGAGTCAACATCGACTTCGGCAGGCTCACCAGTTCATCACAATGAATGCTCGACGCCTTCTTCAGCCCATCTTCGATCCCCACCGCCACCTGTGTACTCAACCCGTCATGCTGCGAATACACCGGCGCGCAGATCACGGTCGAGAACCGCGAATCGACCACCGTCTGGCGGCTCACCACCGTAAACACACGCTGCTTGCGCGGATCCTGCGATCCCGGCTTCTGGACCAGATACAACTCACCGCGTCTCATGTCAGATCCTGATAACTGAGCGTGTCCAGAGCTTCCTTGTTCAACCTTTCCGCATTCCGGTCGATGATCTCCCGGTCCTTCCGGTCCCGGTTTTCCCGCTCGATCGCCGCCAGGTAGGCGTTCGCCGCCCGTTCAAGCAACGCCGACCTGTTCGTGTCCACGTGGTCGAGGCGCGCCAGCAACTCCTGCGGTAGTGTGATCGATGTCTTGACTCGCATAAGATAATCATACTCCTGCTGGCGGTATATCCAAAGGCATGTTAAATTGCATAAATGCTCCGCACGCTTGCCGCCCTGTTCCTCCTCGCCTTCGCCGCCACCGCCGCCACCGAAATCGGTGCCATGAACGGCGCCGCCTTCCGCATCGACAAGCCCGACAATTACAACGGCCGCCTCATCGTCTACTGCCACGGCTACTCCAGCGCGCCCGGCGCCTTCAAGGAATCGCCGCTCAACCCCATCCTGGCCCAATTCCACGACTCCGGCTACGCCATCGTCCAATCCGGCTACTCCACCGGCGGCTGGGCCGTCGAACAGGCCCTGCGCGAAACCGAAGCCCTCCGCGAATACTTCATCAACAAGCACGGCAAACCCTCCCGCACCATCGTCATGGGCCACTCCATGGGCGGACTGCTCACCGTCGCCCTGGTCGAACGCTTTCCCGCTTCCTATGACGCCGGCCTGCCCCTTTGCGGCGCGCTCTCCCCCAGCCTGTCGTTCGCCTCCAATCGCGAATTCGACGCGCTCGTCCTGTTCAACTACTTCTTCCCCGACATCCTCGGACCCGCCTCTAACCCCGCCCCGCCCTCCGGCTTCGGCGCACCCCTCGGTAAGTCCCTCACCGCCGCCATCACCGCCGCCCCGGATAAAGCCGAAGCCCTCCGCCAGTGGCTCGGCCTCAAAAAGGTCGCCGAAATCCCCGGCCTCATCTCCTTCATGGCCTCCATCCAGGCCGAACTCGTCCGCCGCACCGGCGCAAACCCCTTCGACAACCGCGACACTGTCTACTCCGGCGGACCCGACGATCAATCCGTCAACCGCGGCGTTGAGCGCCACGCCGCCAACCCCAAAGCCATGGACTACATGCGCACCTTCGTCACCACCACCGGCCGCATCGAGCGCCCCATGCTCGCCGTCCATACCACCTACGACCCCATCGTCCCCGCCTCCTCGCCCAACGCCTACCGCGATCTGGTCCAGTTGAACGGCAAATCCGGCCTCTTCGTCCAGCGCTTCGTCGCCCGCGACGGCCATTGCACCATGAGCGCCCCGGAGATCAGCGCCGCCTTCGCCGACCTCGTCAAATGGCTCGACTCCGGCGTCCGCCCCGCCCACGGAGAACAACTCCCGGTGCCCAAATGAACACTTGTGCGACGGTGAGCCTCCACCTCCCCGCGCCAAACACCACTCGCACATCTGATATTAGTCGGTTAACTTCCATTAATTAATGAACTGAGCCCACGTCTCCCACCAGCGCCGGCGACGCTTTAAGCCTGTTCGCAGCGATACTGTAATCGATTGATAACACTGGTCATCCTCTGACCATCCAATCCCCTACCCTGCCCAAACCTGAAACCCTACTCCTGTTTCCAGCCGCCACATCCCCTGTCCCCGGTTGACCCCAATCACCCTAATGCTGTACAGTCGAAACTTCGATAACCATGTAGAG
>JACZJQ010000171.1 GCA_014860455.1 Bryobacteraceae bacterium | reverse complement strand
CACTCACCCCATCGCCCCACGCCACAACCACCGGGCCTTTGCCACCAATCAAAGCCGCGCCTGCGGGCGCCTCCGTCTGCCCCGCCGCCCACAGGCAGCAGGCCAAAGCCGCCGCAACCAAGCGAACTCCCGGGTTCAGCCGCCTCAGAACCTCTCCCTCGTCTTCGCCGCGAAGTCGCCCTCCACTGGAGTCAACCGGTAGCGGAACTTATACGCCTTGTCCGACGGAACCCGGTAGTTCTGCATCGGCAACGCATTCGGGCTCCAACTGTCAATCCCCCCCACGCCCATCTGCCGCATGTCCAGGTTCAGGTACACCTGCGGCTTCGGCGTGAGTTCAAACGAATACAGCGCCTGCTCCATCTGATCTTTCGAGTAATGCCGCGCCGCCACGCTCAACGGCTCCTCGCCCACCGCCAGCAATCCCGTACCCGCGCCATCGGTCAGCGCCACCCACCGCACGTCCACCTTGTTGCCGTTCTCCTGCGGCCGCGAATAATCCACCCAATCCGCCGCCACCGTCGTCCCGTACTCGCCGATCAACTCGAAGTTCCGGTCAATGTACGTCTCCACCGGACCCCGCCCGTACCACCGCAACCTGTCAAACCCCGGCGCCACAATCAGCTCCGTCCCGAACCTCGGCATCCACGACACTTTCTTTTCGCCCGGCGCATACGCCGTGTCCACAATCACATCGCCCGAGCCGTAAACCGTGTACACAACCTCCGCCGTCGCGCCCACCCCGGCCAGTTCGCCCGTCACCGTGATCTTCACCGCCGACGGACTCAACCGCTCCTGCTTGATCAACTTGATCCGCCACTGCGCGCTCGCCGCCCTCCAAATCGTCCAATCCACCGCCGGCGTCTGCTGCGCCCCGCTCTTGAACACCTTCCACGCCCCGACATCGTTGTCCGTCATCGCCCGCCAGAAATCCGGCTTCGGACCCCGGTCCAGCACCTTCCGCCCCTTGTAGTAATACGAACCGATCGTGCCCTGAATCATATCGAACGTCATCGCCCAGTTCTCGCCTGAGAGATTCCATTCCCCGCCGTTACCTGGAATCATCTTCACCAGCGCCGTCCCGGCATTCATCGCCGGCTTCGCTGTTGCCGGCAGCACCCACTGCTCCCAACTCACCAGGTGACCCTTCTTCGCCCACAGCGTGTCTTGCTTCTGGTAAAACCGCACCGTCAACAAATACTCAGCCCCGGCCACCGCTTCCATCTTCGGCAGGCTCAAGAGAAACTCCTTCTCCTCGCGCGGCTTCAAGTCGAGCGCCTCGATCGCTCCGCCGGCCACCCGCCGCCCGCCCGCCGTCACCTCCCACTCGCCCGTGGCGACGTCGGCCGCGTTCACGAAATCGTGCCAGTTCTTGATCTTGATCCTGCCCGCCGCCGCATCCACCGCCGAAGCGTGGATATAGCGGTAGACATACTTCAGCGCATGCAGACCCGGATGCGGCACCCGGTCTGAACTGATCAGCCCGTTCATGCAGAAGTTGTTGTCGTTGCGCACCCCGCGCGGGTTCTCCCACCATCCGCCGTAGGCGAAAAACGACTTCCTGCCCGACGTCTCTTGGTACTTCTCCGGCACCGGCTGCCGCATCCCCTGGTCCACCCAGTCCCAGACGAATGCGCCCTGCATGTTGCCGTCCTGGTAGAACAGGTCCCAATACTCCTTCAACCCGCCGTTCGAATTGCCCATCGCATGCGTGTACTCGCAAATGATGATCGGCTGCTCGGGCTGCTTCTTGTTCCTCGCCACGATGTTCTCCGGCGTCGGATACATGAACGTGTGGATGTCGGTGTTCGGCCCATAGAGGTACGACGAGCTTTCGTAATGCACCGGCCGCGACGCGTCCCGCTCTTTGAAGTAGTCATACACCGCCTTGGCGTTCAGCCCCTCGCCCGATTCGTTGCCGAAGCTCCAGATCACCACCGACGGATGGTTCTTGTCCCGCTCCACCATCCGCTCCACCCGATTCAAATGCATCGCCGTCCAATCGGCCGAATTCGTCAGCAGATTGTTCCGCCCCGTTCCGTAGTGGTGCGACTCGATGTTGCCCTCGTCCACCACATACAGCCCATACTCGTCGCAAAGCGCATACCACCTCGGATCGTTGGGATAATGCGACGTCCTCACCGCGTTCACGTTGAACTGCTTCATCAGCACGATGTCTTTCCGCATCATGTCCAGCGCCGGCACTTTGCCCCGGTCCGGATCCGTCTCGTGCCGGTTCACGCCCTTGATCCTCACCGCTTGCCCGTTGACGAGAAACTTGCCGCCCTTGATCTCCACCCGCCTGAACCCCACCCTCTGCGGGATCACCTCCACCACCTTGCCCTGTGCGTCTTTGAGCGTCAGCAGCATCGTATACAGATACGGCGTCTCGGCCGACCATTTCCTCGGCGCCTTCACCGGGATGGCAAACTGGATCTCCGCCGCCGCCTTCATCGTCTGCGGCGCGATCACCGCATTGCCCGCGGCGTCTTCCATCTCCAATGTCACCGTCCCGCCCGGCTCCGCCACCTTGGCCTTCAGCCTCAGCACCGCGTCCTGATAGGCATCGTCCAACTCCGTCTTCACCTCGAAATCGTGGATATGCTGCTTCGCCACCGACCACAGGAACACCTCGCGGAAGATGCCCGACATCCGCCACATGTCCTGGTCTTCGAGAAACGCCCCATCCGAATACCGGTAGACTTCCACTGCCAGCAGGTTCTCACCCGTCTTCATGTGCTTTGTGATGTTGAACTCAGCCGGTGTCCGGCTGTCTTCGCTGTAGCCCACCCGTTCGCCATTCACCCAGACATAGAACGCCGAATCCACGCCCTCAAAGTGCAGCAGCACCTCGCGTCCCGCCCAGCTCTGCGGCACGGTGAACGTCCGCCTGTACGAGCCCACCGGGTTGTCGTCTTTCGGGACCACCGGCGGGTCTTTTTCGCCTTGTGGCCAGGGGTAGATGATGTTGGTGTAGATCGGGTAGTCGTAGCCTTCCATCTGCCAGTTCGCCGGCACCGGGATCGGCTTCCAGGCCGCGTCTTTGAAGTCAGGCTTATAGAAGTCCACCGGCCGCGACGCCGGGTTCTTCGACCAGGCGAATTTCCACGTCCCGTTCAGCGTCTGGAACCACGGCGACTGCGCCCGGTCCTGCGTTTTCGCCAGCGCCGCTGCCGGGTAGACCATCATCGTTGCGTGCGGCTTCTCCGCGCCAACCTGAAACACCGCCGGGTTGTCCCATTCCGGCCGCTCCTGCTGTGCCCAGGCGGCTGCCATGATCATCGTCAGAGTGAGGAGAATTCGCATAAGGCCATCCGATTTGCCAACATTATCACAACCCCGCCTCACACCTCGACCCAGTGCATTAGCTTATGTTGAAGATATAGTCAAGTAATTGATAATAAATAACTTAATTGAAGTGGACTTCGTTTGGTCAGCCTCCCAGCCACCCCCAGGAACTTCGTTTGGTCAGCCTCTCAATCTAGCGTCACCCTCGTCCCGCCCTCCGGCGCCTGCCTCAACTCCGCCACCGAATGCGCCCCGTCATCCCCCCTCTGGATCAACGACAACTGGTATCGAAGAATATCCTCGACGATCGGCTGCAACCCCTCCAAC
>JACZJQ010000170.1 GCA_014860455.1 Bryobacteraceae bacterium | reverse complement strand
GCCTCATACACCCGCCCGCCCTCTTCCTCCTCCTGCGGACTCCTCCAATCGGCCGCGTCAAACACCACCCCATCTCCGGCCTTGAGCGGCGAAACCCCATGCGCATCGCGCGTCCTCACCACCACGCCCGCCCCCGTCGTCTTCACCACCTCGCCCATCAACACGCCCCGGTGCCTCGGCGCCCGCCCCGTCACCACCGCCTGATGATTCGTCCCGGTCACAAAATGCGCGCCCATCCCGCGCGAATACACCTGCTCCAGATCCAACTTCTCTTCCTCGCTCACCGTCGACGCCCGCCCCGCCCACGCATCGTCGACCGCCTTGCGGTAAGCGCTCGTCGCCGCCGCCACGTAGTCGGCCTCTTTGTAGCGCCCCTCAATCTTGAACGCCGCCAACCCCAACTCCAGCAACTCCGGCACCTGGTTCAGCGCAAATAAATCGTTCGGCGACAGCAGATACCGCGCATCGCCAAGCGGCTTCAACTGCCCGTCCACCAGCATCTCGTACGGCATCCTGCACGCCTGCGCGCACAAGCCCCGGTTCGCGCTCCGCCCGCCCCACGCCTCCGATGAAAAACATTGCCCCGAATACGCCACGCACAACGCCCCATGCACAAACACTTCCAACTCAACGTCAACCGCCTGGGCAATCGCGCCGATCTCCTTCATCGACAACTCACGCGCCAGCGTCACTCTCGACGCCCCCAACTCCGCGGCCCTCCGCGCGCCCGCCGCGTCGGTCACGCTCATCTGCGTGCTGGCATGGATCTCCAAATCCGGCGCCATCCGCCTCGCCAGCTTCAGTATCCCCGCGTCCTGCACGATCACGGCATCCGTGCCCGCCTCCGCGATCCGCGCCAGCGCCTTGGCCGCCTCGCCGATCTCGTGATCGAAGATCAGCGTGTTGAACGTGACAAATCCGCGCACCCCGCGCCTGTGCAGTGTCCGCATCACCTCGCTCAACTCATCGATCGAGAACCCCACCTTCGCCCGCGCCGTGAAGTGTTTCAGTCCGAAATACACCGAATCCGCGCCCGCCTCAACTGCGGCGTGAAGCTGCGGCCAATACCCCGCCGGGGACATCACCTCGGGCTTGCGTCGATCTGCTGGCACTTCTATGAGTCTAGCCCCTCGCCGCCGTTTCGCGGCCCAGAAGTCTTCTCACCCCCTTCATCGTCCTTCACTCTCGCCCCGCCTCCCGGCTTTCGCCCATTTACCGTCCCAAAACAAGTGACTCTCTCCTCGTCTCGGCTTCAATACGACTCTATTCCCTCCCTGTTAGATAACCAAATCGTGGATAATGAACTGAAGCCGTCCGCAAGGAGTACTACTGAATGGCTGCATCATCTGAGCCTTCGCCCGGCCATATGCGTTTCGCGATCATCACAGTCGCCGCTGCGTTGGGGCTGCTTCTCGCCCAGGTCGCCTTCATCGCAGACTCCCCGTTCACACGCCAGTCCATGCTCGCCGGCCCCGCCCTGATCTGCGTTTTCATGCTCGCCGTCGCTGCGGCCTTCTGCACCATCCGCGCCCAATTCGCCCTACGCGAACGCGACCGGGAAGGCTCTCTCGACAGCTTCACCCGCTCCACCCACCGCCACTGCCTCATCGGCAACCTCGCCGCCCTGGCCTGCGCCTCCGCCTCCCTCGGCTTCGCCATCTTCGTTCTCAGCCACTTCTCCCGCTAATCCGCACTCACCTCCTCCAGACCGAACCCCTCCGCGCACCAGGTGGCCTTCGCACCACCGCAAGCCTCTCCAACCGCGCGCCGCGGAGAGCAGGGTCCTCCACCCTCTCCACGTTCCCGTTACTCCTTATACTCGTCCCAGTAATAAACCCCCGGCTCGTTCAGACTCCGCGGCGCCGTCCGCGCCCCCTGCATGAACTTCTCCATCCTCGCCAGCACCGCCGGCTCGCTCTGTGCCAGGTCCTTGCTCTCTGACCGGTCCGACTTCAGGTTGTACAGCTCCACCGTCCCGCCGGGCTTCGGCCTCACGGCCTTCCAATCCCCGTTCCGTGCTGCCTGCATCGGCACTTCGTCGGCAAACCTGTTCTCCTTCCCAATCCACCTCGGCAACTCCCAATACAGCCACTCCGGCTTCCGCTTCTGTTCGCGCCCCAGAATCGTCGGCGCCATGCTCACCCCGTCGATCCCCTCCGGCGCCTTCGCTCCCGCAACCTCGGCCAGAGTCGGCAGCATGTCGCAGAAACTCCACGGCGTCGCGTTCACCCCTCCCGCCTTCACCCGGCCCTTCCACCGTGCAATCATCGGCGTCCGAATCCCACCCTCATACAGGTTTTGTTTATGCCCCCTCAACCCCGTGCTCGAATTGAAATACTCCTCGCCAATGATCCCTAGCGCATTGCCGTTGTCGCTGGTGAAGACAAACAACGTGTTGTCCTCCTGCCCCATCTTCTTCACCAGGTCAACTATCCGCCCCACTTCTCTATCAAACCGCGTCACCATCGCCGCATACGCCGCCCGCATCTCCGGCTGAGCCGCATACCGGCCCCGCGCCGGAAAGCCCTTCTCTGGGAACTTGCCCCTGTACTCCGCCATCGAATCCTCCGGCACCAGCAGTTCCCAGTGCGGCATCGTCGACGGGAAATAACAGAGGTAGGGCTGCTTCGCATTCCTCTCGATAAACCCCAACGCCTTCTCCGTGATCGCGTCCTGCGAATACGTCACCCTCTTGCCGCCCGTGTTGCCCGGCAACCTGACAACATCCTCGTTATGGACCAGCGCCGGCGTGTAGTAGTTGTGTGCGTGCACCTGGTGCAGATACCCGTAGAACTCGTCCCAGCCTTTCTTCGGCGGCGCGCCCGGAGTCCCCCTGTCGCCCAACCCCCACTTGCCATAACCGCCCGTCGCATACCCCGCCCGCTTCAGCACCATCGCCATCGTCACATCGCTCTCCGCCAGCGACTGCCCGCCCGTATTCCCCCTCACCGACGTATGCCCCATGTGGTAGCCCGTCATCAACACGCTGCGCGACGGCGCGCACACCGTGCAGCCCGAATAGGCATCCGTGAACCGCAACCCTTCGGCCGCCAACCGGTCGATATTCGGCGTCCGGATCTGCTTCTGCCCGTAACACCCCAGGTCCCCAATCCCCAGATCATCAGCCATGATCAACACAATGTTCGGCGGCCGCCTGCCCTGCGCCGTCAATCCAGCCAACCCCGCCGCCGCGCCGCCCAGAAATCCACGCCGTGTCAATGTCGCCATGTCAAGATCGTACTCCTGCCGCAACAGGCGTGGTGAAGGGCTTTCCAGGCTTCATCCCCGGCGCCCACTGTCTCTCGGTACCCAATTGCCTCGCCGCGCCACTGCGAACCATTTCCTTCCTGGCGCGTATTCACCGGACAGAAGGAGTAATCATCTCAGTGAAACGCCTCGCCCGCCGCACCCTGACAGCCGCCCTGCTCGCCGCCTTCGCGGCAGTCCCTGCTCTCGCGCAGGCCCCAACCGCCCAACGCGCGCCCTCCCTGCCCCTGGCCCAGCCTCAGGTGATAACCCCACAGCAGATCGATCCGGACGCTAACCGGACCCGGGAACAGCTCAATGAACTGCTCAACCGCCACCCCTCTGGCCTGCGCAGAATCCTCGCACTGGACCCCACGCTCCTCACCAACCCGGCCTATCTCGCCTCCTACCCCGGGCTTGCCGCCTTCCTCGCCGCCCATCCCGACATCGCCCGCAACCCCTCCTTCTACATCGGCAACGGTGACGATTATCATCGAACCCCTCGCAGCCCTGTCCTTGACCTGACAGCCGAGGTCCTCGGCGGCATGGCCGCGTTCATCGGCGTCGGCATCGCCGTCGGCCTCATGACCTGGCTCATCCGCACCTTCGTCGACTACCGCCGCTGGAGCCGCCTGTCCAAGGTCCAGGCCGAAGTCCACAGCAAGCTGATGGACCGGTTCAGTTCCAACGAAGAACTGCTGGCGTATATCAAGTCCCCTGCCGGCGCCAAGTTCCTCGAATCCTCGCCCATCACGCTCGATCCCGGCCCCCGCACCCTCGGCGCGCCGCTCGGACGCATCCTCTGGTCTCTCCAGGGCGGAGTCGTCCTGATGTGCGCGGGCTTCGGACTGTGGATCGTCAGTGCACGCGTCGGCGACGAAGGGGCTCAGGCCATCCAGGCGTTCGGCGTTCTCGCCCTCGCGCTCGGAACCGGCTTCGTGATTTCTGCCATCATCTCTTATGGAGTCGCTCGAAAACTCGGACTGATCGAACCCGCACCCCAGGCTCCGTCATCGGAATCCGCTGGTGCCTGATTCCCGGCCCTCAAATCAGAAAATGCTACGGGATACGACATTCACTGACCTCTCCGGCGCCGATGCCGCCGCCGAAGTGGAGTTCACCATGGACGAGGAGGCCTTCCGCGGCTTCTATGACCGCCACGCCCGCTCCGTCTGGGCCTACCTCGTCCGCATCACCGGCAACCGCCAAGCCGCCGACGACCTCTTGCAGGAGTCCTTCTTCCGCTTCCTCCGCGCCGCCCGCACTCACGAAAGCGAAGACCACCGCCGCAATTCGCTCTACGCCATCGCCACCAACGTCGCCCGCGATGCCCGCCGCCGCAGCCTCGTCCGGCTCCCCTTCTTCTCCGCCCACGATCCCGAACTCTGCGCCGGCGCCAACCCCTCCACCCTCGCCGACAACTCAGCCGACCTCACCCGCGCCCTCCAGTCCCTTAAGCCCAAGGACCGCGCCCTGCTCTGGCTCGCCTACGCCGAGGGCGCATCTCACACGGAAATCGCCGCCGCCATCGGCGTCCGCCGTTCAAGCCTCAAGTCCATGCTCTTCCGCGCCCGCCGTCGCCTCGCCTCCCTGCTTGGCCACGATTCGCATGATTCGGGAGACTCCCTATGACGCACTCCTGCCCCCGCGAAACTGAAACCCTCCAGGCCGTCGAATGCCGCTCCCAGCGAACTATCTCCGACGACCTGCGCCTCCACATCGCCGCCTGCCCGGTCTGCTCCGACCTCGCCACCGTCGCCGCCGCCTTCGACGGAGCCCGCAACAATCTCATCGCCACCGCCGCCCTGCCCGACGCCGGCCGCGTCTGGCGGCAGTCCCAATTGCGGGCCCGCCAGCAAGCTATCCGTTCCGCCGGACGTCCCATCACCGCCGCCCAACTGGTCTCGTTCGGCGCCGCCATGGGCCTGCTCGGCGCCTACGTCGGCGCAACCTCCACAGGCGTCCAGGCCGCCCTGTCCTGGCTCCAACGCCAGTCGCCCACACTCGATTCCCTCGCCTGGGCCGCCGCCGCTTCGGCCTTCGTGGCCGACCGCTGGCTCTATTTCGCAGTCCTGGCCGGCGTCGTCGTCCTCGTCCCAACCGCCGTCTGCTGGGCCCTCAGCCGCGAATAGGCCCTCAGCGCCGCCAGACACACTACACCGCGTTCTCAACCGCCACCACCAACCGCTTGCCCAGTGCCCGCAACGCCGCGTAGCATTCCACCTTGGCCTGCTCCAGCGGGCCAAACGCCACCGCGCGCATCCTCCTTCCCCGAACCTTCGCGGACGGAAGCGTTTCGTTGTTCTCGATCAAATGAGCCATCAGGTCATGCAGCAGGCGCCCGGCCCACTTCACCGCATCGGCCAGATCATCGCCCTGCGTCACGCCCCACCCCAATTCGGGGAACCCCACCGTGTATCCGCCACTCAGATCCGCCCTCGCGCCCGCGCCCGGCTCGCGATATAGTGCTTTCGAGCATGATCACCCGACGCGCCTTCTCTTCCCTTCCCTTCGCCGCCACTCTGGCCGCTGCGCCCGCCCCGTCCAATCCCCAGCGCCTGCGCCGCGCCGACTCCTTCTTCGGTCTCCACTTTGATCTCCACCCGTCTGGCAACGACACCGTCCTCGGCCGCGATGTCTCCGAAGCCATGGTCGAAAAACTCGTCACCGCGGCCAAACCCGACTACCTTCAATACGACTCCAAAGGCCACAACGGCTGGCTCGGCTGGCCCTCTAAAATCGGACCCTCAGCCCCCGGCATCGTCAACGATTCCCTCGCCGTCTACCGCAAAGTCACCGCCCGCCACGGCGTCGCCCTCTACATCCACTTCTCCGGCGTCTGGGACACCCAGGCCATCACCCGCCATTCCGATTGGGCCCGCCTCGACGCCAAAGGCAAGCCCGACGGCCGCAACACCTCCACCTTCAGCCCCTACGTCGACGAACTGATGATCCCCCAGCTTCGCGAAGCCGCCACGCTCTACGATCTCGACGGCGCCTGGGTCGACGGCGAATGCTGGTCCGTCCAGCCCGACTGGTCACCCGCCGCCACAGCCGCCTACAAACAGGCCACCGGCCGCTCCGAGATCCCGCAAGGGCCGAACGATGCCCACTGGCTCGACTTCCTCGAATTCAACCGCCAGCGCTTCCGCGACTACGTCAAACACTACATCGACGCCCTCCACCAGTCGCATCCTAAATTCCAGATCGCCTCCAACTGGCTCTATTCCACACTGGTCCCCGAGCAGCCGTCCCTGCCCGTCGACTTCCTCTCGGGCGACTATCTCGGCAACGCCGCCATCTCCCGCGCCCGCGTCGAAGCCCGCTTCCTCGCCCAATCCGGCCGCCCCTGGGACCTCATGGCCTGGGGCTTCCAACAAGCCGATTCCAACTCCGTCGGCCACATCCACAAGCCCGCCACCCAACTTATGCAGGAGGCCACAACCGTCCTCACCCAGGGCGGCGGCTTCCAGATCTACTACCAACCCTCCCGCTCCGGCCACTTCGAGGATTCGCACACCCAGGTAATGGCCAAGGTCGGTCGCTTCTGCCGTGACCGCCAATCGGTCTGCCACAAATCCGAAGCCGTCCCCCAGATCGGCGTCGTCTTCTCACGCGAGTCGCTCTACCGCACTTCAAACAAGCTGTTCGGCGGCTGGGGCCGCGCCTCCGACCAGGTCCGCGGCTGGCTCGACGCCGTGCTCGACAACCAGTATTCGGCCGACATCCTGCCCGACTGGAAACTCCCCGCTTTGGCCGCGTCCTATCCGCTCATCGTCCTGCCCGAATGGGCCGCGCCCGGCGAGGCAACGCTGAACACATTGGCCCGCTACGCCGAATCCGGCGGCGTATTGCTCGTCGCCGGCGTCGAAAACTGCCGCTGGTTTGCCCCCAGGCTCGGATTCACCCCCGCCGGCGAGGCGAAGGACCAGCCTTCCTTCATTGGCGGCGGCGAGGTGCTCGCCAACGCCCGCGGCATCTGGCAGGATGTCGAACCCGGGAAGTCGCAAGTCCTCGCCACCCGCCACCCCGACCGAGACTCCACCCGCGCCGGCAAACCCGCCATCCTCGCCGCCCGTCTCGGTAAGGGCGAGGTGGTCGCCATCGCCGGCCCACTCGGCTTGGTCTATGCCGCCACACACGCGCCCGCGGTCCGCGACCTCGTTCGCCGCCTCATCCGACCGCGCTTCAAGCCAATGGTGGAAATCAGCGCCCCGCCGGTCATCGAAGTGGCCCTGCGCCGCAAATCCGGCGTCCTCTACGTCCACCTCTCCAACCTGTCGCAGATGCAAACCGCCGGCGATTTCGCCGCCCTCGACTACGTCCCCGAAGCCGGCCCCATCCGCCTGAATTTCAACGGCCGCCAACCCTCCGCGCTCCGCCTGGAACCCGGCGGCAAAATCATCAAACCGCCTTTTGTTCTGGACCGCATCCACCTCCACACCGCCCTCGCCGTGGTATATTGAAGGTGTCGCGCGGCGGATGAGAGTTCGCCCGAATGAGCGGGCTCGTAGCTCAGTTGGTTAGAGCGCTACCTTGACACGGTAGAGGTCACAGATTCGAGTTCTGTCGAGCCCACCACTGTTTTGAAACACTTACAGCCACCACCCGGTGGCTCTCGTCATTTCTGGAGTCCAAACGGAGTCCACCTGGAGTCCAGTTGTCTCTGGGCTCCATATCTGCTTAGATCCTCCTCTCCCCTCCCATGGGCATAGTTGGGCAGGGTCGTTCTCATGATGCTGCCCAGGGTTCGATACGTGGAGTCAAGAGCTTACAAGACCTGGGCAGGATGGGCAGGGTCTTTCGTTCTGAAAATCGTCTGGAGACGAAGTTTTTTCCTCTCTTATACAGGCACGCTGCCCATCCTGCCCATGGCGCTGCCCGCAGACGTGTAATCGTGCATGTGGGATGCAGAATTGCACGCTGAGTGATTTTTGTGTTGACGACACAAATTGCCGGCTGGTAGTCTCGGGCTGAACGCTGATCACGGCGTTTGCCCAGAGGCGAACGGACCTCTCGAATCTTCCGCCCCCACCGCAGAGAGACGGGACTCTCAGAAGACTCCTTCCCTCCAAATCTCCGGCTCGAAGTGTCTCCGCAGATGGAAAGACCGATCCCCTACTACGACGCAGAAGGCAGGCCGCGAGGCTTCCGGACGCTCGAAGCCGCGCGGCGGCTGATTACCAACGAAATCGTGACGGCATGCTATGGCCGCAAGGGCCACATCAAGGCAATCTTCATGCGGAAAGCCGATGGCGGCAACGCCGTCCAGGCTCGTGTCGCTCCGGGTACGAAGTACAGCTTCCGCGAGCATCTCGACAGCGGGCACATCGCCTGGTCGATGCGGCGCCTGGGCAAGGGCAACGAGTTGAGGCCTATCTTTCTCGCCGTGTTGACGGACTGTCTGGTGAAGTCATGAAACAGCGTAAACCCAACGCCGGCCGCCATGTCGCCATCGAGCGCGGGCTGCACCCTAACGGGGCTGGCTGGCCGTTCCAGCGAGAATTGCGACAGCTTTCGGTGCTGGTCCGGACCGCGCCGGTTGACCCAACGGGCGCTCGGCCGAGGAAGGTGGCGGAGACCCGGCTGTGTGAGGCCTGAGGCGGGCCAGACCGCGTGAAACGGCGCGATGAGAGCAATTTTGGGTCCTCCCTGGGCCTTTTTGGCCGGGGGTTGGCGAATTGCACGACCGCGGTACAGTTTCGCGCCGAAATAGGTTGTCGGGTTGTCGGTTGTCACCCTCGTCTCAGCAGATCGCGGAACCAGGTGCACCCCAATCTTTCTGGCCGCCGACCTCCGTTTGACCCTCCACCACTCGAAGGCGCAATTCCGCGGGAGGCGAGAGCTTTCTGACCAGTAGTTTCCATTTCAATCAGTCCAACAAGGAGAAAACAGAATGCCTGAAGTGTCAAGGGCGGAGTGAAAGGGAACCACCAGGGCGGAGCAAAAGTGGACCACTTTGGGCCTTTGTGTGGGGTTGGGTGATTTGCGTTTTGGGGCCGGCTGGAGCGGAGCCCTGCGAGGCCGGAGGCCGAGCGTTGAGGGCGGAGCGCAAGCCGGCCCCAAAACGCAAGCGAGTCCCTGGCGGCCTGTCTGCCTACGTGGCCCGTTCCGCCGCCCGCTTCCGTTTGCTGTCTTTGAGCCGGTAGCTGTCGCCGTTCATTTCCAGGATGTGGACGTGGTGCGTCAGCCGGTCCAGCAGCGCCCCGGTCAACCGCTCCGATCCCAGCACCTCGGTCCACTCGGCAAACGGCAGATTGCTGGTCACCAGCGTCGAGCCCCGCTCATAGCGCTGACTGAAGACTTCAAACAGCATTTCGGCCCCGGTCTTTGACAACGGCACGAAGCCCAGTTCATCAACAATCAGCAGTTCCTGCCGCAGCAGGTGTTTCTGGAAGCGTAATAGCCGTTTCTCATCCCGTGCCTCGATCAGCTCGTGCACCAGCGCTGCCGCCGTGGTGAACCGCACGCGCATTCCCCTCTGGCAGGCCGCTAGACCCAGGGCCAGCGCGATGTGCGTCTTCCCTGTGCCGGAATTGCCGAGCGCCAGCACATTCTCGCGCCGCGTGATCCACTCGCAGCGCGCCAGTTCCAGCACCAGTTTCTTGTTCAGCGATGGGATCGCCAGGAAATCGAACGTCTCCAGGCTCTTCACCACCGTGAACTTCGCCGCCTTGATCCGCCGCTCGGTCGCCTTGCGGTCGCGCTCCAGCATTTCGGCTTCCACCAATCGCAGCAGGAAGCGCTGAAAGTCCACCCGCTCCTTGGCGCATTGCTCCGCCAGTTTTGCGTATTCGCGCAACATGGTCGGCAGCTTCAACTGCTTCAGATAATGCTCCAACAGCACTTGCGGCGTCTCCATTACAGCCCTCCTGCCTGCATCAGCGTCTGATAGTCAGCGGCCCGCGTCAGCGCCACTTCGGCCGCCGGCAAGTGCGGATAATTCTCCAGATCCAGCTTCGGCGGCCGTTTGTCGATTGCGCACAGCACGAGGTGCTTCACCGCATCGAAGCTGATTGCCTGCAGCAACTGGGCCTGCCGGATCGCCGCGCTCACTTCGCCCATCGAAAACGTCTCCATCAGCCGCAGCACCTGCACGTACTCCCGCCGCCCCCGCTTGCCCATCCGCGCCTCCATCTGCCGGCGTAACTCATCAAACTCCGCCGGCAGCACCCAGCCTTGAAGCGGCGCCGCCTGATCCAGCGCATTTGTCTTCTGCTCCAGCAACGCTAGAGCAGTTTCGATTCAATTGTTAACATATAGACAAGACGAGAAGTAGTTCGAACACTCGTTTGGCGTGAGTGAGTCGAGCAGGTTGCCGATCATGATCCAGAGTGCATCGACGCTGCGTTTGGCTGCTTTCCTTAGC
>JACZJQ010000169.1 GCA_014860455.1 Bryobacteraceae bacterium | reverse complement strand
GCCCCCCGGTCAGCCCCACCGCCAGCCACCAGTTCTTTCGCCCCCTCTCCCATCTCACCACCCTCACCACCCGCCAGAACACGTATCCCGCCAGCGTCAGCGCGATGGCGAAGCCCACATACCCGGTCTCGGCCATCACTTGGACGTAGTCGTTGTGGGCGAAGTCCACCGTGTGGTTCGGCGCCACGGTCTTGTACCTCATGAACGCCGTTTCATAGCTGCCCAATCCGGCCCCCAGCAACGGGTATGCCGCAATCAGACGGCCTGTCTCCCTGTAGATCTCCGCCCTTGTATCCTGGGTCACGTCTTCGGTCTGCGCGAACGAAGCAAATCGTTGGATCAGCTCGTCTGTCGGTAGAAACACGAACATCCACATCAATCCGGCCGCCACCACCGTTACCGGCCAGATCGTCCGCCACCACGACTGCCTCTCGTTCGGATCCCGCTCCCACGCGCCCATCGCCAGCAGCCCCGCGATGCCCAGTCCGCCCAACGTCGCCAGGAATCCCATCCGCGACAGCGATGTCACCACGCCCAGCGTCATCGATGCCGCCATCCCCAACCAGACGCTCGCCCAGACAGCAGCCCACCCCGAACTGCTGTGCCTCGTCACACCCTTTCTATACATCCAGATCCCGATCGCCGCCGCCACCGGCACGGCCATCTCCAGCAACCCGGCAAAGTGGTTCCTGTTTACATATGTGCCCACCGACGACCCGGCCGCGCTGCCCGTCGTCCTCGCCAGCGAAAACTGCACCAGCCCCAGCAGGCTCTCCAGCCACGCCACCACCACCAGCGGCAGGGCCGCCACCCACATCCGGTCCCGCCACAGATACCCCAATCGCCGCGCCGTCAACAACGCCGCCAGCGTCGCCACCAGCCGCATGAGCTCTTCAATCGTCCGCGCCGGGTTCACGCTCACCGGCATCCATCCACTCCTGCCCGCGCCCTTCCACACCTCCACGCTCGCCGGCGACAGCGTCTGCACCAACCCTTCCGGCATCGGTGTCAATTGCAGCGCGACCAACGCCACCAACCCCCAGCACAGCCCCTCGAGGATCCGGTCACCCTTGCCCTCGGCGAACTGGCTCATGATTCCCATTGCCAGCAGCGCCGCCGCCACCCACGACCACTCCGCCGGCGTCACGCCCCCGCGCTGCAAGACTCCCGTGCCTAACGCCACGCCCATCCCGGCCAGCAGAAACCACCGCATCATTCCGCGGTACCGCCGTGGGTGGCTTGGCGGCCTCCTGATAAAATGCTACGGCTTGGTTCGCTCACGTTTGCACTATACATCCTGACCGCCTTAGCCTACCTGCTGCTTTGCCGCCATGATTCGATCATCCATTCGTAGCCTATTGCATTCGGGCCAGACAAGCGACCCACTCCAGCCGGACATTGTTCTTCCCATGCGCGCCCCTGGATCCTACCCCCACGATCCCCGTCATCGCCTCGCACGCCAGGTCGAAAATCTCTTTACACCCCGGCCGTTCCTGGAATACATTACTAGCCTGTGCAGAATAAGCCCGTGTTGAGTCTTCTCACGCGCGCCGGCGTGCTGGCCGCATTCCTGAACATCACGCCCGCACCGCTCTCCCTGGCGATCTTCGACACCAACCGCCCCGAGACGCATCAGAACATCCTCGACCACTTCAAGTACGGCTCCATCGGCGCCGAGCAACGTACCGGCATTCCTTATCTGATCTGGCTTGCGTTGCCTCGCGCCTTCCCGCAACACCTGCCCGCCACAGCCGGCAACGGTTATGAGCGGTTCGGATTCGTCTTCGAAGGCGGCAAAAAGCGTCCCATCGGCACCAGTTACCGCGAGCGCCAGGTCCCGCTCATCGGCCTGAACTGCGCCGCCTGCCACACCGGCACCCTCCGCGACTCCCCCGGCGGCCAGCGCCGCATCGTCCTCGGCATGCCCTCCCACCAAATCGATCTCCAGGCCTACCAGCGCTTCCTCTTCGCCTGCTTCCGCGACCCGGCCTTCGACAGTGATTACGTGTGGAATGCGATGAAGCAGGAGTCCCCCGGCCTCTCCTGGTTCGACGGGATCCGCTACAGGTGGTTCGTCATTCCCGAGACGAGAAAGGTCGGACGCCAGCTCGCCACAGAGTCCGCCTGGACTGAAACCCGTCCACCCGCCGGCCCCGGCCGCGTCGATACCTTCAACCCATACAAGGTCATGTTCGGCTTCAACATGAGCTCAGATCGGTCTGTCGGTACGGCCGACCTGCCACCCATCTGGAACCAGAAGCTCCGCGACCACATGTGGCTCCACTGGGACGGCAACAACGACCTCGTAACCGAGCGCAATAAAAGCGCCGCCATCGGCGCCGGCTGTTCCGAAGACTCTCTCGACCTGGCGTCAATGAAGCGTGTCGAGGATTGGATCTGGACCCTGCCCGCACCCGCTTTTCCCAAGGACAAAATCGACCACGAACGCGCCGCCGCCGGCGCCGCCCTTTACGGCAAGCTCTGCGCGGACTGCCACAGCCCCGGTGGAAAGCGCACCGGAACCGCCATTCCGCTCGCCGAAATAGCCACTGACCCTGAGCGCCTCAACTCCTTCACCCCCGAACTGGCCGCACGCATGAACACAATCGGCGCCGGACGGCCCTGGAAGTTCACTCGCTTTCGCAAGACCGGCGGATACGCCGCAATGCCGCTCGATGGCGTCTGGTTGCGCGCGCCTTATCTGCACAACGGCAGCGTGCCCACGCTCCGCCTGCTGCTGGAAAAGCCAGCCAATCGGCCGGCCGTGTTCTGGCGCGGCTATGACACCTACGACTACGAAAACGGAGGATTTGTCTGGAGCGGCCCCGCCGCCGAACGCCTCGGCTTCCGCTTCGACACGGCTCTACCCGGCAATGGACGCGGCGGCCACCCCTACGGCACAGATTTGAAGCCCGCCGAGAAAAACGACATCTTGGAATACCTGAAAACGCTCTAAAGCCCCAGCCCCGCCCGACCCCGTCCTCGACATCCAGGGCCCGGGACGGGCCTGGGACATACTGGAGATAAACGGCGACGGCTACCGGCTCAAAGACAGCAAACGGAAGCGGGCGGCTGAGCGGGACTGGTAGGCAGTTAGGCCGGCAGGGACTTGCGTGCGTTTTGGGGCCGGCTTGCGCTCCGCCCTCAACGCTCGGTCTCCGGCCTCGCAGGGCTCCGCTCCGGCCGCTCCCAAAACGCAGATCTCCCAACCCCACCCAGAAGCCCAAAGTGGTCCCCTATTACTCCGCCTTTGACCCCAGGTTTATAACAAGACCCTTGACGTAGAGATTAAATTGGCGTTTAGTAGGATAGGCCTTTGGCCAACGAAGCCAGGGAGACGAGGATCGGCGGGACGGCCATTTTCGCTGCCCGGCGAGGCTGGCACATGTTCTGCGCAGCGCAGGTGATTCATGATGACTAAATCACCGTCGCATAGTCATGTCGCTCCCCGCTTCTCCCCGTGCTCAAGCCAGGGTATGTTTCTGCTTGACCCTGCTGAGGGGCTGTCTTCGCTGCGGCAACTGAAGTTCACGGCCTCAGTCGGCCGCCGGCGCAGCTTAACCGTGTTGAATTTTCGCTTCCCTATGCCGGGAACCGCCAAAGTGGTTGAATTCGTCAAGGCAGAAAGGAGACACATATGGCACTGCCTGTTAATCGGTTGCAGCGCGTCGCTGGTTTTGAGTTGAACGCGCTCCGCGCTTCTGAAGTCTTTGGGGAGGAACTTGAGAAAGTCAGCATTCCCGCCCGCGGCACGCCTATTCATGACTTGAACGGCACCGTCCTCTTCCACCGCCTCCCGCTCACCCGTGGCCGTGTCCAGGCCGGATACGCGGATGTCGCCATCGAGGAGCTATTCGGCGAACCCCTGCTCGCCACTGCCATGGACGCTCCGTGGGACGAGAAAGCCCTGCTCGAAGCCGGCACGGTCGCCGCGAACAAGGTCCGCCGTGGCATCAAGTACAACGCCACCCGCTTCGTCGCCTACAGTTACCCCAAAATCGCCCTCCAGTTTCTCCAGGATGGTGTCGAGGCGCTGATGCTCGAGCTTCATACCTGGGCCGTGGTTCCCCCTGCTCAGAAAGCGGACCGCAAGCCGTTCGAGCCATCCAACTTCGAGCGATGGAGCCTTCTCGAGGAAACCCCCGCCGCCACCCGCCTCGCACGCGCGAGCGCCTATAACAAGCGCCTCCGCCTCTGGGAGGCCCCGGCACTCACCACCATCAATCCGCGCCTCATCCAGCGCGATCTCCTCCGCATCGCCGACTTTGTCATCAAGCTCATCGACACCCGCGAAATCCACTACTCCGAGCGCGACACCGACCACGTCCCCTGCTACGAACTCCGCGGGCAGCAGACAAACGTCTGGTGCGTCGGCGCCAGCGTTGAGATGATCCTCAACTTCTACCGGTACAACTACACCCAGGTGCGCCTCGCCACCGAGCTCGGTCTTGGCACTCTCCAGAACCCCAACGGACTCCCCTACGCCCGCGTCGGCGACGTCGTCACGGTCATCGAGCGACTCACCAACCTCGACTGCACCATGCATACCAACCCCAGTTGGACCACCTTCCGCAGCGAGATCCGCGCCAACCGGCCGCTCATCAGTTTCGTGCCCGGCCACTCCCGCACCGTAGTCGGCTACACCCGCTCCATGATCGCCCTCCCGGGCAACGTGGCCTTCCGCGGCCTGCTCGTCTATGACCCCTGGCCCCCCAACGCCGGAGTCATCACCCGCTGGGAGAACTTCAACACCCAGACCTATCAATACGCCTACTCTTCCGTTATCACTCAGGTATGACCATCGAAGGCCAGCCTGCGCCCGACCCCGGCCGGATTTCCCAGTGCGCCGCTGATCTCCTAAGCAGCGGCCAAGTGGGAGACCTCCCGCTGCGCCAATCCGGCCAGGTCGGGCCGCCCTGGCTCGTCTCCACTCCCGAACGCGAACCCCACTCCTGGCTGATCCCCGTCACCGCGGGCGACCGCTTCGCCGCCTTCTTCCAGTTCCTCCTTGATGGAACCCTCATGCGCTTCTCGACGTTCTGCCGCAAGCCCGGCGCCTATAAGCAGTGCCCCGCTGTCACTGAATGGTTCGACCTCGCAGGACTCCGCGCCAAAGCCGCCAATCACTGCTTGCCGGGTGAAATCCCCGAGGAGCCCTTCCTCACTTTCGACCGCAGCCCCGACCGCATCGTGTGGGCGCTGCCCCTCCGCGAATCCAGCGGCAGGCAGCGCCTCCTCTTCGTCGCCGGAGACGCTGTCTATCCCCCGCCTCCAGGCGACACCTTCGGCTGAACCGCCAGAAGTTTCAGATCTCAGTGGACGATCCGCGGACCCAGATCTCGCTGGGAGTGCGGCGCAATGCAAGATGAGTCCAGTGATCGCCTGCTCTGCCTCTGCACCGATGCGGAGGAAGCCTGTCCGAACATCCGGGAAATTGAGGCCCTGGAAGATCCAGAACCTGGTGGCAAGCCCGTCCTGGTCGTGATGAGGCCGCCAGAAACCAGCGAGTGGATGACTGCACTCCCGCGTCACGCGCGCGAAGGCGTCATACTGATACGACCGATTGGCGACATATGCCGAAGCGTTCGACGCCTCCCTCCGACGCTTTGGTCACCTCTCCGTCAGCCGCCTCCAAAGCCCTAGGCGCTCATCTGCGTGTCCCGGAACTCTCGGCGAGTGTCCGGATATCCACGGTATGCCGCGTCAGGTCAGCCGGCGTGGTCCGCGCGCGAACCGACTGAGCCATCTTCCTGGCCTTCCTGGCTTCTGACTTGCGATCGGTCTGATCGAGGAGGATAGCGTATTCCTCCAACGCATGCGCTTCCAGGGCCAAACCCGGACCGGGCAGATCCTGGACCAGCGAGCGCGCCTTCAACAGAGCCGCTTCGGCGCCCCGGTAGAGCCCCGTTTCCCTACGGAGGATCCCCACATTGAGCAGGACTCTGGCGTAGCCCCCCCGATTGGAATGCGGCGATTGCTCGTGAATCTCAAGCGCCATCTCCAGGTGTCTGAGAGCTGGTTCATTCCGGTTGGTCTTCCACTCCAACAGGGCCAACTGATTCAGAACCGATGCGTACTCGGGCCCGCGTGCACCTGAGATGCGGTTCCATTCGCCGAGCGCCCGGCGGAACAGCGCTTCAGCGGACTCGTAGTCACGTTTCTGGTAGGCGATCGAGGCAAGGTAGGTCAGGAACTTCGCGGCGTCTGCTGCGTCTGCCTCCAGCAAGCCCGGAAACTCGGCAGTCACCTTCGCTGCGACTCGTTCCGAATGCGCTATCAGCCGACATTCCAGATACAGCGAAAGCTGGCTGAACAGGGTCTGCAACCGCGCATAGCGGTATGCCGGAAGCGGCTTCGCAAAGACGGGCAGCGCGCGTTGATAGTAGTGATCGGCGTCATCGAGAAGCCCGAGAGTCTGACTCACACTCCCGAGCTGAGACAGGCTCACCCCATACTCAAGGCTATCGAGGCCGATCCGCGCAGACACCTCAAGCGCCTTCGTCATCTGCTCACGCGCCACCAATGGTTGGCCGCCAGATGCTGATTCCACCGCCCCCGCCATGATCGCTCGCCACTCCGCGTGCAAGTCCGATTCCGGCTTGGCCTCCGCTACGAGGGCAACCAGACAAACGACGGTCGCAATTGCCCTTTTCATCGCGAGGTGAGCGTGGCTTCGAACCGGCGCCCGCACCCTCGCTTCACGGCACACTTCCACCTTGTGGTGTCGCATCCTGTTCGCCCCCTCCGGCGTCGTGATCCGACCGTGACCTGAATGCCCAGCGACTTCAACCCAGACTGACTCTCTCCATCTTATTCCTACTTTTTCGTACATAAACAGCAATCTGTGTAACACTCTGCCGAGTGAGTGTATGGACAGGTCGTTCCCGCTATGGTGCCGGCGATCGGGTAATCGAGACATCCTGATAGCCGGTATGGCGACCGGGTCAGCCTCATAGCTGGTATGGGCGTGTTTTCAGCCAAGCGAGAAATTCACAGCCGCAGCGGGCGCATCCATGGAAATCCTGCATCGCCGCCCTTGCAACCGCCGCCCGCGCGCCAACCCGTTCACCCAAACCTCGCGCGAGGCCCACTCCCGATCGGCGGCTGTGTCCCCCCATAGTGCCTTCGCCCTCGCATGCCTCACTAACGCCTTTGCGGGGCCTGGCACAGCCGTCCCAGTGCGAGCGTCCCCGTGCCCTGGTTGATGCTTTGCCGCCGGATGAAGAGAACGGTGCTCCGTGCGGGTGAACCAGTGGAACATTCGGCAATCGTATGGAGTCCAATGAGGGCATGAAGTACTCTCGCCCCATGCGCGCTCTGTTCCTGCTCGCACTGCCGCTCCACGCCGCTGAGATACCTGCCACAACCGGCTTCGAACTACACAAGAACCTTGTCTTCGTAAAGGCATCCATCGCTGGTTCCCAGCCGTTGGACATGGTCTTCGATTCGGGCAGCGGCCACACTACGTTGGACGAAGCTGTTGCGGCAAGACTCGGCCTCGACCTGAGCATGAAGGCATTGAGTTCCGGCGCGAAGGGGAAGCAGGAAATATCGGTTATTAAAGGCTTAACGCTCCATTTTTCTGGCCAGGAGATAGTGGAGCCTCTCACGGTCGCCTACCCGCTTGACTTCCTCACAGAACGGGTCGGCCGCAAGGTGGACGGCATCATCGGAATCGAATTCCTTCACCGCCACGTGGTGGAACTGAATTACGCAGATCTCCAGGTTCGGATTCACGAGCCTGCCACCTACGAGTACAAGGGCTCGGGCGAGGTGCTTCCGTTGACGTTCAGCAAGCGGATGCCGATCGTAATTGCCTCGCTCACAACATACGGCGGAGGGCCGGTTGCCGCTCGACTCATGGTGGACTGCGGAGGTGCCAGAGCCAGCGCGATGCTGTGGAAAGCATTCGACGATCGGCACGGGTTGTTGGCGGGGGCTCGCGAGGTGAAACAGGTTTCGATCACGGGCTTCGGCGGAACCACCCGGCAGATGCTCGGCCGGATTCAGCAGTTGAGGGTCGGCGGCATTACAATTGAAAACCCCGAAGTCGGCTTGATCGACTACGTGCTCGGCGATCCCAATACCTATGACGGGACAATCGGAAGCGGCGTACTCAAGCAGTTCAAGGTCATCTTCGACCTGCCGCACAGCCGCCTCATCCTGGAGCGGCCTGCAAGTCGCTAGCTTCCACCTGAATGCGGGTCTCCGGCAATCCCGCACCAGAATCCGGGGTGGAGTGCCCGGCAGGCTGATCACACCCGACGTATGGTAGCCTCGGCGCGATCGCTATTTTCGTCGGTATGGCAGCACTGCCAGAACTCGGCTTTCAGTTCCTTGTTCGCGCTGTGGGCGCTGATGAGGTGGCTGTCGCGGATGACAAGCATAATGCGTCACCGGAGCCATCGCCGAAGAGAAACTCACCTATGACCTCCACCGCCAAATGGAAGGCGCCACCAAGGTCTAATCTTCCGAGTTTGCCACCGCCATCATCGAGAACATGGCCTAACGCTCCTGACGACTTACGGTTCGACGAAGCCCCTGTTACCTTGCATTGAGAGCACAATGCTCAATCGAGGAGCGGGGGCTTTGTCGTTCAGCACCGGCCTCAACCTCGCGGCCAGTTCTAGCCAACGCGGCTCCAGGTCCTGCGGCCGCGCTATCGTTCTGGCTCGGCCTACCAGTTCGGCTGCTGCTGTGGAAAAATGTCTTGCATTGTCAAGAAAAGTGACCTATGCTCGACTAGCTGGGACATTGAGCTGTCTGTGAGTTGCTGAGATTTTGCATTGCAACTCACAATTCCCCGCCCAATTGTATGCAGTTCAGGAATCGCGGTCTACCCCGTCGGTTCATTCAGTGTCAGGCTGTGCTTCGCGAGCACCTTCGGGAGAAGGATCTATCGCGACTTCACTAAGTCATCACCTTTGTAGTCCTTTATTCGCGCCGGGCGCGACTAGATAGTGCTGTAAGCGTGATCTTTCCGCCTGCGGAAGGTGCACGGGGGGTGTGATTGGCGCTCATTCAGGAACTGACTCGGCCAGCGGTTCGCTTACCCAGGGAGATCGGACCCGTTGATCCTCCACTCCCCGGGCTGGCCGGAATCTGGCGCAAAACTCTGGGCGATCCTTCAGTCGTTGTGGCTGTGCTCGACGGCCCCGTTGATGTCTCCCACCCCTCGCTCGTTGGAGCGCAACTCAGGGTCATCAACGGCCTACGCGGGTCGGCCTGCCGCGATGCCGCCTGCGTCCACGGCACGCATGTGGCCAGCCTCATTTTCGGACAGCACGGGGTTGGACTTCTCCACGGCGTCGCTCCCCGTTGCCGTGGCATCGTGATCCCGGTCTTCTTCGATGACCCGGCCTACCCAGGCGCCATCCTCCCCTGTTCTCAGGCCGACCTCGCCAGGGCAATCGAGGCCGCGGTTGGCTACGGCGCCCGCGTCATCAACATCAGCGCCGGACAACCCGGACACGCCGACACAGCGGACCCAAGACTCGTCCGCGCCGTCGACCTTTGCGCGCGCCGTGGCGTACTCATCGTCGCTGCCGCTGGCAACGACGGCTGCGACTGCCTTCACCTGCCCGCCTCTCTACCTTCAGTTCTCACCGTCGGCGCTTATCAGCCCGGCGGCGCCCCCAGCGATTCCAGCAACTTCGGCAGCGCCTACCAGAGACAGGGCATCGTCGCCCCAGGCCTCTCTGTCCTCGGCGCCACCCCCGGCGGCGGTTACGCTCGCCGGAGCGGTACCTCGTTTGCTGCCCCCCTTGTGGCCGGCCTGGCAGGACTCCTGCTCAGCGCCAGGCTCGCTCGCGGGGTCCGATTTACCGCTCGCGACGCGCGTGAAATCCACGATGCGCTGCTGCGGTCGGCAACTCCCTGTGACCTGGATAACCGCAACGATTGCCGGCGCCTCCTCGCCGGCCGGGTCGATCCAGTAAACGCCTTCCACCTCTTTCTTAAAGGAGCATCTCACATGCAGCAATTGGCAAATCCCCCAATCTCGCAAGCGCAGGACCCCAGCGAGGTGATTGGTATCCCGGACGGCGTGATCCCTGCCTCCGCTTCCGCGCCTGGCGGTTCGTGCGGGTGCAACTCCCCAGCCTCCGGTGAGGACGACCCCGACCCCAACAGCGAAGAGCAGGCCCGGCCCTCCGGAT
>JACZJQ010000168.1 GCA_014860455.1 Bryobacteraceae bacterium | reverse complement strand
GTGGGGAGAGGAGTTTGAGGGTACGCGGGGTCGAGTTTGCGAGGCTGAAGAGCGACGGGCTGTGGGCGGGCATCGACCTGAAGAAGAAAACACAGGGGACGGCGGCAGCGGCGAGGCTGGCTGCGGAGCTGGCTGATCGCCGGGTGGCGGGCGGCGGGCAGGATCATCACTACCTGACGCGGCAGCCGGAGCGATGGATCGAGTCGGTTGTGCGCGGCGACCCGAGGCTGCTGAGCGCGGACCTTGAAGTGGAGCCGCTGTACGGGCAGGTGACGGCGATATCGGGGAGCGACCGCGGGTTGGTGGATCTGCTGGCGATCGACGGGCGGGGAAGGTTGGCGGTGATTGAGTTGAAGGCGTCGGAGGATGCGCATCTGCCGGTGCAGGCGTTGGATTATTGGGTGAGGGTGAAGTGGCACGCGGCACGCGGCGAGTTTGCGGCGAAGGGGTATTTTCCAGGGCGGACGGTGCTGAGTGATCCGCCGCGGCTGATACTGGTGGCACCGGCGTTCCGTTTCCATTCGACTGTGGACCGGATACTGGCGTACTTCTCGCGCGAGGTGGAGGTGACGCGGATCGGGCTTGGCGTAGAATGGCAGAAGAACCCGCGGGTGGTGCTGATTGGCGGCAACCGGCGGTAAGGCGGGCGACCGAGCGCCCGGATTCGAAGATTTTTGGCATGTCGATGCGCTTTCTCCAACAGGTCAAAACGGCGATCTCCAATCTGAATCCGGATGAGATCCGGCGGGCCGCGAGCCGGCCAGTGCGGATCCTGGTTCAGGCGGGCAGCAGCGCATCCTACGCGGCGATTGAAGACTTCCTGGCGCCGGCGAACCTGTCGAGCGAGAAGCGCATGGAAGCGGCACGCATGCTGGCGCGGGCATGCGATGCAGGCTCGGACGGCAGGTTCCATCTGGTCTTTTTCGAACGTGGCACGCCGGCGCCGGAGGGTTGGGCTGTGGGCGTTGACGCGTTCCGATTCGACGCCAATCATCCGTCGAGGCTGGTCCGCGATGTGCTCGAGCACAAGGACGAATATGTACTGGCGTTGGCGCGCATTTTCCCGGCGTTTCGCACGGCGGCGATCGAGAAGACGATCCATACGGTTGCGCGCGAGAACGCGCTGTTCAGCATCATGACGGCGTTGCCGAATGTGCTGCCGAGCCTGGCGGAGTTGCCGTGGGCGGTGGGCGAGTTTGCTTCAGACACGGCTGTGTTGACGGCGAATCAGATCCGCATGGCTTTTCTGCTTTCAGCGGCCAGCGACCGCGAGGTGGGCTATCGCGAGCAGCGGTCAGAGATTGGATCGATCATCGCCGGGGCGTGGGGATGGCGGGCGGCGGCGCGCCAGTTGACGGGCAAGATTCCGTTTGGCGGGGGGCTGATTCCGAAGGCGGCGATCGCGTATGCGGGGACGTATGTGGTCGGGCTGTCGCTGGAACGGGTTTACCGGATCGGCTACGGGTTGACGCGCGATGAGAGGAAAGACGCCTACGAAGCGGCGCTGACGCGGGGCAAGGAAGTCGCCGCCGGACTGCTGGCCAGGGTGCGCGGCGCGGGCGGCAGCCCGGCGTAACGACGGCTGGGTGGACTCAACAAGGAGCATTGGAAGTGGAGAATCAACAGGTCGCGCTGGTGACAGGCGCAAGCCGCGGGATCGGCAGGGGCATCGCCCTGGAGCTTGCGAAGACGCATAAGGTGGTGGCCACCTATCGCGGGCGCCGGGACGCCGCCGAGACGTTGCAGGCGGCCTGTGGGGCAGATATTGTCCAGAGCGACATCGGCAGCGCGGCCGATCGCGAAGCGCTGATCGCCTATGTGAAAGACAAGTACGGGCGGCTGGATCTGCTGGTGAACAACGCCGGCATTGCGCCGCGTGAACGGCGCGACATCCTGGAAGCCACCGAAGAGATCTTCGACGAGGTGCTGGATACGAACCTAAAGGGTCCGTACTTTTTGACGCAACTGGCCGCGCGGATGATGGTGCCGCAGGCGAGCGGGCGGATTGTGTTTGTGACTTCCATTTCGGTCTACACGGCGTCGGTGATGCGGGGCGAATATTGCATCTCGAAGGCCGGGCTGGGGATGGCGGTTTCGCTGTGGGCGGCGCGGCTGGCCGCACATGGCATCGGCGTGTTTGAAGTGAGGCCGGGCATCATCCGCACCGACATGATTGAGAAGGTGAAGGACGCCTACGAGGAGAAGGCCAAGGGCGGGCTGCTGCCGCAGGGACGGTTGGGCGATCCGGAGGATGTGGCGAAGGCGGTGCGGGCGGTTGCCGACGGGTTGCTCGATTACGGCACAGGCACTGTGATCAACGCCGACGGTGGATTCCACCTGCGGACGCTGTAGACCGCCGCGCCCGGCGCGCGCGGATACAATGAGTCGATAGCTATGCGACTCATTACCCTCTTCGCGCTCGCCGCGTCTGTTGCGGCCGCCCAGCCCGTCTCGCGGCCTCTGCATCCGCTGATTCAACAGGCTGTGGGCGAGATCTCCGAACGGCGGATTTCGGCCACGATTCACAAGCTGGCATCGTTTGGTTCCCGCAACTCGAACGGCGTTGTTGCGGGCGAGGACAAAGGCGTGGCGGCGGCGGGCCGGTGGATCCACAGCGAACTGGCGAGCTATGGCGGGAAGTTGCAGGTGCGCTACCAGCCGTTCCCGGTGAAGAAGGGCGGGCGGTTTGTCCGCGACACCGAGATCGTCAACGTGTTGGCCGTGCTGCCGGGGACGACTCAGCCGGATGTCTTCATCCTGGTAGGCGCGCACTACGATTCGCTGCATATCAAGAGCAAGCCGGGTGCGGGCGCTGCCGGGTGGGACATGGAAGCGACCGCCGCTGCGGAGGATGCCCCTGGCGCGGCCGACAATGCCAGCGGCGTGGCGTGCGTGATGGAACTGGCGCGGGTGCTCGCGAACCGTCCGCTGGAGAAGACCGTCGTCTTCATCGCGTTCTCGGGTGAGGAGCAGGGACTCGTTGGGGCGGGCGGATACGCGCAGCAGGCCAGGGAGAAAAAGGAACGCATCGAGGCGGTTCTCAACGTGGATACCATAGGCACGGATGTGACAGGCAGCGGGATCGCCGCCGGGCCTCGCGTGAATGTCTATTCGGGCGATCCGATGGACTCGCCGTCGCGGTCTCTGGCGCGGCTGGTTCATGATGTCGCAGGCCGATACCTGCCGGGTTTTGCGGCGAATCCTGTTTTCCGCTCGGACCGATTCGGCAGAGGCGGTGACCATACGCCGTTCCATCAGGCGGGCTTCGCGGCGGTGCGGTTCACGACGCCCACCGAGCAGCTTGAGAATCAGCACAACGGGCTCGATACGCCGGACCGTGTTTCGATGCCTTACACGACGAACGTCACGCGCGCCGTGGGCGCGGCGCTGATGCATCTTGCGCTGGCGCCGAAGCCGCCCGTGGTGGGTGTGCTGGGGCGCGGTGCGTCACGCTACGACGCCGATCTGCGCTGGAAGCAGGATGCGCCTGAAGCCGATTTGGCGGGCTATTCGGTGCTGGTACGGTCGACCACTGCGCCGTTCTGGGAGCGCGAGATCTTTGTCGGCAACACGGACCGGACGACATTGAAGAACGTCCTGATCGACGAGGTGGTGCTGGGTGTCCGGGCGATTGATAAGGACGGGTTGGAGAGCCTGGCTTCGGCGTGGGCCATCAGGGAACGGGGGCGGTGAGTTGTCGAATCGGTGTCAGGCACAATCGACGAGGGGGCAGAGTTTCTCCTCGTACTTGGCGGCGAGGCGTCTGAGATTCGTCCACCAGTGTTGGGAAGCGCGGGGCGGGTTCTAATGGAGGGATGGATGCGATCTTTGCGTATGGAACGCTGATGCGGGGAGAGTCGCGGCACGGGGTGCTGGCGGCGGCGGGGCCGTTGCGGATTGTGGCGGCGACAGCGCAGGGGAGGCTGATCAACATTGGTCCGTATCCGGCGGTGCTGGAGGGCGACGAGACGGTGCACGGGGAGTACTGCGAATTCGAGGATCTGTCGGAGTTGCTGCCGCGGTTGGATGGGATTGAAGGCAGTGACTACAGGCGCGAGCGGGTGAGGGTTGTGCTGGATGGCGGCGAAGAGGCCGAGGCGTGGATGTATCTGTGGAACGGGACGCTGCAGGACGGTCCGCGAATTATGACTGGAAGCTGGCGGCTGCACAGGGGAAGGGCGTTGAATCCGGGGTGATTCGGATAGACTGTTAGCTAAGATGCTTCGCCGCCGATTTGTTCAGCTTCCGGCCGTTTCAGGCCTTGTCACCATGAATGCTCAGACCACAGCACCCGCTTCAGACAACCCGTTTTTCCGCGAGTGGACAGGGCCCTTCGGCATGCCGCCATTTGCCGAGATCCGGAACGAGCATTTCCTGCCCGCACTCGAGCGGGGCATTGCCGAGCAGCGCAAAGAGGTGATCGCGATCGCCGAGAACACGGCGCCGCCGACGTTTGCCAACACCATCGAGGCGCTGGACAAGACGGGCGAGTTGCTGGACAAAGTGTCCGGAGTGTTCAGCAATCTAGCCGGGGCGGAGACGAACGAGACGATCGAGGGTGTGTCGCGCAAAGTGGCTCCGATGATGGCCGCGTTGCGCGATGACCGGATGATGAACCCGAAGCTGTTTGCGAGGGTGAAGGCGGTCTGGGAGAAGCGCAACTCGTCGGGGCTGGATGCGGAGCAGATCCGGCTTGTCGATGAGATGTACAAAGAGTTTGTTCGCGGCGGGGCGAATCTGGATGAGGCGGGCAAGGCGCGGTTGAGGGCGATCAACGCGGAGTTGTCGACGCTGTCGGTGCGGTTTAGCCAGAACCTGCTGAAGGAGACCAACGCCTACAAGCTGGTGATCGAGAAGAAGGAAGATCTCTCGGGGTTGCCTGAAGGCGTTGTGGCGGCGGCGGCCGATGCGGCGAAGCGGGCGAACCTGCCGGGCAAGTGGGTGTTCACGTTGCATGCGCCGAGCATCTGGCCGTTTTTGACCTATGCCGACAACCGCGAGTTGCGGCGGCAGATTCTGACCGCGTACACGATGCGGTGCAACAACGGCAACGATCAGGACAACAAGCAGGTGCTCTACCGCGTGGCCTCGCTGCGGGCGGAGAAGTCGAAGCTGCTGGGGTACGAGACGTTCGCGCATCTGACGCTGGAAGAGCGGATGGCGAAGGAACCGTCGAAGGTGTTCGACCTGTTGAATCAGCTTTGGAAGCCGGCGCTGAATCTGGCGGGAAAAGAGCTGAACGACATGCAGGCGATGATCGACGCGTCGCCCAATAAGTTCAAGCTTGAGGCTTGGGACTGGCGCTATTACGCCGAGAAGGTGAAGGCGGCGCGGTATGCGTTGGACGAGGACGAGGTGAGGCAGTATCTGAGCCTGGACAGCGCTTTGCAGGGCGCCTACATGGTTGCCAATAAGCTCTATGGGCTGAAGGTGACAGAGCGTACGGATCTGCCGAAGTACCACCCGGAGGTGCGGACGTTTGAGGTGAAAGACGGAGACGGGTCGCATCTGGGCGTGTTCATGATTGACTATCATCCGCGGCCGGGCAAGAGGGTCGGGGCGTGGTCGAGCCGGTATCGCGGGCAGAAGATCAAAGACGGCAAGGACATTCGTCCGATCGTGGTGAATGTCTGCAACTTCTCGCGTCCGGCGGCGGGCAAGCCGGCGCTGCTGACGATGGAGGAAGTGGAGACGCTGTTCCATGAGTTCGGGCACGGGCTGCATTCGCTGCTGGCGAAGGTGAGGTATCAGTCGCTGGGCGGGACGCCACGGGACTTCGTCGAGTTGCCGTCGCAGATCATGGAGAACTGGGCGACTGAGCCGAGCGTGTTGTCGACATTCGCGAAGCATTACCAGACGGGCAAGCCGATTCCGAAGGAGTTGCTGGCGAAGGTGGAGCGGGCAGGCAAGTTCAATCAGGGCTTCGCGACGGTGGAGTATCTGGCGGCGTCGCTGCTGGACATGGAGTGGCACACGATCACGAGTGAGCCGGCGAAGGACGCAGAGGGGTTTGAGAAAGCAGCGCTGGACAAGATCGGGCTGATGCCGGAGATCGTTTCACGCTACCGCAGCACGTACTTCCAACACATTTTCGCCAGCGGGTACGCGGCCGGGTATTACAGCTACATCTGGAGCGAGGTGCTGGATTCGGATGCCTATCAGGCGTTCAAGGAGAAGGGCAACGTGTTTGATCCGAACCTGGCGCGGGCGTTCAGGACGAAGATCCTGGAACGCGGCGGGTCGGCCGATGCCATGGAGATGTATAAGGACTTCCGGGGCAGGGAACCGAGCGTGAAACCGCTGATCGAAAAGCGCGGGTTGACGAACTAGCGGATTGGAAGGATCAGGAGGAGAGCCGCCAGGAGGCGCCGGGTTGCCGGGCTCCTGGCGCCTTTTCCATTCAGTAACCGAGCTGGCGGAGAAGATCTTGCGCCTGGGCGTGGTTCGGCCGTAGCTGAAGGGCGTGCCGCAACTCGGCGGCAGCGTCGTCGCGACGGCCCTGGGCGGCGAGCGCCGCGCCGAGTCCGAAGCGGGCTTCGGCGTCGCCGGGTTTGTAGACGAGGCCCTGGCGGAACTTGGATTCGGCCTCGGGGGCCTGCTTGCGCGAGAGGTAGGCAAAGCCCATGAGGAAGTGGGCCGCGGCGTCGTGGGGATCGATGCGGAGGAGTTCGTTGAGTTCACCGAAGCCTTGGGCATGGTTGCCGCGCTGCATGAGGTCGATGGCGAGATTCAGGCGGGCGGCGGTGTTCATGGGGTTCAACTGAATGGCCTTGCGGAAGTAGGCGGAGGCTTCGTCGAACCGGCCGGCAGCTTCAGCGATGAGGCCGAGTTTGTTGTGGGCACCGGAGTCCTTTGGGTTTTCCTTGAGGGCGGCGCGGTATTCGACGGCGGCTGTTTCCATTTCGCCGAGTTGTTCGGAGGCTTGTCCGAGGAAGAAATGGATGCCGGGGATTTTGGGATTGGCTTGAAGCAGTGTACGCAGGCGCTGGACGGCGGCGGGGGGCTTGGGCGACTTGAAGAAATCGTCGGCGAAGCCGCCGAGGGGGATAGGGTCGGATGGCCGGAGGCGCATGCACTCGGCGAGATGGGACATGGCCTCGTCGATGGCTTCGGGCTTGTCGCCGTAGAAGGTGATGAGGGTGCGGGCAAGGTAGTCGCGGACGTCGGCGTCGGCGGGTTCGGCCTGAGCGGCGCGGCGGGCGAGATCGATGGCCTGATCGGGGCGGCCGGTCTTGCCGAGCAGACCGGCCTGTTTGAGCAGGCGTGTGGACGAATAGCAGACCCCGATGAGTTGATCGGTGAAAGGGTCTTCGAGCGGCGGCAGTGATTTCCACTTCGCGTAAGCGGCGCTCTGGCGGGCCTGTTCGGCTTTTTCTGATTGACGCAGGGCTGTGTAGGCCTGCTGCAGGAGTTCATGGAGTGGAGCCGCGTGGGGATAGGCGGCGGCCACAGGTGCGACGGCGCCGGCAAGCGTGTTCCAGTCTTTGCTTCGCGCGGCGACGCGGCCGCGGCCGAATGCGGCCTGCACGGCTGCGGTGCTGCCGGGCGCATCGGCGGCGATTTTGTAGAGACGGCCGGCTTCGTCGAGGCGGTCGCTCTTGAACGCGGAGTCTGCCAGTTTGATCAAGGCGGGGATGTGGTTGGGATCGAGTTCGACGGTCTGGCCGAGGAACTTCATGAGAGCCGCCTCGGCGCCGGTCTCTTCGCTGAGCACGGCTTGGGCATAGGTCCATTGCGGGTTTCGAGGCTCGTTGCGGGCGGCGATGCGGTAAGCCGAGGCGGCATGGCCGAACAGCATGTTGGCGTGGTAGACGAGGCCCAACTTGCCCACGGTCTCGGCCGATGCGGGTTTGTTTCTCGCCTCCTCGTCAGAGCGTTGAATGATCTCCCGCATGCTGGGGTTGAGCAGTTGGAGATCCGGCGGGGCGGGGAAGTCCGGCGGGACGTTGACGGGAAGCAGGAGCGGCGCCAGGAACCACATGGAGATGCCGAGAGCCGCGGCGAGACCCGCCGTTGCGATCACCATTTTCTTATTGGACCCACCGCGGCTGTTGCCATTTATCTGATTCATTGGCATGTCCGCCTACTTTGAAGACTGTCCCCATTGGTTCTGCCAGAGGACGACGCGGCCGCCGTTGGTGAACGGCTGATAGACGTTCATGCGGGCCGAGACAAGGTCGGGCTTGCCGTCGCGGTTCATGTCGGCGGCTTCGAGGCTGATGAGGTGGGTGGGCGTGCTGCTGACGTCGCGCAAAGTGAAGTTCATTTTGCCGTCGTTTTCGAACCAAACGAGGCTTTGCGACTCGGGCCGCTCCCAGAGGTTATAGCAGGTGACGGCGGCGACATCCAGGTCGCCGTCTCCGTCGAGGTCGGCCGCGACGGCGCCGCTGGCGCCAGGGAACTGGCCGATGGAACGGTGTTCGAATTTGAATCCGCCGTTATTCTTGAGCCACTGGACGCTGTGCCAGGGGCGCGGGCGTGGGGGGAGGTAGTCGAAGGCGTCGCCGTTGGTGAGCAGAAGATCCAGTTTTCCATCCATGTCGAGATCAACCAGGCGGATGCCGCTGCTGCCATAGTCTTCGTTGGTGCTGCCCCAGACGAGGTGGGATTTGAAGTTGCCGCGGCCGTCGTTTTCGAAGACGTAGACTTCCTCCCATTCCTGGCTGACGAGGCTGACGATGTCGGAGTCGCCGTCGTTGTCGATGTCGACCGGGATGGTGTGGATGACGCCGGACAGGCTCTGAAGCATGTGGGAGCGGAACCGCCAGTTGCCGAGATTTTCCATCCAGCGGGTCTCGCCGTCGTCGTAGCCGAACTGGCCGACGATGAGGTCGAGGCGGCCGTCGCGGTTGAAGTCGGCGGCGCGGACGTCGGTGACGCGGGCGATGCGTTCAATGATGGTGCGCGGGGTGAAGTTCTGCTTGCCGTCGTTTTCGAGGATGATGACGGAGCCGATCCTGTCGTTGGATGGGAACAGCAGACCCATGCAGGCGACCAGGATGTCGAGGTCGCCGTCGCCATCGATGTCGGATGCGCTGGCATGGGCGGGCGCGGGCAGCACGGGGCCGGTCCATCGCTCGGCGTATGATCCATCGGCCGACTGGCGTATCCAGCCGACGCGGCTGGCGAGCATGTCGGTGACCAGGACATCGGGAAGGCCGTCTTTGTCGAGGTCAACGATCTCCAGGCTGCCGATGCGCGGCGGTTCAGTGGAAGGGAAGCCGATGGGGATGGGCTTGAGGAAGTCGATCTTGGGCCCGCGGGCGGCGGCTGCGGAGGTCTCGCCGGATTCCTCCTGGCGCGCCCGTTTGAAGACGTGTTCGAACATCTGGCCGAGGGAGAGGCCGGAGCGGTGCGCCTGGTAGATGAGGACCGCCAACGGGACAGCGAGGAGCACCAACAGGATTCGCAGTCCGGGCAGGAACGAGGCGCGTATGCCTTTGGGCGTCCTGGGTCTGTTCCTGTGTTCCTGATTCACTCTGAATAGCCCCCTTTAACCGGCGAAGAAGTAGATCATACCGCCGGCCGACACCCATAGAAATGCACCGAGAGGCGTTGTTCCGAGGACCGCGGATCTGCGCGTGGCCCGGTCGGTGAACCAGCAGCGATGGAGAGTTTCAAACGAGTATGCCGCGCCGATCAAGACGCAGGCGACTTGAATGGCCGGGATGGCTTCCGAGAAGGGAATATGCCAGGGACTGCCGGCGGTGCCCAACAGGTCCCAACCCCAGTTGAAGGGATCGGAGAGGCTCTGCAGGACGAAGGTGAGCATGGAAAGAAATGTCGCGACGGCGAAGGCGATCCAGATGGCGAGACCGATGGGGATGAGCGCGGCGGTTGTGGAGCGAAACTGCTCCATGGTGTTGGCCGCCATCCCGCTCAGGGCGAGGCCGGCCCTGGTGAGCAGATACCAGGCGAGCGGCAGAAGGCCGAGGCAGAGGGTCCAGACCACGGCCGCGTAGATGAGAAACGTTGACCAATTGCGTTTGTCGACGATGTCGATCCAGTCACGGATCCAGTCCCATGCGCCGAGGTTGATGAAGCAATAGAGACAGGCCAGGGCGAACATGACGATGGCCTGCCAGGCTTCACTGTTGTTGGCGATACGGGTGTCGCGCCCGGTGGTGCGCCAGAAGACGGCGACGTTGTCGTAGGCGCAGGTTTTGACGCACTCCATGCAGGCGCCGCAATCGTTATTGCGATCCAGATCACCGGCGCAGAGGCCGTAGGGGCAGCCCCAGCCCTTGGCGCTGCCGGTGAGGCAGAACTTCTCGGCGCAACCGGTGCACGGCTCGGCTGCAACGGCGCGGACGATCACTTTGCCGGTGGTCGAATAGAGGCTGATGTAGCTGTTGATCGGGCACAGGTAACGGCAGAACAGGCGCTGCTCGGGGAAGAAAGACGCCAGGATGGCCATTACGACGAGGGCGATCAGCATCCAGCTTGTGGCAGGTGGCAGGATGACGAGGGTGGTGCTGAACGTCCCGAGAAGCAGGAAGAGAAGTACGCGCGGCCAGGCGTTGCTGAGCCAGGAGGGCCAGACCAGGTTGACGCCGAACAGGCGGAGAGGAGTCTGATTGATGAGAGCGGCCGGGCTGCGTGAGAGCCGCGCCCTTTGCCACCATTCGCCGATCGCGGGCAGAGGACAGACGGTGCACCAGATGCGTCCGCCGAGGGGAACCAGGACGACGATCAGCGCCGAAAGCCAGAGGACCCAGATGATCATGGGGCCGGCGTTGCGTCCGGCGACCTTGGTGCCGAGCAGGCCGGCGAGGATGATGAACCAGAACACGCCTAGCATCGGCAGGATGAGGTTGAACTGGAATGACGGAGCGCGGAAGATCCGCTTCAGCCAGGGGGCGTAGGAGAACAGATTGAGCCGGTTTTCGACAGCGGGCCAGGGCCGCGGCCGGGCCAGGATCAGGAGGGCGAACGGCAGGGCGAACAGAAGGCCGAGTGCGCCGTGCAGCAGGAGATTGGGTTCGACGATGAGGTCGCCGCGTTCGGTTCCGTGAAGAGGGCCGTTGTAGGTGTGGTTGCGGAAGGTTGATTTCTGGAAGATGAAGCCGCGCCAACCGGGGAGTCCTGCGGTGATCTCCACGGCGTCGGTCAATTGGGGCGGGTCGTGCGGGCGCGAGAGGCGCTGGACGAGCACTTGCTTGGCGCCGGGCGTGATGGCGACGTTGAGGTCGTACTCCTGGAGAAAAAAGCTCTGGCCGGTATCGCGTGTTGAGAAGGTGAAGCGCAGGCGGTCGCCTTTGTTTACATGGATGCGGGATGGGCTGAAACCGTAGCGGTAGGCTTCGATGTGGATGTCACGGGGTTGAGGGGGGCTCACTGCGCGTGATGCGATCCAAGTGGGAATGGTCGCTCCGGCAACCATCACCAGGAGTGCGGCAAATCCACGCAGGATCCAGCCCCCAGGTTCCGGCGCGCCGGAGCGGGCAGGCGGAGGAGGGGCCACTGACGGATCTCCCAGGATCGGGAAGGCATCAGGGGCTGCATCGGACTGGCGCCGTTTCTGAAACGTCATGCTTAAGCTGCCCTCGCCTCGGGTCCGAAGCGAACCGGGGGAACCACAAGGCCATCCTATCAACAAGTAAGCCGGGTGGAAGCGTCATCGTAGCAGTGCTGGAGTAGATGGTATCGCTAGATAGTATCGAATGACTTGATCTTATGATCCGATTGCGATAGGATGCTTCACGCCGGAGTAGTGCTATGCCAGTTCGGGCCAGATGGTCCGGCGCAGTAGGCTAGCCTCTGGCAAATAGGGGGTCATATCTATGAATGGTCTGCGATTGCTACTTAGCGCAGGAGCGCTGCTCCTATTGCTCATTGTCCCTGTTTCGGCCCAGAACATCACTGCCGCACTCACCGGCACCGTGGTGGATCCGGCCGGGGCAGTCATCCCTTCGGCCCAGGTCACGCTGATCAATCAGGCGACGTCGGACAGGCAGTCCTCGACGTCGAACGCCTCGGGCATCTTTCTGTTTCCCAGCATTCTACCCGGCACGTACGCCGTCGAGGTGACGATGGCCGGTTTCCGGTCCTATCAGGTGAAGGACATTAATGTGACCATGAACGAGCGGCGATCGCTCGGCAACCTTGTCCTTCAGGTGGGCCAGGTGCAGGAACGGGTTGAGGTCACCGCCGAGGCCACGCCAGTCCAGACCGCATCCAGCGAACGCGCCGGGGTCGTAACCACAACACAGTTGCTCAATACAGCGATTCGTGGACGCGATTTCGTCTCGCTCGTGGCAACGCTTCCTGGCGTCGTGGATCAGAACATGGAGTCCAGAAGCGTCTCGAAAGGACCCGGCGCGGGCGGGCTGCACATCAACGGCGGCCGTTCGACGTCGATCAACTTCGCCCTGGATGGCATCCAGAACACCGACACCGGATCCAACGGCGGGTCACACGTCCAGCCGAACATGGATGCGGTAGCCGAGGTGGTGGTGCTCACCTCGAACTATCAGGCCGAGCACGGCCGCAACAGCGGCGGCACGATCAACGTGACGACCAAGAGCGGCACACAGGAGATCCACGGCAGCGCGTATTACTTCTACCGCCACGAGAGCCTGTACGCCAACAGCTTCTTCCGCAACCGCACGGGTACGCCGCGCCCGGTGGAGCGAATCGCGAACTTCGGCTACACGGTTGGCGGTCCGGTCTTCACAAGGAACTGGAACACGAACAAGGACAAGCTGTTCTTCTTCTGGTCGCAAGAGTTCGTGCGCAGGACGAACTACTCGGGTACGGTCTATGCCACGACTCCGACGGCGATCGAGCGGCAGGGCGATTACTCGAACACCCGTGACGTCAACGGCACGGTGATCCCGATCAAAGATCCGACGACGGGCCAGCAGTTCCCGGGCAACATCATTCCCGCCGCACGGATCAACAAAGCAGGGCAGGCGATCATGAATTTCTTCCCGCTGCCCAACTACACCGACCCGGACCCGAAGCTGGTTTACTCCCGCAACTACCGGTCCAACGCCAGCGGCGAGATGCCGCGCCGGCAGGACCTGTTCCGCATTGACTACAACATCAGCGAGTCAATGCGCATGTACTTCCGCGGCACACGCGACAACGACGACGAGAACTGGCCCTATAGCAACTGGACCGCGGGCAGCCACAACTACGACATGGTGACGACCTACCGGCCGCAGCGCGGCCGCAGCGGCATACTCCATGTTTCGAATACCTTCAGCCCGACGCTGGTGAACCAGATCAACTTCGGCGCCAGCAACCGCTCGCAGACGTTCAATCCCACTGACCCGAGCCTGATCGCGCGCAGCAAAATGGGCAATATCGGGCAGTGGTATCCGGCGGGCAACGAATCGGGTGCGATTCCGAACGTCAGCTTCGGAGGTGTGCAGAACGGCATCAACAGCGGTTTGGGGAACATTCCGTACACCAACCGCAACCCGGTGATCACCTTCGCCGATAACCTCAGTTGGATGAAAGGCGCACACGCCTTGAAGTTCGGCGTCTACCTGGAGAGGATGCGCAAGGATGAGGTCGGCGGCGCCAACACCCGTGGCGCGTTCACATTCGACCGAAATGTGAACAATCCGTTCGACTCCAACTACGCCTTCTCAAACGCTCTGCTCGGCAACTTCAATAGCTACTCCGAGGCCAGCCTCCGGACCTACTCTCACTACCGCTATCTGCAGAGCGAGTTTTACGTGCAGGATTCCTGGCGAGCCTCGCGGAAGCTGACCCTGGAGCTTGGCCTGCGGCTCTACTCTTCTCCGGCGACGCATGACGACCGGCAGTTCCTGACGACGTTCATTCCCTCCACCTACAGCGCACAGACGGCGGCAGTCATGTACCGCCCCGGGATCGACCCCGCGACCAAGAAGCGCGCCGCAGTGGACCCCAGGACCGGCGCCATCGCACCAGTGACCTACATTGGGCTGTTCGTGCCGGGTTCGGGCAACTACGCTCCCGGCATGCAGATCGGCGGCAAGGGAGCGCCAGACGGCCTTTACAAAACCCCGTTCTCAGTCGCGCCGCGCTTTGGCTTCGCTTATGACCCGCAGGGCAATGGAAAGACGGCCATCCGCGGCGGATTCGGCATGTTCTATGACCGGCCGCAGGGCAACGTCTATTCCGGAACCGTCGGTCAGGCGCCTGTTTCCTACACCCCGACGGTCTACTTCGGCAACCTGGATTCGTTTCTTCAGGCCACGGGTGCCGTCGGACCTCCAAACGTGACGGCCGTGGAGAGTGCGGAACAGAAACTGCCGATGACGATGAACTTCAGTTTCGGCATTCAACGCGAACTGGGCTTCAGGTCGGTGATCGACGTCTCCTACGTCGGCAGTTTGGCGCGGCACCTGATCAACCAGCAGAACGTCAATTCCATCCCGATGTACTCCCGCTTTGATCCCGCGAACGTGGATTCCACGACGAATAAGGCGCTGCCGGACAACTACCTGCGTCCATACCTCGGCATGGGGACCATTAACATGCGGACATTCGACGGATCCTCGAACTACCACGGTTTGCAGATGTCGGTGAACCGCCGCATGTCGAACGGGCTCCAATTCGGCCTGTCCTACACCTGGTCGAAGTCGCTGGGCGTCTCCGACAACGATTTCGGCGGCCTGAGCAACTACTTCCCCTGGCGGAGTTGGAACTATGGCCCGCTCACCTACGATCTCCGGCACATGGCCGTCATCAACTACAACTACGAGGTCCCGAATCTAGGCAGGAAGCTGGACAACAAGTTCCTCGGGATCATCACCGACAACTGGCAGATATCCGGCATCACCCACTTCATGAGCGGAATCCCGTTCACCCCCGGATACTCCACATCCGACGGTCAGGACATCACCGGCTCGCAAGAGGGGGCCAGGATCATGGTGCTCTCCGATCCGTCCCTGACCGAAAGCGAACGGACATTCGACCGCAACTTCAAGACTGAAGCGTTCGGGCGTCCGGCGCTTCGTTCGTTCGGAAACGCCGGCGTTAATATCATGCGCCGGCCTGGCTTTGCCAACTGGGATATGAGCTTCTCGAAGCGAATCCCACTGGCGAGCGAGGAACGCTACTTCCAAGTGCGGGGTGAGTTCTACAACATCTGGAACCACACCCAGTTCAGCGGTTACAACACGACCGCGCGATTCAATCCGGCGGGCCAGCAGATCAACGCAGCCTTTGGCCAGTTGAACGGAACTCGCAACGCACGGCAAGTGCAGCTCTCGCTGCGCTTCATGTTCTGACAGAAAAGACCTGTCTGATCCCGAGGATTGGCAGGTTGAAATCAAGGCCGGCCTCCCTTCACCGGGGGGCCGGCCTTTCAGTGTGTGCCGAGCATGTTCGACAGCTTGGGGGTGAAAGTCCCCTTCACAGCCTGATGGAGGCGAAGTGATAGCGAAGCGCAAGGGCGTCGTCGTGAGGCGGGGTCTGAAAGAAGCGTGGAGCAAACGTACGAGCCGATGTA
>JACZJQ010000167.1 GCA_014860455.1 Bryobacteraceae bacterium | reverse complement strand
CATGGGACCTGACGACGTTTTTCTGCAACTGCTCGATCTCGGCCGCCTCCACCCGCTGATCCGACAGATACCCCACCCCGGTATTTACTGCATACACCGGCTCGTCGCCCTCCGCCATCCGCTCGACGACTTCCCGCGACTTCCGCATCCGGCTCGCCGCCGCTGCATCCAACTCGGCCTGCTCCGCCTGCCGCGCCACAGCCGCCATCTGCTCCAGCGTCAATGTCCGTCCATCCAGTGTCACCATGGCTACAGGCTATCCTAGACGTTTGGCAACTGACACCCCAATCCCGGCCGTCATCATCCTCGACCACGTCCGCAGCATGTACAACGCCGGCGCGTTCTTCCGCACCGCCGACGCCGCCGCCATCGAGAAGCTCTGCCTCTGCGGCATCACCGCCCACCCGCCCCAGCCCGGCGTCTCGAAAACCGCCCTCGGCGCCGAAGAAACGGTCCCCTGGGAGTACTTCGTCGACAGCCTCCTGCCCATCCGTATCTACAAGGCCCGCGGCTACGAAATCGCCGCCATCGAAACCGGCCCCAATGCCGTCGATCTGTTCGACTGGCAACCCCGCTTCCCCGTCTGCGTCGTCTTTGGCAACGAAGTCGACGGCCTCACGCCCGACCTTCTCTCTGCCTGCGACACCCACGTCCGCTTGCCCATGCTCGGCATGAAAAACTCGCTCAACGTCGCCACCGCCGGCGGCATCGTCGCCTACGAACTCATGAGAAAATTCCGACAAGCCCATCAGCCATGAAAGCCACAATCCTGCTCGTCCTCACCGCCTCGGCCGCCCTCGCCGCACCCTGCCTCCAGCCCGTTGAGGCCTGCTCCGAACGCCTCGCCGTCGGGAAAGGCCACGTCACCGTCTACCGCACACACCCACTTGCCGCCGCCTCCGCGCCCGAGGTCAGGCTCGCCTACATCATGGTCCACGGCACCAACCGCAATGCCAGCGAGTACTTCGCCTGGACCCTCGCCTCCACCGCCGCAGCCGCCAGACTCGACTCCACCGCCGTCGCCGCCCCCCACTTCAAAGCACGTACTTCCACCGGCGGCGATGCGGTCAACGAAGGCGAACTCTATTGGACCAATGAAGGCTGGAAATCCGGCGAAGCGGCCTCCAACGGCTCCGAATTCTCCTATGACGCCATGAACGCCATCGTCCGCGCCTTCGCCGACCGCACCCGCTTCCCAAACCTCGAAGAGATCGTCGTCGCCGGCCACTCCGCCGGCGGCCAGTACGTCCAGCGCTACGCCGCCACCAACCTCATCGACCCCATCGCCAACATCAAAATCCGCTACGTCGTCGCCAACCCCTCCAGCTACGTTTACATGAACGAACTCCGCCTCAGCCCCGGAGGCGCCTGCTCGGAAGAAGGCGGCTGCACCGGCCGCTTCATCCCCTACTCCGACGCCCGGAACTGCACCACCTATGACCAATACCGCTACGGCCTCGACCGCCTCACCGGCTTCGCCTCCATCGCCGGCGCCAGCCGCATCCGCACTCAATTCCCCGCCCGCCGCGTCTACTACCTGGTCGGCGAGCTCGATACCAACGTCAACGACCCCTCGCTCGACAAATCCTGCCCCGCCCAATCCCAGGGCCCCAACCGCCGAGAACGCGGCGTCAACTTCTGGAACCACGTCACCCAGTTGCTCTCGGCCAATCACAAACTCGGCATCGCCCCCGGCTGCGGCCACTCCGCCGTCTGCGTCTTCGCCGGCCCGGCGGGCGTCAAGGCCGTCTTCTCGCCCTTCGAATAACCGCCACGCCGCGCCTCACACATTAGTCACAATAGGATGAGCACGATGGCTCCAACCGACACCCACTCGCCGCACCCCCCGCTCGCCGCACCCCGCTGGGTCGGCGACACCCGCTTTCTGCTCTCGCAGATCGTCCTCAAGGACTTCCGTATCCGCTACCGCAACATGTCGCTTGGCGTCTTCTGGTCGGTCCTCAACCCCCTGGTCATGATCGTTCTTCTGACGTTCATCTTCACCCAGGTCTTCGTCAGCACCATCCCCAATTACCCGCTCGTCATCCTCACCGGTCTCATCCCGTTCAACTTCTTCACCCTCGCCTGGTCCACCTCCACCACCTCGCTCATCGACAACGCTTCCCTGTTCAAACGCATCCCCATCCGCAGCGAGATGATCCCCATCGCCGTCGTCATGGCCAATGTCCTCCACCTCGGCGTTCAACTCTCTCTGCTCGTCGTCATCGGCCTCTTCTACGGCGTCTACCCCAACTGGTACTGGCTCTGGCTCCCCGTGCTCTGGGGCATGGAACTCATCTGCATCATGGGACTCGGCCTCGCCACCGCCGCCCTCCACGTCGTCATCCGCGACATCCGCTACGTTGTCGAATCCATCAACACCGTCATGTTCTGGCTCGTGCCCATCTTCTACACCTTCGCCATGGTCCCGGACCGCTTCAAGGAACTCTACCAGTTCAACCCCGTCTCGGCCCTCGTGCTGGCCTCGCGCCTCGTCATCCTCGAACACCGCCATCCGCCCGAAACCCTTGTCTGGAAACTCGCCCTGGTCTCCATCCTCAGCTTCGTCTGCGGACTGGCCATTTTCCGCCGCCTCCAGCCGCGCTTCTATTCCTATCTGTGAGCCGCCCATGATCGCCGCCAGCGTCGAAAACGTCACCGTCCGCTTCCAACCGCACCGCCACACGCTCCTGCTCCGACAGCGCATCCGAAACCTCTTCGCCCCTAAACACGCCGACGACTTCCTAGCCCTGAACAACATCAGCTTCAAGGCCCATGCCGGCGAAGCCATCGCCATCCTCGGCCAGAACGGCGCCGGCAAGTCCACCCTGCTCAGCGTCATGGCCGGCGTCCTCAAACCCGATAGCGGTTCAGTCCAGGTCTCCGGCCGCGTCGGCGCTCTTCTCGAACTCGGCGCCGGCTTCCACCCCGATCTCTCCGGCCGGGAGAACATCGTCCTCTACGCCGCCCTCATGGGCCTCAGCCGCGCCGAAGTCACCGCCCGCTTCGACGAAATCCTTGACTTCAGCGAACTCGGCGGC
>JACZJQ010000166.1 GCA_014860455.1 Bryobacteraceae bacterium | reverse complement strand
AAGAAGACCTGCGCCACCGCGCCGCCGCCGGCGATATCCTCAGCCATGACCCCCGCTGAATGGCAGGTTCCGCGCGGCCCGCAAAAGGCCTCGACTTGGGCGATATGCTGGCCGGCTTGGATCTCTCCCTCGGCCCAAAGCATGAACTCGGCGCGCCAACTGCCCGCTGGCAGTGCAAGGTAAGGACCATAGATGCAGGTGCGCCAGCCGCTGCCCTCGCTGCGCAGTGCCAGGCAGCGATGCGCCGGAGACCAGACGATCGAAGTGTCAGGGGGACGGAGGAAGTCGGCCGCGCCAGCGCGGAACAGGCAGCGGCGGCTGTCGTTCCATGCGGTAGCCGTTTCGCGGTAGGCAGCCAGTGTGCGGCGGGCCATGGCTTCGCGGCTGAACCGCTGCCGCCACCGGGCCTGGCCGGCGCGGCCCATGGCGGCACGGCGGTCCGGGTCGCGAGCCAGTTCGAGAATCGCCTCGGCCAACGCGGCGGCGTCGCCCGGCGCTACCAGGATTCCGGATACGCCGTCCTCGACCACCTCTGGGATTCCCCCGATCGAGGTGCCCACGACTGGCTTGCCCTGGGCCATCGCTTCGAGGAAGACCAGCCCGAACGACTCCCACAGCGATGGCGCCACGAACAGGCTGCATTCGCTATACAGCCGGTCCAGGCGCTCCGCGCTGACCGGCCCTGTGATCTCGACTCTGGCCGCCGCGGCCGGGTCGCGCAGCTTCAGCTTCGCCATCCAAGCCTTCCCGAGGCCCGAACTGTCGTCACCGGCAATCACGTAGCGGGCCGTCCGGTCGAGCAGCAGCAGGCGCTCGATGGCCCCGGTCAGCGCGCCGATGCCCTTACGCGCCTCCAGGCGGCCGGCGAAAAGCACCATCGGGTTGCGGGCTTCAACGACGCCGGGGGCGGGCGCTGCCGAGTTGATGCCCAATCCGAGCGCGATGCGGCGCATGCGGTCAGGATCAGTCTGGTAGAGCCGGCCGGCCAGGTCGAGGATCGCGCGCGTGCTGCCGGTGAGCAAGTTGGCATGGGCGCTCAGCCGGCGTTCGAGGGCGATGGCAAGCCTCAGATCGGGATCCACCACCCAGCCCTGGGTCCCGGCCACTTCGGAAAGCGGTGAATGTGCGCGGACAACGACCGGCATACGCTGGTCGATGGCCGTCACAACGCCCTCGGCATCCCAGTTGGGTGACTCGACGATGTCGAGTCCAAATCGGGCATCGATGCCGGCGATGGTGCGGTGAACGGCCCAGCTGTAGGCGAGGTTCTTCGAGGTCACGGCTAAGCCCGGGTCCATCGAAACGCCCGGCGGAAGCTGAGACTCGGCCGGCTTGTGGATCCAGACACCTTCAATGACGCTGTCCCCGGCGCCGGCGTCGGCGCTGATGAGATGGACCTCGCAGCCGAGCTGCTTGAGCCCCCGGGCGAGTTCCCAGGTGTAGGTTGCGATGCCGCCGGGCCTCACCCAGGGCAGGCTCTGCGACAGCAGACAGACCCGCATCTCCACGGGTCGTGTGCCGAACTCGAGAAACCCGCCGTCGCCGGGCGGCGGCAGATGGCGGAGCCGTTCCAGCCTGGCCCATCCGCGCCACAAGCCGGTGGCGGCCCCGCGCCAGGCCGAGCGGCGGTACGATGATGCCTCGCGGCGGCTGATCTCGCCCTGGCGGGACCAGCGTCCGATCTCGCGGATCCGTTCCCTATAGACGCGCTTGAGGATCGACACCGCCGCGGCTGGCCTCGGCAGCGGGCCGCTGTAGTTCTTCAGTGCGCAGTAGACCGTGTTTTTGACGATGGCGTACCAGTTCAACTGGTGGCGCCCTGTCCTGTTCTGAGACCTGGCCGCCTCATGGTAGACGATGGCATTGGGGCGATGGACGGTGCGGTAGCCGGCGCGCTCCAGCCGCCAGATGATGTCGGCCTCGTCGTGATAGTATTCAATCCGTTCGTCGAACCCGCCGATGCGCTCAAGCGCCGAGCGGCGGAAAATGCAGTTGTTCCCCGACACCGTGTTCAAGCGGCCATCCGACCAGTCAAAGTGACGGCCGGGTTCGGCCCGGTTCCATTCGACAAAGCCCTCGCGGTCCAGAGTGCCGCAGCTGAACTCGATGTCGCGGCCGTTCATGCGGTAGACCAGGCCGCCGGCGCCGCCGGTTTTTGGATCCAGAAATGCCGGCGTCAGCCGTTCGAGCCAGTGAGGATCGGCGACCGCATCGTCGTCGATAAACGCCACCAGATCCCCGGCGGCCGCAGCGATGCCCTCGTTGCGCGACACCGAAAGCACACGCGATTGGGTGGAGACCGTCTTCACGCGCCCGCTCCAGAGTTGGAGCACCTCTCCGGTTGAGTCGGTCGAAGGCCCGTTGACGGCGATGATTTCGAAGTTGCTGTAGGTCTGCGCTTCAAGCGACGAAAGGCAGCGGTCGAGCCACCAGCCACGATTGTAGGTGTTGATGACCACGCTCACCCGGGGCCGGTAACTGGACCGATGGGGCAGGGCCGAGATCTCATCGATCAGCGCCGCCACCCGGCGCCTAGCTTTTTCAGGGTTGAATTCCTCGATGCGGTCCATCTGAGCCGCGTGCAAGGCCCAGCGCGAGTGCGAGTCCTCAAGCACCTGGCGGATCTCGTCTGCCCACTCGCCCTCGGTTTCGCCCGTCAGCAGTCGGCCCGCGCCGCCAAGGGTCTCCGGAACCGCCGCCGCGGGGAAGGCAAAGACGGGCAGGCCAAAGGCCATGGCCTCGACGAGCGGCGCGCCAAATCCCTCATGCTCGCTGGCCGAGACAAAGACATGGCTGTCGAGGAGCGTCCGCCGGACCTCCTCGTCGCTGGTCTTGCCGGTGAAGAAGACGTCGACGCCCTCGCGCAGGTCGAGCCGGCGGCACAGCGCGGCCAATTCGCGGCGCCAGTTTGGGTGCTGGGCGTCATCGCCGATCAAGGTAAGCGTCGATTCCGGGTCCTGGGTCTTCCAGGCGGCCAGCAGGCGGATGAGCCGGTCCTGACGCTTGTTCGGCGCCAGGCGGCCGAGGAAGACAAAGCGCGTGCCGCGCCGCACGGGGGAGCGTGGAGAGATGATGGGGGGCGGCGACAACCGGTCCAGATCGATGAGCAGCGGGAAGACTCCGGCCGACTGATAGCCAGCCGCATCCAGATCGCCGCGGCTGAACTGGCTCATGCCGTAAGCGGCGTCAAAGGCCGGCGCCAGGGCGCGCAACTGATCGAGGCCGAAGGCGCAATCGCGCGCTACCTCCACGTTCCCGCCCACCATTTCGGGGGGCGTGATGTTGTGATACATCATCACCCGGCGTCCGGGATAGCTGTCGGCCCAGCAGGCCACCGGTGAGTAGTGGAAAAACTGATACAGCAGAAGGTCCCTGGAACTCACCCCGCTGGTGAGCAGGCCGGTGGGGCCGACCTCGCCATTCAATTCGACGCCGGCGTGCGAGGCGATGAGATGGGCGGTATGGCCGAGTTGCTCGCAGGCTTTGCGCAGCAACCGGCAGTGGGCCGAAACGGCGTCGCCGGGCGAGACCGAATTCGTCAGGATATGGATGGTCATCGAGCAGACTCCCTGGCGCGGCGTTCGGCATCCTCAATGAGAGCAGCGGTGGCCGCCGCCGTGCCGCCCACGGCATGTGCATACGCCTTCAGGCTTCTGGTGTACCAAGGCAGCAAGGCGGCGACCGCACGGATCACCAGATCCGCCCATAACGGGTAGCCGTGCGGCCGCTCGCCCAACGCGGACGCGGCAGCCGAAAGCGAGTGTAGCGACGCCTTCAGATGGGACAGCAACTCGGCGGAAAACAGTGCGTCGGCGGCGGGCCGCGGCGGGACCGCTTCGAGCTGCGCGGCCCGTCGTGCGGATGGATGGCCGAGGGCGCGGCGGACCGAATCCTCAATCTGAGTCATCCTTGCATCACAACCGGGCGTCACGGATGTCGGGCAGGCCATAGGTTCAGTAGTGAGAGCACGGGTCCGGCGCCGGATGGGCCGGTCCCGGGGGCGGCTCTTCAGCCATCCCTTGCCTCTCTGAGGAGATAGTTCCCCGGCGCCGGAATATTCTCACGGATTCACCCGGTTTGCTTCGTCCTCTGGTCACGCCGGCCTTAGCCAGTCCAACCATTTTTGGGCGGCTGTTGACGGACCATAGGTCCGCACCGCAACGTCTTGTTGCTCCAGGATTCGCGCACGCAGGGCGGGCTCGCGGTCCACCTGGTCGATGGCCTCGGCGATGGAGGGCCAGTCGGGCTCGTCGAACAGCACGCCGGCTCCGCGCATGGTCTCCGGCACCGCTGCCGAGGCCAGGGCAAAGACGGGCAGGCGGTGGTGCATGGCCTCGGCCAGGGGGACGCAGAAGCCCTCATGGGCGCTCATGGTGATGAACGCGCTCGACGCCCGGTACCAGGCGTTCAGCCGGTCCTGAGGGATTGATCCGGTGAAGACCACGCGCGGCAGGCCGAGACGGCCGCAAAGCTCTCTGAGCCTGTCGACATAGCCCGGCGCGCCGTCGAGCGACCCGGCCACAACCAGCCGCCAGGGGTTGGGCGAGATCCGGCGCAGATGGTCAAATACCAGCAGGATGTCCTCGATCCGTTTATGCGGTAACACGCGCCCGGCAGCCAGCATCGTGCGGCCCTGGAGTTGCGCCTCGGCAAGAACCACCTGATCGGGCTGCCGGTCGAGCAGATCCTGGCGCATTAGGTAGGGCAGCAGGTCGCAGCCGGGTCCGCCGGCAGCGCTGAGCGAGGCGGCGCTCGAAAAAGAATGCGCGGCGACGGCGTGCATGCCTGAAGACAGAGGTCCGGCCTGCCGCAGACCCTGGCGGGCCGCTTCCACCACGGCAGGCGGCGATCCGGCGAGCAGATCCGGCGGGGTGACGTCGTGGTAGACCATCAGGCGCCGGCAACGGGTCGATGCCAGGCGGTCGAAGCTCGCGCAGCCCAGCGAAAAATGGAACAGCAGCGTGTCGCCGGGCGCTGGGTCCAGCAGTTTCGCCGGGTCGATGCGGATGCCTCCTGCCGAACCAGGGTCAAGGGCGTAGATGCGTGCGTCGATGCCTTCGCTTTGAGCCGCGCGGTGCAGAGCGACGATTTCGTTGCCCACAGCATCGCGGCCGGCCACCGAAGGATGATACTGCAGCAGCCGCGACACCGGTGGTTCTCCAATCAATCGCCGTCGCGGAATTCAAGGCGGCGGACGCGCTCATCAAGCGCGAGCATCTGGCGGCGGATGTCGTTCTCCCGTCCGGATTGTTCCTTCATGTGGCCTTCAAGCGACAGCCAAACCGATTCGATCGCCTGGTCCCGCAGCTGGAAAGAACGCAGCGTCCACCACAGCAGCTTCGATTGCCATCGGACAAGCATGTGGCCGAACCGGCCGCGGAAGGTGGCCGGCGCCGGGGGAATCAGACTGTCGGGACGCAGCAGGGCGGAGACCGACGATTGAGCGCCGAAGCGGTCCGCCCGCATCCGGCCGCGGAACTCCTCAATGATGGCCTCGTAGCGGCGGCGGGCCAGCGCGCGTTCAGCCGTGGCTGCGGCGCCGGCGGAGATGGAAAGGGAGAGGAGGGAGCGCGGCGGCGTGGGGACTGTTGTGGATACCAAAGAGCCGTTTCGCTGCGCGCCCTGCCTCACATTCACATAGTGCTTGAACGAGGCCGGTCCTCTCATGGAATCCTCATCGGACGGTTCGCCGTCTCCAAGAATAGAAAAAGGCGGCCCCGGGCGGGCCGCCTTTCCAGATTTTCTGATCCGGGAACTGGTCTCCTTCAGATCTCCATCACTTCCTTTTCCTTGGTCTTGGCGGCGCTGTCGAGTTTGGAGATGAAGGTGTCGGTCAGTTTCTGCACCGAGTCGTGCGAACGGCGGTCGTCATCCTCGCTGATGAGCTTATCCTTGAGCATCTTCTTCAAGGCTTCGTTGGAGTCGCGGCGGATGTTGCGGATGGCGACGCGGTGATCTTCGGCCATGTGATGGAGATGTTTCACCATCTCCCTGCGGCGCTCCTCGGTGAGGGCCGGGACCGGGACGCGGATCAGTTTGCCGTCGTTTGACGGGTTCAGGCCGAGGTCGGCCGAACGGATAGCCTTCTCGATGGCGTTGATCTGCGATGAATCGTAGGGCTGCAAGGTGATCATTGTGGGCTCTGGGACGTGCAGAGTGGCCACATGATTCAGCGGCATTGGAGAGCCGTACGCCTCGACGGTGACGCCGTCGAGCAGGTGGATGGAGGCGCGTCCGGTGCGGACGCTGGCCATGCCCTGCTGAAGGTCGGCAATCACCTTCTCCATGCGCGTTTCGGCCGCCTTTTCCACCTCGACGACTGTCGCAAACGGACTCGATCCAGCTTGGGGTTGTTCAGATTTCATAGCGGTTGTCCTTGGCGTGGTTCCTTCTGGGGCGTTTGTCCCTTATCAAATCAAGCGATCAAGGTGCCGACGGCTTCGCCCATCGACATTCGCATTATATTGCCGCGCGTAGTGAGATTGAAGACCAGTATGGGCAACTGGTTGTCACGGCACATGGCCACGGCCGGGGCGTCCATTATCTTCAGGTTCTTGGCCAGCACTTCGTCATAGGAGACCTGAGCATACTTCAGTGCGTCCTCGTGCTTGCGCGGATCCTTGTCGTAAACGCCGTCGACACCTGTTGCCTTGGCGAAGATCTCGGCCTGAATCTCGAGCGCGCGCAGGGCGCCGGCCGAATCGGTTGAAAAAAACGGGTTCGACGTCCCGCCGCCGAAAACCACGGCGCGGCCCTTTTCCAGGTGCCGGATGGCCCGGCGCCGGATGTAGGGCTCGGCCAGTTGGTTCATGTGGATGGCGGTCATGACACGCGTCGGGACGCCCTTTTTCTCCAGCGCGTCCTGCATAGCCAGGCAATTGATGATGGTGGCCAGCATTCCCATGGAGTCGGCCGTGACGCGGTCCATATGGCGGGCGGCCTCGGCTACGCCGCGGAAGAAGTTGCCGCCGCCGATAACCAGCCCGAGTTGAATGCCGCGGGCATGGACCTCGGCGATCTCTTCGGCCATGGCGCTCACACAGGCCGGATCAATGCCAAAACCGGCGCCCCCGGCCAAGACCTCCCCGCTTAACTTCAGCAGGACTCGCTTGTATCGGGGCGCCGGCATTGAGGTATCGCTCTTCCTGACTACTCGGCGGCTTCCTCGGCCTGGGCCGTCTCGCCGACCTTGAACCGCAGGAAGCAGGCCACCGACAGCGTATCACCAAGCTGGGCTCCCTTGGCGGCAAGCAACTGGGTGATGGAAACTGCGTTGTCCTTGATAAACGGCTGTTCGAGCAGGCAGACCTCTTCGTAGTACTTCGACATGCGGCCTTCCACCACCTTGTCGACGATCTGCTCGGGCTTGCCTTCGGCCAGGGCGCGGGCGCGCTGGATGTCCTTTTCCTTTTCGAGGGTCTCGGAAGTGACCTCCTCGCGGGAGACGAACTTCGGATCCGCCGCGGCCACCTGCATGGCCAGATCGTGCAGCAGTTCTCCGAAGACCGGGTTCGACGCCGTCTCGGCCTTGCCGGGCACGATGTCAACCATTGTGACCAACTGCGAGCCGGGGTGGGTGTAGGCGCCCACATAGCCCTTCGCCGCGTGACGGGCCAAGCGCGGCACATTCATGTTCTCGCCCACTTTGGCGATCTTGGCCTTGATGCTGTCCTGGATGGTGCCACCGTCGGGCGACGGCAGCGCCATCAGGGCGGCTGCATCGGCCGGCGACTGGGTGGCGATGAGGGAAGCCAGGTTCGACACCAGACTCTGGAAGTCCTCGGTGCGGGCGACGAAGTCGCTCTCGCAGTTGACTTCGACCAGCACGCCGGTCTTGCCGCCATCGGTGATCAACAGCCCGATGACGCCCTGCTTGGTTGAGCGGGCGGCCTTCTTCGCGGCCGACGCCAGACCACGCTTGCGCAATACGACCTCGGCTTCCGCAAGGTCGGCTTTGGCCTCGACCAGGGCACTTTTACACTCCATCATGCCCGCTCCGGTCTTTTCGCGGAGCTGCTTCACAAGCTGGGCGCTAATATCTGCCATGAGTTCCTACCTTCGATTCTGTAAACGGGGATGAACTTGGGAACTTGCCCGGCGGTAGGCGTTTGCGCACCGCCGGGCGGAGAATGAAACGAAATGCCTATTCGGCAGGCTCGGCCGCGGCTTCGGCGACTTCGGTGCGCTTGGGGAGAGAGACCGACGGCAGGTCGAGATCGGAAATGCCTTCGGTCAACACGTCCTCATTCAGGCGTGGGTCGACATAGTGGGCATACTGCGACATATCCTCGATCACCTCTTCGGTCTCGTCGGTGATCTCCTTGGTGGCGGCGCCGAAGTCGTGTTCGCTGGCCAGGGCGCGGCCCTCGACCATGGCGTCAGAGACCTTGGTGGCAAACAGCCGGATTGCGCGCAGGGCGTCGTCGTTGCCGGGGATGGGCCAATCGACTTCAGTGGGGTCGCAGTTGGTGTCGACGATGGCGACCACCGGAATGCCGAGCTTGCGGGATTCCTTAACGGCGATGGATTCCTTGTTCGAGTCGATGATGAACACCATGTCGGGCAGGGTGTCCATGTCGCGGATACCGGCCAGGTTCGACAGCAGGTTCTTGCGTTCCCGGTCGAGCTGGATGAGTTCCTTCTTGGTGTGACGCTCGCGCTCCATCGAGTCCTCGGCCAGGATGACGTCGAGTTCCTTGAGCCGTTTGATGGACTGTTTCACGGTGGAGAAGTTGGTGAGCAAGCCGCCCAGCCAGCGGTTGTTGACATAGTACATGCCGCAGCGGTTGGCTTCCTCGAGGATGGCTTCCTGCGCCTGGCGCTTGGTGCCGACGAACAGAATCGTCTTGCCCATTGCCGCCTGTTCGGCCACATAGCGCATCGCGTCCTTGAACAGCTTGAGAGTCTTCTGGAGATCGATGATGTAGATCCCGTTCCGTTCGCCAAAGATGTATTCCTTCATCTTTGGATTCCAGCGCTTGGTCTGGTGCCCGAAGTGAACGCCGGCTTCGAGCAATTCCTTCATTGTGATGGTCGGCAATGGATTACCTCTGCTTCATTTCCGCGGCGCGATTCGTTCGCTCACGCCGCCAGGGTTGACACAAGACCAGCCGCCACGGCCGTTCCGGTGGTCCAAACGAGATTTACCGGAGGCGCGGGCGGCTGGCCAAAAAACAACACAAAGCTGCTTGCGCCCGTTGAGGCGCTGCAAGAGCTTAGCGCTTCGAGAACTGGAAGCGGGCTCGTGCGCCTTTCAGTCCGTACTTCCCGCGCTCGTGCTCGCGGGCGTCGCGACGCAACATCCCGGCGCTTTTCAGCTTGCCGCGCAGTTCGATATTGAAATTGCACAGCGCGCGGGCGATGCCCATACGGGCCGCCTCAGCCTGGCCGGTGGTGCCGCCGCCGGTGCAGTTCAACAGCACATCGAACTTGTCGGCGGTTTCGGTGGCCAACAGCGGCTGCTTTACGGCAGCCCGGCCGCCGAACGTGGTGAAGTACTGCTCAAAGCTCTTCCCATTCGCCTTGATCGCGCCCGTACCGGGGCGCAGAAACACGCGGACCGTTGCGCGCTTGCGGCGGCCGGTCCCGAGATACTGAACAAATGCCAAGTGATGCCTCCTACCCTATCCGGCCACAGCCATCGACGTCGGCTGCTGGGCGTCATGCGGGTGTTTCTCCCCGCCGTAAACCTTCAGCTTGCGGTACATCTGCTTGCCGAGTTTCGTCTTCGGCAGCATGCCCCGCACAGCTTCTTCGACCATCTTGATCGGCCGCGTGGCCCGCATCCTTTCGGCCGAGATCTCCGTCAGCCCGCCCGGATAGCCCGAGTGGCGGCGGTAAATCTTCTGGGTTTCCTTGTTGCCGGTCAGGATGGCCTTGTCGGCGTTGATAACGATGACATGATCGCCGGTGTCCAGAAACGGGGTGTAAATGGGCTTATGCTTCCCCATCAGGACTTTGGCGGCCTTTGATGCGACCCGTCCCAGAGCAGCTTCGCTGGCGTCAATCACAAACCAGCAACGCGTGATTTCGCTCTTGGACGGAAATTCGGTCTTCATAAACAGACGATCTCCGCTTGAGGTCTTACAAAACTTTCATTCTACGGACGCACTGCGCGCGCTGTCAAACCACGTGCGCTCGCGCTTGTCGCAGAGAGACTTTACAAGTCTACCACAGGCCGCGGACGTGGTGCGCCCTATCCCTTTAGTTCCTTTACGATTGCCGGGACCACGTCGAACAGGTCGCCCACGATGCCATAATCGGCCGATTCGAAGATGGGCGCCTCGGGATCCCTATTGATCGCCACTATGCACTTGGACCCCTTCATGCCGACAATATGCTGGATCGCCCCTGATATCCCTACCGCAACATAAAGCTTCGGCGCCACAGTCTGGCCCGAACTGCCCACCTGGCGCTCCATGCCCAGCCAGCCGTTGTCGCAAATCGGCCGCGAGGCCGCCAGTTCAGCACCCAGCGCCTCGGCTAACTCCTTCACAATCTCTAAGTTGCCCTCTTCCTTGATCCCCCGCCCGGCGGCCACGATGCGTTCCGCCGCCGACAGATCCACCGTCCGCGCCGACTCCCTGTAAGGCTCGCCGGGCACGGCCGACGGGCCCAGTTCGCCCAACTCCGGCGTGACAATCGAAACCGGCGCAGTCCCGGCTTCGGCCTGATCGGCACGGTAGGCGCCCGCCTGGATGGTCACAATCGCCGGCCCGCTCGAATCGCAGCGGAACGTGCCTGCCATCTTGCCCTGGAACAACTGCCGCTCGACGATCAGGCCCTTTTCGTCCAGGCCGACAGAAACCGCGTCGCTCACCAGCGGGCGGCCCAGTCGCGCGGCCAGGCGGGGCGCGAAGTCCCGGGTCTGGTAGGTGTGCGGCAGCAGCACCACGTCCGGCTTCTCGACCGCGATCAGCCAGGCCAGCGCCGCCACCGACGCCGAGGCCGTGTAAACCCCCAGCGCCGGGTGATCCATAACCACCACCTTCGACGCCTTGAATCCGGCCAGAGCCTGCGCCGCCGCCTCCGCGCCTGAGCCCATCACCGCCACGGTCAACTCCTCTCCCAGACTCTGTCCCGCGGCCAGCGTCTCCAGCGACATCTTATGCAGCACGCCGCCGTTCTGTTCCGTAACCACAAGCACCCGGCTCATATCGCCCTCGCTTCGAATCTCAGCTTTTCGATCAACCTGGCAGCCTGCTCCTTGGGCGTGCCCTCGATCATCTCGCCCTGCTTCTTCTTCACCGGCAGCGCCAGCCGCTCAAGAATCGCAAGCGGCGCAGCCTCGACGCCCAGATCCGCCGCCGTCATCACCTTCACTTCCTTGGTCCGCGCCTTCTTAATCCCCATCAGCGTGGCGTAGCGCAGCTTATTGATGCCGCTCTGGACGGCCAGCAGGGCAGGCATGGGCAAGTTCAAATCCTGAAACCAGCCGCCTTCGAGTTCCCGCTTCACCTTCAACACGCCGCCTTCGACGTCGATCTTCATGGCGATGGTCGCGTGCGCCATGCCCAGCAGTTCGGCCATCATCACGCCGGTCTCGCCGCGTCCGGCGTCGTCGGACTGCAAGCCCGTCAGCACCACATCCGGCGATTCGCTGCGTGCCGCGGCGGCCAGCAGCCTGGCCAGGCTGAGCGAATCCCAGGCGTCCAGGCCGTCCTGTTCGATGTGGATCGCCCGGTCGGCGCCCTTGGCCAGCGCCTCTCGGATCGAGGACGACACCCTGGCCGGGCCCGCCGCCACCACCACCACCTCGCCGCCGTGCTGTTCTTTCAACTGCAGGCCGGATTCCAGCGCATAAGCGTCCGGCTCGTTGATCTCATAGGTCAGGTCGGATTCGTCGATCCACCGGCCGTCCGCCGCCGGTTTCAACGCGCTGTCGCGCGATGCGACTTGTTTCACTGCCACCAGAATCTTCATAGAAAAGCCCTGATACGGCGGGTTCATCTCGCCACAACTTCACCAGTGTATCGCCGCCCGGGGCGGCTCTCCAATGGCACGAGGCTTGCTCTTGATCAGCAGAAGTCCCCATGACAGCCAACTCCCGTTTGTGCCTGCTCGTCCTCGCCGCGGCCTCCGCCGCAGCCCAGGACAGTCTTTTCGTCGAATCAGCCGAGTGTTCGCTTTGCCACACTCGGCTTGGCGAGAAGAGCCAGTTGGGGCAATACACCCTATGGAAGGGCAGCGTCATGGCCCACGCCGGCCGCGACCCTTATTGGCAGGCCAAGACGGCCGAAGAGATCAAACAGAATCCGGCCATCGCCAAAGTGGTCGAAGAAAAGTGCCACCGCTGCCACACGCCCCAGCGCAAGCCGCAGGCCAACGACGGCGTCGGCTGCACGGCCTGCCACCTCATCGAAGACAAGGGACTCGGCACTCCCGCCTCGTTTACCGGCGGCCTCGAGATCAACAAGGAGCACCTCGCCTATGGGCCGCACAAGGACGCTTTTGTCAACCCGATGATCATGCACGTCGGCCTCACGCCGGCCTACGGCGCCCACATGCAAAAGTCTGAACTTTGCGCCACCTGTCACACCGTCATCACACCGACGGTCGACGCCAGCGGCAAGGTCCTGGGCGAGTTCATCGAACAGGCGGCGTACCTTGAATGGAAGGCGTCCAGTTTCGGCTCCGGCGACATGACATGCCAGTCCTGCCATGTGCCGCTGGCGGACAACCCGAAACAGCACTACATCGCCCACAACCCCATGGGACGGACGTTTCCGCCCACCTCGCCGCGCCAGCCGTTCGGCATCCACCGCTTCGCCGGGGCAAACTTCTCATTGCCTGTGCTGCTCGGTTCTGCGGATAGTTCAATGGCGGAACGCGCGCACGACATGCTCTCCTCAGCGACGGCAATCGAAGTGAAGCCGGCCTGGAAAGACGGTGTCCTGGAGGCCAGCGTGACGCTCACCAACCTCACCGGCCACAAATTGCCCACCGGCTTCCCGTCGCGCCGCATGTGGCTCGATTTCGAGGTGCTGGACGCCTCCGGAAAGACCGTCTTCCGCTCCGGCGGTGAGCCGCAAGAGCCGCAGCTGCATCATGCCGTCATCGACTCGTCCTCGAAGGTCCAGATCTACGAATCCGAGATGGCCGACCCTGCGGGACGCCCGACCACGGCGCTGCTTCGCGCGGCCAGTTACTTGAAGGACAACCGCATCCTGCCCGACGGCTTCGATGCCGCAAAGGCCCCCGCCGGCATCCACCCGGCCGGTGTGGCCGGCGATGCCGACTTCCTGCCCGGCTCGGACACAACCCTCTACCGCGTCGCCGGCTTGGCGCCCGGCAGCTACACTATCCGCGTCCGTGCGCTGTATGAGAACATCAAGCCTTCGCACCGCGGCGTGCTCTCTCCTGCTCAGGTCAAAGCTCTTGCCGCCCTGGCGCCGGTGGTGCTGGCTGAGGCAACCGCGCAAACCGTGCGTGGCGTCACCGCGCAGAAGATTCAGCGCAGCCTGGCTAGCCGTTGATTGCACGAAGGAAGCGGCGCGGCCCCAGGTTGATGCCGGGCGCCCGTGAGCGGCAAGATAGTTCTGTGGAGGTGATTGCTTTGAGAAGAGCTCTGCCTGCGCTGCTGGTCGCCTCGGCGATCGCCTTCGCCGCTGACGTTGATCCCGCGCGGCTGAAACGGTTTGCGCCGCTGCCGGCCGTGGTCCATTCCAGGACCAATCCCATCACGCCGGCCAAGACCGATCTTGGCCGCATGCTCTACTACGAGACCAGGATCTCGAAGAGCCACAAGATCAGTTGCAATACCTGCCACCTGCTCGACAAATATGGCGTCGACCTTGAACGCGTCTCCGACGGCCATAACGACCAGGAGGGCACGCGCAATTCACCCTCGGTCTATAACGCCGCCGGCCACTTCGTCCAGTTCTGGGACGGCCGCGCTTCGGATGTTGAAGAACAGTCCAAGGCGCCGGTGCTGAATCCCGTCGAAATGGCTATGCCGGATGAGGCCTCGGTGGTGGCCGTACTGAAATCGATGCCCGGCTACGTTGCCGCCTTCAAGAAAGCCTTCCCGACCGAAGCCGACCCGGTCACGTTCGGAAACTTCGCCGAAGCGGTCGGAGCTTTTGAGCGGCAGTTGATGACTCCGTCACGCTGGGACCGTTTCCTGAAGGGCGACAAAGCGGCTCTCACCGATGCCGAGAAATCGGGCTTCAACACCTTCTACGACTCCGGCTGCGCCACCTGCCATTCAGGCATCTATCTCGGCGGCCAGATGTATCAAAAAGCCGGCGTCGTCAAGCCCTGGCCCAATCAGAAGGATACGGGCCGGCACATGGTGACCAAACGCGCTGAGGACCGGATGATGTTCAAGGTTCCCTCGCTGCGCAATGTCGAAAAGACCCCGCCCTACTTCCATGACGGCAGCGTCGAAGGGCTGGAAGCCGCCATCCGCCATATGGGCGAATACGAGTCCGGACGCAAGCTCTCGCCCGCCGAGACGGCCTCCATCGCAGCCTTCCTGCGGTCGTTGACCGGCACGATCCCGTCCACCTTCATCCGTCCGCCCCGCCTGCCCGCTTCATCGCCAACCACGCCGAAACCCCGGTAGGATTGCTCCCGCCGGCTGCCGCCCCCGATTACGCCTGCCCGATCTCTGTCCGCCCGCGGTGTAACAATTTGCTCTTATACCTTGACTGTCTACATATCATGCCATACAACATATACAGAGACGCTAGGCAATGAGCATCAAGAAACCCGACCTCCTTCAAGGCACCCTCGACCTTCTGGTCCTGAAGACCCTCGCCCAAGGGCCCCATCACGGCTACGGCATCGCGCAGAAGATCCTGCTGTCGTCGCGCCAGATCATCGACGTCCAGCAGGGTTCGCTCTACCCGGCTCTGCACAGGCTTGAACGCAAGGGCCTGGTGAAGAGCGAATGGCGCGAATCCGACGCCGGCCGCATGGCGCGCGTCTACTCGCTCACCAGGACGGGGCACAAGCACCTGGCCAGCGAGATCGAGCAATGGTCGCGCTATGCCGCGGCCATCAACTGGGTGCTGGAGGGCTGACCCGTCATGTGGCGTCCCTGGAGCAAGCCCGATCAGGATCTCGAACGCGAGATCTCCTTCCATCTGGAGACCTTGGCTGACGGCTATCAGCGTCAGGGCATGTCGCGTGAAGAGGCGATGCGTGAAGCGCGTCGCGAGTTCGGCGGCGTCGAACCCGTAAAGGAAGCCTGCCGCGACGAACGATGGTGGCGGCCGTTGGCCGAACTGGCCCGTGACATCCGCTTCGGCTGGCGCATGATGCGGCGCGCCCCGGCCATCACCGGCGCGGCGTTGATTTCGCTCGCACTCGGCATCGGCGCCACCACGGCTATACTCTCTCTGGCCGACGTCCTGCTTTGGCGTAGCCTAGGTGTGCCCGAGCCCGAGCAACTCTATGAAGTGCTCTGGGAGGTCAAAGAGTACCCAAAGCTGAACCGCTCCTCCTCCGGCGGGACCAGTCGTGAGGGTGCTCTCCTGGTATCCGATTTCTTCAGCAGCCAGGGCCTGGACGCGCTGCGGGCAGCCACGGCCGGCAAAGGCGATGTCGCCGCGCATGTTGTTGGGGGAGAAAAGGCCAGCGCAACCTATGACGGACGGATCGCTGTCACGAACATTCGTCCGGTCACCGGCAACTTCTTCGAAATGCTTCGAGTGCAGCCTGCGCTGGGCCGCCTGCTCAATGACGGTGACGACAGCGCATCGGCCACGCCAGTCGTTGTCCTCAGCCACCGCTTCTGGGTCTCACAACTCGGGGGCGCCTCCGACGTCATTGGCCGGCCACTGCGAATCAACAACCATGTCTATGAGATCGCCGGTGTCCTGCCAGCCCGGTTCCTGGGGATCGTCCCCGGCGACAATACTGAGATCTACGCGCCCATCAGGCAGAGTCCTGTATTTCTCGCCCAGGACAGTTGGATTCGCGAGCGAGCCGATGATCCGCTCTGCTGGTGGCTTCACCCGATCGTGCGCCGCGCTCCGGGCGTCACACAGGAGCAGTTACGGGACATCATGGATGCGGCTTTCGCCACCAGTTGGGTGATGAAGCCCTCGAACGCCGAAACGACGCCACACATCAGGCTGAGCGACGCCAGCCGTGGTCTGGGGTCCATCCGCCGTGGACTCGGCAATCCGCTTCTCATTCTTTTGGGCATGGTTCTGCTCGTCCTCATTGCAGCATGCGCCAACATTGCGAACCTCATGCTGGCGCGCGCTGTGAGTCGCGAGAAGGAGATCGCGCTTCGAATCTCTCTTGGTTGCGGGCAGGGCCGCCTGCTGAAGCAACTCTTCACGGAAAGCCTGATGTTGGCGTCGATTGGAGGAGCTTTGAGCATCCCGGCCGCCACAGCGATTCTCGCACTGATGTCGCGCCTGATTCCCGTCCGTGGCGGCGAAATGATGCTCGCGGTCACACCAGATCCGCGGTCGCTCGCAAGCACCGCTATCGTGACTCTGCTCGCCGCCGTGCTCTTCGGACTCTACCCCGCTTGGCGCGCCGTCCGGATCGACGCAGGTCCCGCGTTGAAGGAGGTCACCGGCAGTTCGGCGGCGCATCGGCGTTCACGCTGGGCGGCGGCAAAGATCTTGGTATTGCTTCAGGTCTCGTTGGGTGTTGTCCTGGTGACCGCGGCTGTTCTGTTCACGGGCAATCTCTGGGAAATCGTGCACCGCGACACTGGTTTCGAGCGCGGGAACATTCTTTTGTTCGACGTGCGGCCCGGCGAAATTGGCTATCAGGACGACCGTTTGCAGCAGTTTTACACGAGTCTTGAACAGCGCCTGACTGAGGTTCCCGGCGTTCGGGACGTTGGGCTGGCGAATACCAGGCCAATGTTGGGCGGGGGTTATTGGAGCGGCGTCCAGGGACCTGGCCGCATCCGGAAAGTACAATCAGCGATTCACCACATGAGCGCGCGCTTCATGGCGACCATGGGCGTGCCCGTCGTCGCCGGCCGCATGTTGACTAGGCAGGAGATCGAGTCCGGGGCCAAGGTCGCGGTCATCAGCCAGGATGTGGCGAAGCAACTCCAACTTCCCTCCCCATTGGGCTCGCGGATCTCGATGGGCCAGCAGGGTGGCGAGGGAACATTCGAGGTGGTCGGAGTCGCGCGCGCTGCCCGGTACTCCGACATGGAGCGTACGCCGCCTGTTGTCTATATCCCTTTCAACTACGAGCAGCCTTCCGCGACCGTCGTCATCCAGGCGGCGGTCCCTCCGCTCGGTCTGCTGCCAGCCGTTCAGGGTGCGGTGAAGGAGTTGAGCCGCGAGTTGCCGTTGTTGGACGTCTACACCATGGAACAGCAGATCTCCCGCACCCTCCAGCGCGAGCGCCTGTTCGCCTGGCTCTGCGGCAGCTTCGGCGTGCTTGCTCTTGTGCTGTGCATCGTTGGGCTTTACGGGCTGATGTCTCACACCACCGCCCGCCGCACACAGGAGATCGGCATCCGCATGGCCATGGGCGCAACGCGTGGCGGCATCATCCGGCTCTGCCTGCGCAGCGGACTCGGACTCGCCCTCGGCGGCCTGATCCTCGGCGTCCCGCCGGCCGTCTACGCCATGCGCCTCGCCGAGCAGCAGAGAATGATTCCCGAGGGCCCCTTCCCCTATGGCTCGCTTGCAGCGGCCATCGGCCTGATCGCTCTGTCGGCCCTACTCGCCGTCGTCATCCCGGCCTTGCGTGCTGCAAACACACAACCGGCCCAGGCCCTTCGCCGCGGCTAGCGACGCCTCACCGGCGGACTCGGCCCCTGTCTGCGCTATTGCAGCAGCACCGTGACGACGTTCGATGCCCGGCCACCGGCCGTCAGCTCGATTGTCGCCACGCCGCCTCCGGCAAGGCTTTGCGGCAACGGCCCGACGCGGATCTCGTCGATGCCGGCCAGGCTGCCGTGCGCGGCGACCGATTCTATCGGTACGTTGACGCCGCCCACCTTCACCGTCACTCCCGCCGCACCGCTCGCCGGCCGGATCCCGGTCCCGTACAACTGCAAGTACACTTTCCGCGATGCGTCGCTCATTGAAATCGGAGCCGCGGCCATAGTCCCCGAAGCGTCGCTGAATGCCGCCGACCAAGTGTCGTTGCCCGATTCGTCCCGGTGGATCACCGAGATCAGGCCCACGCCCGATCCGCTGCCATCCACCGAAAACAGCCCCGGACCCGTCGCCGTCACAAAGATGGAGCCCGTGATGCTGCCGCCGTCCTGCTTCCGGATCAGCACCTGGGCCATTCCAGGCGCCACGCCGCCGGGGATATGGAAGTCGGCCTGATTGGGCGCGGCCATGCTGATGCGCGCCGCATGACTGACGCCCGCGCTGTCTGTGATGGTGATGGCCACCCCGCCCAGTTCTTCAGGCAAATTGTCGCCAGGGGCGTAAAGCGTCTCTGTGGTGAACGAGTCGCCCATCGCGCTGGCCAGCGACGCAGGCGCCAGCGTTGCCGACTGTCTGCTGGCGGCATTCAGAATCCAATCCGACCCCTGCATCGGCTCGCCGCCGTCATCACCGCCGCTGCCCGCGTTGCCCGGCTGGCCCGACACCCATCTGGCGCCGATCAGCGGATCGCTTACCTCCATCAGTTCGCTGGCCGACATCGGATGCTCGTAGATATACCTGGGCGACTTGAGATCAACCCCGAGCGCGCCGTAATCCGAGCCCCGAATTTGCTCGCCGTTGATGCTCACAATCCTGTAGTCGTGCATCTCGGGCGAGTAGAACTCCACGCCGCCGCCCATGTAGTTGTTCACCCGCAGCGACGGCGCCGCCTTGGTGTCGCAGATCGTCCATTTGGAAGTCTGGATCACGTTGTTCTGGATCACCGGCTGTTGGGCGACCTGCTCCATGATGAGCAGCGCGCAACCGTCGGCGTTGTGCCGGTTCACCACCGTGTTGTTCAGGAAATAGAACTTCGGCGCGGGTGTGCCGTGCAACCCCTCGTGCCCGTAGGCGATGATGTTGCTGTTTTCCGACCGCGGAGATTGCTGAATGTCGTTGCCGATGACATACGCAGTCCCGCCGTTGGCGATCTGCAACTCGTAGCTGGCCGTACCGTCCTCGTCGGTCAGCCGGTTGTAGAGAATGTGGTTTGTTCTGGCGCGCGTCTTCACCAGGTGGCCGCTCCGGCAGTGGTGCGAATAGGAGTAGCGCAGGATGAAGTTGTCGACCGCCGAGATATACATGTTGTGGGTGGACCCATCGGTGCCGTGGTAGGCGAACTCGCTGAACTCGATGGTCATCGTCCCCTTCAACTCGGCCATGCCGAGCACGCCGTTTTGGTTGTGGTGGAAATACACCCGCCTCAGGAACAGTCCCTGGCCTTCGGCGCGGATGCCGGCGCCATTGCCGTCCGGCACCTTGCAGCCGGAAAGTTCAATGTTCTCGACCAGCGTGTTCGCGCCGGCGATCACCCAGATCGCCTTGCCCTGCGAGTTCTTGCCCGCGGCATCGATCCGCGCCATGCCGTTCACGCCGCGAATCGTCAGGTCCGCCTTTGACCAGAAGCAGACATCGCCGTCGTATGTGCCGTTTCCTGCGGCATCCACTTCGATTGTGTCGCCCGGCGATGCGGCTGCGATCGCCGCGCACGGCTTGGCGTACGGGTGGCCTGGTCCCACCATCAATGTCCTTCCCGTGCCGGTCTTCACCCAAAGCGGCGCCGAAAACGCCGACCGGTTGCCGCCCACATCCACCGCCTGGATCTTATACGTGTAGGCTTGCTGCGTCCCCGCGCTCATGTCGGCAAACGTCTGCAACTCCTCCACAGCGCCCTGCGGGACCGAGGCGATCCGCCTGTCGTCGCGGTAAATGTCGTAGCGCGCCACCCCGGCGTCGTCAGTCGACGACTCCCATCCGATCCTCACCATCCCGGCTTCGGTATGCAACACCCGCTGCCCGCCGGGCGGCCCCGGACGCGCGTCCATGCTCACCGGGACGCCATTTACGATCTCCAGTTCCAACTCAGTTGTCCCGTTGTTGCCCGCATCGTCTGTGGCTTTCACCGAAAGCGTGTGCCGCCCGTCGGCAACCGTGCGGCTATCCCAAAGCCGCTGGAACGGATTCGATGTCAGCACCTCGCCCAGCGGCGAGCCATCCACAAAAAACTGCACCTTCGGATTCGAGATGTTGTCGGTCGCCTTAGCCGCCAGCCGGATCACGCCGCGTTGCGACTCGCCTTGCCTCGGTTCCAGGAACGAGACCGCCGGCGGAATGGCGTCGACATACGGACCTTCGCTTTCCACCGCCAGCGTGTGCAGGTAGTCGTCGCACGCCCAGAAACCGCCGCCGTAGTCGCTCGCATTCGATGCGCCCAGGCTGAGCACCGGCTTGCCGGTCCACTTGGGGTTCACCAGCGGGTAGTTGAACGTCGCCACCTGGCCGTTGTTGACATACATCGCCGCCTTCCCGTTCCCGTCCCAGGTGACGCGGATGCGCATCGTCACGCCCTTGCCGAACAGAGTGTCTTCCGAACCCTTCGGCACAAAATACGTGTAGCCGCTGTTGAAAAAGTTGGCGAAAAAGGCGATGTAGTCGTCCTGCATTCCCCAGGCGAGTTTGGCCACCGTGTAGCCCTCGCCTTCCGAGGCGTGGAAGGCAACACGGTAGACGAAGCGGTTGCCTTCAACCGACGGCAATGCTCGCCGTTCGGCGAAACTGTACTTGCTCTCCACTTTCACTTCCACCTGGCCGGGCACCCGGTACTCGAACACTTCGTCCAGACCTGTGCCCGAGAAGTTGTAGAACGACGTATTCCCGTTCTGCTGGCCCGATCTGGTGAAAGAAATCCCGGTGCCGCTCGATTTGAACACCGGCGTCCCGTTGCCGCGCATCACCAGCGTGCCCTTCAACGCTTCCGGCTTGATCGTCGGCGTCACCTCGGCATTGTTGGCCACCTGCGCTACATTGGCGCGCGAAAAATCGATGGCAAACGTCGTCCTCCGCGCTGCCGCGGGATCAGGCGCCTTCGCCGCTGGCATCGGCATCGCCAGCGCCGCCAGCAGGGCAGCCAGTATCCCCATCCCATTACTCCACATAGCAATATCCCCTACGAATGATCGATTCTCGCGGACGGGCCTCCGTGTCCGGAGCGTGCAACCGGCATCCGCCACACCCGGTCTGCGCCGGTCGGTGCAACGTGTTGCTGTTCGACTGATCCGGTCAACGGCGACCCTCCTTCAGGGGGTCCTCGCACTCGCGCGCCTCCTCCACACTCCTCAACGGGCGCGCGCCTAGGACATGCCGGGAACCACAGGCCGAACGAGGCCAGTATACACCAGAAAGTCCGGATTTCGATGCGATTGCCACCTTCGCCTGGTCCCTGCCTGTGGCTCGGATCACTCTCGCCTGACGCGCCACGGCTCGTCCCGCCTCCCTTGTCGATGTAGACTCATAGTCGGTGCCGACGATTCTCCGGACGGGTCCACACCGTTTCTTCGTCTACTCTGCGGATCGTGACGAGCCGCCGCATGTGCACGTCGAACGCGAAGATTCAACGGCGAAGTTTTGGCTTGAACCGGTAAGATTGGAGTACAGTCGGGGTTTTGGCCGCCCGGAGATCGTCAGGATCGAGCGGCTGGTGTCACAGAACGCAGCCACACTGCTGAGGGCATGGCATGAGTACTTTGGGAACTGAAATTGGGCAAGCGTTGGCGCGGGCCGTGGCTGTGCGCCGGGACGCGCTGGCAGTGGATCTCGCCGACGGCCGCACCATCACCGCCCCTCTGGCGTGGTTCCCGCGCCTGAAGCACGGGACCGCGGCCGAGCGCGCCAATTGGCGTCTCATCGGCTCCGGTGAGGGCATCCACTGGCCGGATCTCGATGAGGACATCAGCGTCGAAAGCCTGCTCGCCGGCCGCCGCTCCGGTGAGACTCAGGACTCCCTCCGCCATTGGCTCCACCAGCGCGCCGGCGCCCGCTGAAGTCCAGGCCCTCCTGAGGATTCACTCCAAACTTGCTTCGCGCCGGGACATTTGCCCCGCTCACTCCTTCACTTGCTCGAACCTGACGCTCACCATCTCCAACCGAGTCGCCGCCACCCTCAGCCGCACCCGCGCCACGCCCCCGCTCGGGCCGGCGTTCGAGTCGCCATCACGATAGAGATAGACCTCCGCGGTCATGGTCTTCAGGTCCGGCCACGTCCCTTTCCGCGGTTCCGTTCCGGGGGGCAACTGCCGGACCAGGTCGACCTCCCAGCTTGTGCCGTCGAATCGCTCCCACTTGCCGCCGCGCCAGATGAAATAGCGGCTGTCGTTGAAGTGCCCCGTCCCTTCCATCGTTACAGGCAGCCAGAGCAAAGTCTCGCCCCCGTGGCGCACGATCAACGGTTTCTTGCGGAAATGAAATAGTCCGATCTCAGCTCCGACAATCCTGTAAACCACCCTTGTCGTCCCGCTCAGCCGGTCCCGCGCGAGAATCGCCATGCCGCGATGGCTGTTGGAGGAAGCGCTGAACGACTTGTCGCCGCACTTGCTCTCCTTGTCCACGTAATTCGGCATCAGGCAGTACGCGGCGTAATAGTAACGGTCGCCTTCCACCACCCCAAACTCGCCCGACTCCGTCACCCGGCACTCCCGGTAATCAAACCCTCCCTTGCCCGCCTTCACCGCCTCGAACTCGACACACCGCGCCCCGATCTCCTCCACCGTGTATTCGCGCCCGTCAGGCCCCTCAACCGACAGCAGCGATCCGTCCTTGGCCTGTCTCTGCATCCCGCCCGCCTCGCCTGCCCCCGCGGCAACCGCCAGCAGGACCACTGTTCCCGCCATGCAGAGCAACCTTCGCCGCGGAATCGACAAAAGCCCAATCATGGATGGATTATACGCCGCGGCGTCGAGGCAGGTCACCCATCCAAGCCCGCGGCATCTTCAAGTCAGAGAGGTCTAAACTCGAATCATGCACCGTCTGTTCTCCGGTCTCATGATCTTTGCCGTCGTGCTGCTGGCCGCGGCGCCCGACCCCGCCGCCCAGGCCCGCTCCGCCGTCGCCGGATTAGCCGAAAAGCTGAAGACCCTGCTCGGCGAGGAACTCGCCAAGGGCGGATTCGAAGGCGCCGTCCATGCCTGTTCCACCAGCGCCCAGAAAGTCACGCGTGATTTCGCCGCCCAGGCAGGCGTAGACATCCGCCGTGTCACGCTCAAGCACCGCAACCCGGCCAACGCCCCCGACGCCTGGGAACGCTCGCAACTTGCTCAAATGGAGGCCGTCCTCAGGGCAGGGAAGCCGCTGCCCGTGGAGATCGAAGTCACGGTCGACGAAAACGGCGCCAGTGTCCATCGCCTCCTGAAACCCATCGTCATCCAGGGCATGTGCCTCTCCTGCCACGGCTCGGCGGCGCAGATCCCCGACCCGGTCAAAAAGCAACTCGCCAGATCCTACTCAAAGGACCTGGCGACCGGCTACAAAGCAGGCGAACTGCGCGGAGCGTTTAGCGTGAAGATCCCGCTCCGGGCTTCACCGGCGCGGTGACGTCGCGCTTCAACTCCATCGTCTTCTCGCTCTTAGGACGCCGGGACCCGACGTCGCACGTGTCCGCCATTCAAGTGGGCACCCCAAAGCGCGGCAATACGAACTTCATCAGCAGGAAGTAGAACAGGATCGCCGCTGGCAATACGATGTAGTCGGGCATACGTCTGCCTTTATGATGCCGCCCAAGGCCGTACCGTGACAAGAAGCTCATGTGTGTCGCTGGCTGCTTTGAACAGTCCTGTTATGCGAAGATGCCTGAACCGCGTCCCGCGTGACGCATTCGTCAGAGGAGGCTAACAATGAGCGAACAGATGAAGCCGGGCACCATCGGCTGGGTGGACCTCACCGTCGACGACGCGCCCGTGCTGCGCGACTTCTATGCCCGAGTGGCCGGCTGGAAACCCGAACCCGTCTCCATGGGCGGCTACGACGACTTCAGCATGATGAACCCGGAAACCGGCACGCCCGTCGCCGGCGTCTGCCATCGCCGCGGACCGAATCAGGACCTGCCGCCCGTCTGGATGATCTACATCATCGTCGCCAGCATCGAAGCCGCGCTCGACGAGGTCGAAGCCGCCGGCGGCACGGTTGTAAAACGTCCGGCGAAAACCGGACCCGGCTCGATGGCTGTCATCCAAGATCCCCTCGGCGTCTATTCCGCGCTCTACCAGGCCGCCTGAAGCGGCAACTCAGCCCACCGCCGCGCCCGTTTGGACCGACGCCGGACGGACGTCGCGCACCGTCGCCGACCACGCCGGACCGCCGCGCCCGGCCGAGAATGAATCGGCCTCGACGGTCAGCGCCAGGTCCACCGCCGCACCCATTTGTAGCTCATCCAACCGGCCCGCAAACCGCCATGCCTTGGCCTGTACGGCCCGCCCGCCGTTCTGCGTGAAATGCAAGCGCAAATGATCACGGTCCCGGCCAAAGCACTCCGCCGGAGCAGTCAGTCTGGCCCCGTGAACCCAGAACACCGGCGCCCGGTTGCCCAGCCCGAACGGCGCCAGCGACAGAATCTCGTTCACCGCCGCGTCGGTCAGTTCCTCCAGGTTCAACTCCGCATCCAGCACCCGTTCCGGCTCCAGACCCTCTTCGCCCAACTTCGCCTTCGCATACTCGTTGAACCGCTGCCGCAACTCGTCCACCCGGTGCCGCTCCAGCGTCAACCCGACCGCCTGCTTATGCCCGCCGAAGCGGACAAACAGGTCGGGCATGGTCTCCAGTGCCTCCAGCAAATGGAACGACGAAACCGACCGTCCCGACCCCTGCGCATAGCCCGACGCTTCGTCCAGCCCCAGCACCAGCGCCGGCCTGTGAAAAGTCTCCGCCACACGGCTGGCCACGATGCCCACCACACCTCGATGCCATTCGGGTTCGAAAAACACCAGGCCCGCTTCATCTGGTCCAGGCGGCGACACCGCATAGCGGTCCAGGATCGTGTTGGCCACGATTTCGCAGGTCCGTTGGCGCTCTGAGTTCAGCGCGTCCAGCCGTTGGGCGATGGTTCGAGCGCGCTGTTCATCGGGTGTGAGAAACAGCTCCAGCACCTCGGATGCGTTGTCCATGCGGCCGGCGGCGTTGATCCGCGGCGCGATGCGGAACCCCACATCCGTAGCCGAAACCGGCATCGACGCATCCAGTCCGGCCACTGACAAAATAGCCAGCAGCCCTGGATTTTTCGTCCGGCTCAACCCGGCCAGTCCGCGCTGGACGATCATCCTGTTCTCGCCTGTCAGCGGCACCACGTCGGCCACCGTAGCGATGGCCACCAGCATCAGGAACGAATCGCAGTATCGCACGATGCGGTCCGGCGCCCACCCTTCGCGCTCCATCAGCGCCTGGATCAACTTGAACGTCACGCCCGCGCCGCACAGGTTCTTGTTCGGATAGGCGCAGCCGTGCTGGTTGGGATTCAGAATCGCGGTGGCTGGCGGCAGTTCGATGTCAGGCAGGTGATGGTCTGTGATCACAACGTCGATGCCCAGCGCGCGAGCATGCTCGACCGCCGCATTGGCCCGGATGCCGGTATCGACGCTGATCAACAGAGTGACGCCCTCGGCCTGGGCTTTCTCAAGCACCCAGCCCTGGATGCCGTAGCCGTCCTTGAGCCGGTCCGGCACATGCAACTGGGCCTTCAGCCCGGCCAGTTCCAGCATTTTGCCCAGGATGACCAGCGACGTCGTGCCGTCAACGTCGTAATCGCCATAGACCAGGACTTTCTCCTGGTCCCGAATCGCCTGCCGGATGCGCTCGACGGCGAGCTCCATGTCCTTCACTAAGAACGGATCGCCAAGGTCGGAGAACTTCGGGTGCAGGAACCGCTCGACTTCCTGCGGATCCTGGATGCCGCGGTTCCAGAGCACGCGCGCCGCAGGCAACTGCAATCCGCAGCGGGCTGCGAGTCTCGCGGCCTCGGCTTCATTCGGCTGTGGGAGCGTCCAGCGCATCCCTAGTTGTTCGAGAAGTACCCGCCGTACTTGTCAGGCCCGTCTTCGCCGTCGCCCATGAAGTCTTCGAGTTCGTCGCAAAGGTCCTGCCACTCCTCATACCACTCGGTGTGGACCTGGTAGATGTAGAGCCGGCCTTCGAAGTCGAACGACATCTCGACGGCGCAGGTCAGACCCTCGTAGATCGTCAGTTCTTCGATACGGCGTTTCATCTCGCGCTGCTGATTGCGGTCCAGGGCGGACTCGCCCAACTGGTCCAACGCCTCCTCGCGGTGCATGCTGGTGAACTCGCGCACGTGCAGGTGGATCAGCCGGATGCCCAACTGAAGCGCGCAGTCCAAAAACGGCTTGAACTCGGGGTGGCGCTCCGTGTCCCAATACACGATCGGTGCTTCGTCGCCAGCCCGCGTCAGGCAGCGGAAAACGATGAAATGCTCGGTCTCGAGATAGTGTTGGACCTCTTCGGTCAGGCTGTTCAGATTCGGTTGGAGAGACATCGATTCTTTGAACCTCCCCGCTTATCGCTGCGCCATGACGAGGATCTCGTCACGCGCCGCAACTTCGCGCGCCGACGGCGTCACAATCGTTTTCGGTCCGATATAGATCTTCTTGTTCTGCGCCATCGCGGTCCGCACGTCGGCCTCGCAAACGAAGTCGACGATGGTGATCTTCGGTGCGGGAACTTCAGCCTTTTTCGGTGGCTCGGCGGCGGGCGCCGGGGCCGGAGCGGCCGGCGGCGGAGCCGGCGCAACCCTGGCCGGTTGGGCTGCCGCGGGCTCGGGAGATTTCGGTGCTGGCGGTAGCGCGCAGCCGCAACTGGGAGCCGCGGCCGGGGCCGTGCGGACTCCGCCGCGGCGGGCGATGAAGCGGTCCACCACGCCGGCCACGGCTGACGTTGCCGAAGCCACCGGCTGCACGGCGGGCTTCGCCGCCGCCGGAGCCGGCATGGCCTTCGACACGGCCGCGCCAATGGCCTGGCTCGAAACTGAAACCCCCTTCGCGGCGAGGTACTTCTCAACCGCCGATACCAGGGCTGCGCGGTCGATGCCCTGAGGAGCAGCCGACTCCGGCGCTCTGGCGGAATCCGCCGCAAAGGCCTGTTCAGGCGTGCGGATGGCGTAAGCGATGCGCTTGATGTTGATCAAATGTAGCGGTCCAATGTTGTCGGAAGTGATGTTGCCGGCGATGGCGCCGCAGCCCAGCGTCATCGACGGCTGCAAACCGGTGGTGATTCCGGTGGAACCCTGCGGCGACGCCGTGTTGACAAGTACCCGGTAGGACGGCATCCTGAGTCCGAACGTACGGACCCGGGCGTCGTCTCCTGAAAAAATCACTGATGTATGGCCGAGCCCGCCAAAGCGCAGCACGCGTTCGCAGGCCTCGACCGCGGCGTCGAATGAATCGACAAACAACACCGCCAGCACCGGCGACAACTTCTCCGCCGAAAGCGGGTGTTCCTTGCCTACGCCCCCAATCTCGGCCACCATAATCGTGGCATCGGCAGGAATCTCAAAGCCGGCCATCTTTGCGATTTTCTGTGGTGATTGGCCCACGCATTCGGCCCGAACCGTGGTCCCCTGCGTGAACAACGTCCGCTCAATCGCCACCCGCTTGGCGTCGTCCAGCAGGTAAGCCTTCTGTCTGGCCAGTTCCTCAAGAACCCGCCCGCGGAGCGAACGTTCCGCCACCAGCACCTGTTCCGAGGAACACACCGTGCCGTAGTCGAATTTCTTGCCCGCCACCACCTTGGCCACCGCTTCGCCCACGTCATAGCTGGTGTCCAGCAAAACCGGCACGTTGCCCGGTCCCACGCCAAACGCCGGTTTGCCAGACGAGTACGCCGCCCTGACGATGCCCGCGCCACCGGTGGACAGGATCACACCCGTCTTCGGGTTGCGCATCAGGGCGTTAGTGCCCTCGATCGAGGGGCTGTTGATGCACTGGATAATGCCGTCGGGTGCTCCCGCAGAGCGCGCTGCTTCAATCAGCACCGCGGCCGTATTGCAGGTGCAGGACTTTGCCCGCGGATGCGGGCTCAACACCACCGCGTTGCCGGCCTTGAGCGAAATGATGCCCTTATAGATCGCCGTGGACGTCGGGTTGGTGGTGGGCAGAATCGCCGCCACCACGCCCACGCCCACGCCCACTTCGATCACTCTATCCTCGGCTCGCTCACGCAGCACGCCCACCGTCTTCACTCCGCGGATGGAACGGACCAGAAGGTCGGCGTTGAGCAGGTTCTTAGCCGTCTTGTCCTCGACATTGCCCATGCCGGTTTCATCGACGGCCATCTCGGCAAGCCGGCGCGCATTGGCCCTGCCGGCCGCGCCCATCGCTTCCACAATGGCGTCAACCTGCTGCTGCGAATAGCCCTGAAAAGACTGGAAGGCCTGCCAGGCAAGCTCCACCTTCTGGCGGACTTCCTGGACCGAGACCAAATCCTGGTCATGCAACATACGGCATCATTCTCCCTGTTCCACGCGGGCTCCCTGTTCCACGCGGGTATTCCGCTCCCTCGACAACAGGAGCGGCCGGCAACGGGTGTCCGGGAGAGGACTACTTATCGTTCTTCTTCGCGCCGGGCAGCGCTTTCTCCAGTTCGTCGGCAGGGTTCGGGATCACGTGAACGGCAATCAACTCGCCCACCCGCCGCGCCGCGGCCGCGCCAGCATCGGTGGCGGCTTTCACCGCTCCGACATCGCCGCGAACCGTGACAATCACATAGGCCGCGCCCACGTACTCGCGGCCGGTCAGCGTCACATTCGCCGTCTTCACCATGGCGTCGGCGGCTTCAATCGCGCCAATCAGTCCTTTGGTTTCGATCATTCCGAGGGCTTCCATCCAACCTCCTAGTATCCGCTTGCGGATGCGTAGCTATAAGAACCTATCACGGTATCACAATCCGCGCCCCCCTTCCATGCCCCGCCTCATTCGCCCCTGCCGCCCCAGGCCGGATTGCCTCCGTTTCAGCCCATCCGAATTTCAGATCCGATTGTGCCGCTGTATATCTGTTGAAAACAGGAGACTTCCAGGTAGAACAATTTGTCATACTTATGGTATCATTAAACAATGCATATGGCCTCGCAAGCGCCATCTGGGCGGCCTCACGGCACCACGCAACGGCAGGCGGCGCAATAAGTCAGCCCCGCCCGCCGGCTCGAACTTGAGCCCCAACGCCTACGTCAGGCGATCCCCAATACAGGCATTATCAACACAACCCATTTTGAACTTCACAACAGGAGCTTTGCGATTGACCAGAATGATTTCGAGAGGCTTAGTCCTGGTGGCAGGACTGGCCGCTTTCTCGGGCCAGGCCGACCCCGTGTCGCCCCCGATCAAGCCGGCAGTCTCCACCGACCCGAGGCTGATCCGAATCAGGCAGTACTTCATCGAGAGGGACTGCCCGGCCCATCAATATGCCGAGGACTTCCTCCTGGCCGCCGATCGACATAACCTCGACTGGCGCCTGCTGCCCTCGCTTTCCATGATCGAAAGCACCGGCGGCAAGGAAGCCCGTAACAACAATATGTTCGGTTGGGACAACTGCGACGTCCGCTTCAATACCCATCAGGAGGGGATCCACCTAGTCGCCTCGCGGCTCGCCCAATCGCCCTTCTACAAGGGTAAGTCGCTCGACCGGAAACTGAAGACTTACAACCCCAGGCCCCAGTACGGCCGCAAGGTGAAACTCGTCATGGCGCAGCTCGGACCCGCCGACCTCGCGCCCGCCGGCAACTACCACCAGTAAAGCCTTCCACCGATTGAAAAGGGCTTGATTCGCCTCCCGGCGGACCAAGCCCTTCGCTGTCTGCGCGTACCTGCAAAGAGAGCCGGGAACGCGGACCCAGCCTCCCAACCTCTTCGAACTCTCTCGCCTTGGTTCGGGGTCAAGGGAGCGATCCGCCGTTCCCGGCTCCAGCCCGTCTCGGAAACTGACCCTGCGTCGGGCGGCGAGATCACCCGGCCGGCTCAGATTCCTGTCGGCGGCGCCAGGATGAGCCGGCCTACTCCATCATCTGCACGCCCATCCAAAGCCCGCCAAACACAATCACCGAGATCACACCGACCACAACCCACTTCAACAGCCGCTCACGGGTAGTGGTGACCTCCTGGTCGTCATGCTTCATTCGATCGTCGAGAGATTCAAACATAGAACCGGCCTCCCGTCGGTAGTAAATTTTGATGCCGTGTTGATTAAGATCGAGCAACCCTATTCTAATCCTCCGGGCGGCGAATTCAAGGCTTTTCTGAATCCAGCTTAAGATTCGCCCGGAAGACAACAGACCGGGCGGAGAGCTAGGGTGTAACCCCTAGCCCCAAGAGATTTGCTTCCGGAGAAAAAATCCTTATTTTCTAATGACTTGACAGTCCAGCAACCATCTCTGACCGGGCTACCTGCCTCGGGCGAGCGCCTGCTCCACCTCGGCCGTCATCTTGGCCTTCAACTCGGTATGCAGGCTGCCCGTCGCTGGCCCGGCAAATCCGGCATGGATCGCCACCACCCGGTGAGCCCGGTCCACCACGATCGACGTCGGAAACGCGCTGAAGTTCACCAGTTGCGGCATCGCCTTCTGCACCTGCCCGTCTTCGGTCGACCCGGCCAGCAGCGTCAGATACGGAACGTTGTGGCGCCGGTTGAACGCCTGAATCTGCGGCACGTCCACCGCCGCATCGCCGGTGTACTCAAACGCCAGTGCCACTACCTCAAACCCAGACGGGCCATATTTCTTATAGAGTTCCGTGAGGAAGGGCGATTCATCATGACAGTTCGGGCACCAGCTGCCCATGATCGTGATCAACACCGCCTCGCCCTTGAACCGTCCATCGGCCAGGGTCACCGGCTTGCCCGCCAGGTCCCGCGCCGTGAACGTGAACGGTTCGTTCGCATCCCTCACCCGCGTCACCGTGCTCGGATCCGGCATCGACGCCCCTTCGCGCAAACCCGTAAACTTCGTCTTCCCGTCAATCGTCCCAGTCAACTTGCCCGCGTCATCCAGGGCAAGCGTCACCTGCGTCGCCCGCACCAGGTCGAAATGCGTCAGCGTCGCCCTGTTCCCGTCGGTTTCTCCGGCCATCGTTCCGAAGTCGCCGTCGATCCGCAGCACCGTGCCCGTCAGCTTGCCCCCCGCCATCCAGAACCGCGCCTTCATCCCGGCCCCGCCGCCATCCGGCGTCAGCACCCAGTCGCCGTCGAATGCCGACTTCGCCGCCGCACCCGTCTTGCCCGCAACCGCCGGACGCGCCGAAAACGCCCTGCTGACAGGTCCCCGCCGTGTCCGCCGCGTATAGGTCCCCTTCAACTCACCGCCCTGCATCGCCGCTACCAGCGACCCCGCATAGAAATCCCACTTCACCGTCAACTTGCCCTGCGTGAACACCGCCGACGTCGACCAGATCGGCCTGTCTCCGTCCATCACCGCCGCCTGCAGCTTGCCCGCCCGCGTCTCGAACTTCATCTGGAACCCGATCTCGCGATCCTCCGCCATCACCATCGCGTCCCAAGTCCCTCTCGGCGTCTGGGCCAGGGCCAGCCCGGCTGTCATCAACAAAAGCGAGTACTTCATACCTGACTCAAAGTGTATGGGTTCTCTGGCCACTTATGCTTGGGATACCTCCGCATCAACTCCTTCCGGATCGCCGGATAGTGCCGCTCCCAGAATCCCTCCAAATCCGACGTCACCTGCACCGGCCGATAGCTCGGCGCCAGCAGATGCACCACCAAGCGGACTCGCCCACCCGCCACCGCCGGCGTCTCCTTCATCCCGAAGAAATCCTGCAAGCGCGACTCGACCCACGGCGTCTGCCCTTCCGCATAGCTCACCCGCGCCATCCGCCCCGACGCCAGCCGGATCCGCTCCGGCGCCAGTTTGTCCAACGTCCTCTTCGCCTCCGGACCCATCGCGCCCACCACAGCCTGCTCCAACCCGCCCTCCGACGCCCGCTCCTTCAACTCGTCCATCGACCTCAACCCCCGCGCCAGCCCCTCAACGGCCTCCCGCAACCGCTCGTCATCGACTGGCCTCAGATCCGAATGCTCCGCCGCGAACGCCAGCCTTTGCCTGAAGGCCTCAAACGCCTCGGCGTCGCAGATCCGATGCAGCCCCGTCTCGATCGCCTTCATCGCCAGCAGTGCCGTCGCCTCATCCGAATCCACCTTGTGCGACCGCGACTCATCAATCGGCAGCCCGTCATAGAGCAGCAGATCAATCTGCTCCACCCTCTCCGCCTCCCGGTTCCACCGCGCCTCCGACGCCGCCTCCACCCGCTCCGGAAACAGCTCCAGCAGCCACTCCGGCTCCACCGCGCTCGCCAGCCGGATCAACGGTGCGCCCGCATCCCGCCGCTCTTCAACCTCGATCGCCACGATCAACTTGCGCCCTGCCTGCGCGCTGTCCCGCGCCAGTTGCGCCGATCCGCCCCCAGCCAGTCTGTACGACCCTCCACCCGACACCCGCGCCACCCTGTCAGGAAACGCCTCCAGCACGGCTTTTTGAAACGCCTCGTCCCCTCCGCCCGATGTCCTCGGCCTCGCCATCCGCCTCAATTGCTGCTCCAACCGTCGTGCGTACGAAGTCATCCCCGTTTCGATGAGCAGCAACAAATCCGACGGCGACGGATGCGCCGGCGCGCCCGTCAACCGCGCCCCCGCGCTCAACGCCGCTGCCGCCGCCACGCCCGCATCGCCCGCGCCCCGCGCCTCGGCCGCAACCGCCAGTTTCGCCAACCTCGGATGCAACGGCAGCCCGGCCATTCGCCGTCCATCCCTCGTCACCCGACCCGCCGCGTCCACCGCCCCCAACCTCTCCAGCAACGCCCGCGCGGCATTCAACGCAGCCTCCGGCGGCCCGTCCAGCCATTCCAGCTTCAACGGATCATCCACCCCCGAAGCCGCCAGATCCAGCACCAGCCCCGACAACTCCCGCCTCAAAATCTCAGGCGTGTCATACTCCGGACGCCGCAGGAAATCCGCCTCTGGATACAGCCGAACTACCTTGCCCGGACCCGTCCTCCCCGCGCGCCCGGCCCGCTGTGTCGCCGACGCCCTGCTGATCCTGCCCACCTCCACCCTCTGCAACCCGCTATACGCCGAATCCGACGCCACCCGCGCCAGCCCCGAATCGACCACCGCCCGAACGCCCTCAATCGTGATCGAACTCTCGGCCACATTGGTCGACAGGATCACCTTCCGCCTCGATGCCGGCTCCACCGCCCTGTCCTGCTCTTCCGGTGAAAGGTCCCCATGCAGCGGCAGAACCAGCAGGTCCTTCTGGGCGGCGAGACCCTCCAGCGCCCGCTGCGACGCCCTGATCTCCGCCGCCCCCGGCAGGAAGACCAACACGTCGCCCGACGCCTCCGACTTCACGATCCCCGCCACCGCCTCCGCCACCTGCGCGTCCAACCGGTCCGTCGAATGCGGCGTATAGCCAATCTCCAGCGGATACAGCCTCCCCTCGCTTCTCAACACCGGGCACCCGCCCATATGCCGTGCCAAGGCTTCGCCCTGCAACGTCGCCGACATCACCACCAGCCGCAAATCCGGCCTCCTGGCCTGCAACCGCCTCAACAGCGCCAGCGCCAGATCGCCCTCCAGGTGCCGTTCGTGAAACTCATCCAGCACCACGCACTCCACGCCCTTCAGCAACGGATCCGCCAGCAGCCTCCTCGTCAGCACGCCTTCGGTGAGAAACCGCAGCCGCGTCGCCTCCGACGCCGCCTGTTCCAAACGCACCTGGTACCCCACCGTACGCCCCACCGTCTCGCCCCGCTCTGCCGACACCCGCCTGGCCGCCATCCGCGCGGCGATCCTCCGCGGCTCCAGCACCACCGTCTCGACATAGCCCGCATCCAGCAGCGCCGCCGGCACCCGCGTCGTTTTGCCCGCACCCGGCGGTGCCTCAAGTACGACGCAGTTCCACTCCTTCAGCGTCGAGACAATCTCGGGCAACAGCGTGTCGATGGGAAGCGGCGTCAAAGTGTCTCTTTTGAGAATAAACGCCCGGAGGCGATAAACTGGGTGCGATGTCCAACCAAGCCTGTTCGCTTCAAGCCCCTGTGCGCCACCTCTTCGGACCCGGCCCCTCGCCCGTCCACCCGCGCGTCTATGAAGCTATGCGTCAGCCGATCGTCGGCCACCTGGACCCTTACTTCTTCCAGGTGAACGAAGAGATCCGCGGCCTGCTGAACCTCTGCTTCGGCACGAAGAACGACTTCACCATGGTCATCTCCGGCACAGGCAGCGCCGGCATGGAGGCCGCCGTCGTCAACTTCATCGAGCCAGGCTCGAAGGCCGCCATCTTCGCCAACGGCTACTTTTCTGACCGTCTCACCGAGATGGCCACCCGCCAGCGCGCCGAGGTTGTCCGCCTCGAAAAACCCTGGGGCGAGGTCTTCACCGACGCCGAAGCCGAAGAGTTCATCGCCCGTGAGAAACCCGCCGTCGTCGCCTTCGTCCAGGCCGAAACCTCCACCGGCGCCTATCAGTCCGGCCACGGCATCGCCCGCGCCGCCCACGCCCACGGCGCCCTGGTCATCATGGACTGCGTCACCAGCCTTGGCGGCATGCCCGTCGATGTGGACGCCGCCGGCATCGACGTCGCCTACTCCGGCACCCAGAAAGCCCTCGGCTGCCCGCCCGGACTCGCCCCCATCACCGTCTCCCCGCGCGGCCTCGAATGGCTCCGCCAGCGCAAGACCACCCCGGCCAGCTGGTACCTCGACCTGAAACTCCTGCTCGACTACTACGAAAGCGCCCACCGCTACCACCACACCGCGCCCATCTCGATGTTCTACGCCCTGCGCGAATCGCTTGAAATCGTCGCCGAAGAGGGCCTGGATGCCCGCTTCGCCCGCCACAAATCGAACCACGAAGCCTTCGTCGCCGGACTCGCCCAACTCGGCATCCAGATGCACGTCGCCCCCGAACACCGCCTCTGGACGTTGAACACACCCTGCGTCCCCGAAGGCGCCAGCGACCTCGAAATCCGCAAGCGCTTGATGGCCGACTACTCCATCGAAATCGCCGGCGGCTTCGGACCCCTGGCCGGAAAAGTCTTCCGCATGGGAACCATGGGCTATGGCTCATCAGCCGAGAACGTCGAACTGCTGCTGAAAGCCCTCAAGTCCGCCCTGGGCTCCTAGTTTCGAGGCTGCAAGCGCAGCGACCGGGTGCGTCCGGCGAGCCGCCTCCGTCGGGGGGCGGCGTTCAGCAATTCACCTTCCGCTCACGCGTCGAGGCTCGCCGGGGGTGACGAAACGAAGTCGGATGCGAACTACCGTCCCGGAATTACCGCTCCCTGCGGTCGCGGCCTCGGGGTTGGAGGCAGGCTCGCCTGGGGTTGACGAAACGAACTCTGGAGGGCGGGTCACCGAGGCATGAAATAAAAAATGTCATTTATTTTCAATAACTTATTGAAAATCCAGTGGATTTGATTTGGTTGGGGCGGGGATGGTGTCGATCGTGGGCCGGAGTGTTGGGAAGCGGCCCCATGGAAAGAGAGGCACGCCATGGACGTGATTGGGATGGAAC
>JACZJQ010000165.1 GCA_014860455.1 Bryobacteraceae bacterium | reverse complement strand
CTCCACCACACCCCGTATCTCCAGCTCTTTGTACGCCCTCAACACCGTGTTTGGATTCACCGCCAGATCTACCGCCAACTGCCTCACCGTCGGCAACTGCACCCCGGCCCGCAACACCCCCGCCGCAATCCCACCCATCACCTGGTCAATAATCTGCCTGTATACCGGCACCCCGCTGGCCGGCTCCAGACTGATATGGAATGACTCCACTCGTTTCATTGATTGCTATAGTGTACTAATCAACTAGAGCATACAAGCATATCTTTCGATACCATTCGTTCCCCCTCCACCGGCCAAAGCACTGACGAACCGCGACTGCAAGGAGCCCGGATAGCCCCGCCAGGGCTACCAGAAGTGCTAAGAATACACCCGCTTACTCGCGTAGGCCGCGAATGAAGAGAGCGGGTCGCCAGGGAGATTCTCCGGGGAGCGGTCTTTCTCACGGGATCCCCCACCGCCGGCAAGGCTCGCCTGCCGCCGCCGGAGTGGATAGGGGGGCGCTGTTGCAGGCCGGCGGACCATGGGCGTTTCCCAACGTGGCGGATAGGGATAGGATAGTTGCGACGGAGGACTGCCTTTCATGTGTTGTCTGGAAGATGGAGTGAGCCGGCGCGAGTTTGTTAGCTTGGCGGGCGCAGGGGCTCTAGTGCAGCCAAATCCGGAGCCCGGTGCGATGTGGGACCCGGAACGCCCGTTTGAGAGACGCCAGAAGCCGTTGCGAGTCCGCCCGGTGCTGCTCTATGCCACTCCGCAGTCGAAGGAGCAGACGTCATGGAAGTCCTGGGGCGGTGTGTTGACGGAGGCTGCGGCAAATGAGGAAGTCGGGCGGATCGACCGTGAGTGGCAGGCGCTGAAGGCGATGGCGGAATTTCCACTCGAACCTCTGCCTGTACAGAGGGCTTCGACCGTGGAGGCTGCAAATGCCTTAAGGCCGGAAGGCGAGGACATCAGAGTCATCTACCCCGCGGCGGGCAGCGGAGCGATGCTGCGGGCCGCCATCGGCGAGAACCGGGACGCTCTGATTTTTGTCAGGCACCGGTCGGGGCCTGTTTATTACTGGTACGAAGCGCTCAGCACAAGGTATCTGCGAAAGGCTGGAGTGGCGTATGGGACAGAAGGGACGCCGCGGGTCTCGGTGGAAGATGTCGCTGTGGACGACCCGCAGGAACTGCTGTGGCGGCTCCGTGCGCTTTGCGGATTGAAGACGTTTCTGGGAACCAGGATCCTGGCCCTGGGCGGCCCGTGGGGCAAGTATGCTCCAGAGGCGCCGCAGGTGGCCCGCGAGAGGTTTGGTATCGAGATCATCGATTCGAGCTATGACGATTTCGAAAAGCGCATCGGCAGCGCGCTACGGGATCCGGCGCGCAAGCGGCTGGCCGAAACCTGGACAGACCGCTACCTGAAGATGCCTGGCACGAAACTGGAGACCGGGCGCGGCTTTGTCGTGAACTCATTTGTCCTCTATGGAGTTCTCAAGGACCTCATGCGGGAGCATGACGCGACGGCGTTCACCATCAAGAGCTGCATGAACACCGTGATTCCGATGGCGCAGACCACCGCCTGCCTCACGCTTGGATTGATGGGCGACGAGGGAATTCCGGCCTTCTGCGAATCGGATTTTGTCGTGCTCCCGCCTTGTCTGCTGCTGCGCGCCATCAGCGGCCGGCCCGTGTTCATGCACAACTCGACATTTCCGCACAACGGCGTGGTGACGTGCGCGCACTGTGCCGCGCCGCGGCGTATGGACGGGAAGCGCTATGAGCCGGCGCGGATTCTGACGCACTACGAATCCGAGTACGGGGCGGCGCCGAAGGTGGAGATTCCGCCGGGGCAGGAAGTGACCTTCATTAACCCCGAGTACGCCACGCTGCGGTGGGTGGGCTTGAAGGGAATTGTGGAGGCGAATCCGTTCCTGCCGATCTGCCGGTCCCAACAGGATGTGAGGATTAGCGGCGACTGGCGCAAGCTGCTCAATGAAGTGAGGGATTCGCACTGGGCCATGGCCTACGGCGACTGGCTCAAGGAATGCGGCTTTGCGGCGGAGCGGGCCGGCGTCCGGTGGGAGAGCATCACATGATCGTTTTCCGGTTTCCGGGGCAGGTTCCAGTTTCAGGGACAGGCTGTCCCGCCTTCGTGCGCTCACGTTCGGGGGTAACGCCATGATACGGCCAATCGCTCAGGGGCAGATTCGGTTGCGGCTAGTTATGGTCGGAATCGGAATGGCGCTCACCTCAGCCTTTGGCCAGACACCCATAGATCGACCCGAGTTTAAAATATTCCGGAATCTCGCCACTGCGGGCTGCAGAGACGCTGGTGTTTTGATTCAAGACAAACACTTCAACAAGAACAATATTCTAGATCTGTTGACCTTGCTGAAGAACACACATGGCTTCGATGAGCCGATCATCCAGATTCTCATATCGCCGAGACAAGAGACCCTGACAAGTGCATTTAGTCATTTCTTTGTAGTGCCAGACTCCGATGAGGGCGCGTATTCCAGAGCCTTGCTAAAGCATCAATCTACTCTGAAGAATATCGACCACTCACGAATACGCGTAGCAAGGATTTTAGCGAGTCCTTGGGGCACCGTCTTGGACATTCGACAAGGTGAACACTTCCAGCGCTTCAGGTTGGCCGGGAGCGAGAATGCTTGGCCCAAGGTAACTGCACGCACCAGGGAATTCGAGATTCTTCACTTGTCGATTTCTGGACGGCAGAAAGACGGAGGCGAAGTCGAGGGCGGATTTGTAAACATATTCGGCGAGGGAAAAGCTCCGTTCTCTCTGGCGGCTGTGAGGACATTAACAATGAGGTTTGCAAGAGTCGAGAAATCTGCGTTTCTGTCGGTTAATATTCGATCAGATCCTTGGTTTCTCGGTACAGACAACTATCCCTTGGTGCCGTTCTTCAAAACAAGCATCCCGACCTTCGATCCTGCGAAAATCATGTTTGCCCCAGCGGTGAGTTGCACGGTCAGCACCAAAGGAAACATAAGGTGCGGCGGAGGCAACCTTGAACCATGACGGTGGTGATGCGAGGGGTTCAGCCTGATCCGACGAGTTGGCGATCTTATTATTACACTTTGACAGGAACGCAATGCGCCATTACCACGAGGAGAGGCCGGAGCATGAAACTACTAGATGCAGGCAATACCCCGACAAGCAGGGCAACACGCATCGTGGTCAATCCAAGAGCGTCATTAGATGGGCTGCACTTTGTGCTTGAGGCGCGTATTCAAAAGTGGTATTGTGTTCCTGCCCATGAATAGAAGGTAATCATGGAGAAATGTATCATATGATGCAATGGCTCCTCCTCGCCTTATCATTCCTGCTGTATCAGGCCTCTGGAGATCCGCACGTGTCGCTATCGGTCGACGCAGTGAACTCTTTTACTGGAGAACATTACAAGGATGCACGTATAGTCCTTAGGAACCCCACGGGCAAGAAACTGTGCGAGGGTCGCGGGAGTTTGATTGATTGCTCGGTGGCTCCAGGAAGATACAGACTCTCAGTGTCAAGGACAGACTTTGAGACAAGCTATCACGAGATCCAACTGGTTCATGCTTTTGAACGAAGACAAGTGTCGCTCTGGCCACTTGAGCCGAGAGAGGACTGGGTCAACGGTGAATTAGTAAGGCACAGGTACGTGCGCTTTGGTCGGCTGGAAGGACTGCCAGTGGCTGAATTGCAAAGAGGGTATTGGGTGAGGGTGTCTGCAATCCATGACTCATTCCTTCAAGCTCATGCCTTTTCGAGGACGACCGATTTTAAGATAGATAATCTTCCTCCTGGTCTCTATCAAGTGGTGGTTAACGTCCTAGGTCGAAATCCGCGACTATATTTACTTAGGGTGAATACTTCCTGTAGCGTATTTAATCTGCCTGCAGAAGATCGTAGTGAGGAGATTGTGTGTCGGTGAGCACGGTGGTCATCCGCAATAACTCGATCGGCGTTACCCAACGAGCCTTCAGCATGGACCACATCTCGCCCTATGGCGCCCCTTCTCCAGGCTGTCTTCGTTGTGCAGCCAACGAGGGACCGGAAGCGTTCGCGGCGACCAGTCTGGGGACGATGCCGATTCACCTGGTGGGCTACACGGCGACGGTGGCGCTCCTCCTCGCCCTCCGCCCTACCGCCGCGTAAGCCGCCGCCTCCACCCCCACTTGTCTTATCCATCCAACTGCGGTCTGATAACCACATGCGCCGCATTCTCTTTCTCCTGGCCGCCACGATGGCTTTGGCCGCCGCCCAGACCGCTGAATTGAAGGTCTACATCGGCACCTACACCAATCAGGGGTCGAAGGGCATCTACCTCGCCCACCTCAACACCGCCACCGGAGCCATCTCCGCCCCTGAACTCGCCGCCGAGACGCCCAACCCCACGTTTCTCACCATCGCCCCATCAGGCAAGACGCTCTATGCGGCGAACGAAGTGGGAAACTTCAATGGCGAGCGCACCGGCTCCATCACAGCTTTCTCCATTGACCCGGCCAGCGGCAATCTTACGCAGTTGAACGCCGTCTCGTCGAAGGGCGGCGGACCCTGCCACGTTTCCACCGGATCGAAGGGCCGGTTCTGCTTCGCCGCCAACTACGGCGGCGGGACTGTGGCTTCCTATTCGATCGGCGCTGACGGCAAGCTCTCCGACGCGGTCTCGTCCATCCAGCACGAAGGCAAGGGCGCCAATCCCAAACGCCAGGAGCGTCCGCACGCGCACTCGATCAACGCTTCGCCCGGCGGCCGTTTCGCCGTCGCCGCCGACCTGGGCATCGACGAACTCATCGTCTACGCGGTCGATCAGAAGACCGGCGCCCTCACGCGCCACTCTTCGGTCAAAACCGCTCCCGGCGCAGGTCCCCGCCACTTCGCCTTCCATCCCAAGCTGCCCCGCGCTTATGCCATCAATGAGCTGGCCAACACGGTTGCCGTCTATGACTGGAACGCCAAGGCTGGCACGTTGAAAGAGGTTGCCTCGGTCAATACGTTGCCCGCCTCATTCACCGGCACAAGCTATACCGCCGAGGTCGTTGTCCATCCGTCCGGCCGTTTCCTTTATGGCTCGAACCGCGGACACGATTCGCTCACTCTGTTCTCCCTTGACTCGAAGGGCATGCCAACTTTCGTGGACACGTTCCCCTCCGGCGGAGTCCAGCCGCGCAACTTCAACATCGAATCGTCGGGCCGCTGGCTGCTGGCGGCTAACCAGCGCACCGGCAACGTGGTGGTCTACTCGATCGACCCCAAGACGGGCCGTCTCACCGATACTGGGAATAAGATTGAAGTCAACGGAGCCGTCTGCATCCGTTTCCTGGGAAAATAACCATGCGCATCGCACCGCTGCTCTTCCTCACCCTCGTCATGCTTGAACCCGACTTCGCCCAGCAACGCTGGCACGCCCGTTCGGTGGTCTATTCCACCGGCGGCATCGTCGCCACTTCCCAGACTCTTGCCTCCGCCGCCGGCGCTCAGGTGCTGGCCCGTGGCGGTTCGGCCGCCGACGCCGCCATCGCCGCCAACATTGTTATGACGGTCGTCGAACCGATGTCGAACGGCATCGGGGGCGACCTGTTCGCCATCGTCCGCGATGCCAAGACCGGCCAGATCCAGGGGCTGAACGCATCCGGACCCGCTCCGGCCGGGCTGACCATCAAAGCCGTGAAGGATGCCGGCTTCGACGAGATGCCGCAGTATTCGATCCACTCGGTGACGGTGCCGGGCTGTGTGCGCGGCTGGGCCGACCTGCACGCCAAGTATGGCAAGCTGCCGTGGGCCGAGTTGTTTGCGCCGGCCATCCATTACGCGGAGCAGGGCTTCCCGGTGACCGAGTTGATCGCCGCGCAGTGGAATGGCTCGGCCACGTTCAAGAAACTGGCCGCCGATCCCGACTCGGCGCCGCTGCTGCCGGGCGGCAAGCCGCCCGCGCTCGGCCAGGTCTATCGCAATCCTGAACTTGCAGGCGCGCTGCGGTTGATCGCGAAGGAAGGACCGTCGGCGTTCTACAACGGCACCATTGCGAAGGCGATCCTGGCCAAGTCGGCCAAGCTCAAGGGCACGCTTTCAGCGGAGGATCTGTCTTCGTTCCAGGCCGAATGGGTGCAGACGATCTCAACGACATACCGCGGGTGGACGGTGCATGAGATTCCGCCCAATTCGCAGGGCCTGGCCGCGCTCTCGATGCTGAACCTGATGGAGTTGCACGACCTGGGGTCGCTCGACTCGCTGTCAGACGAAGCGCTACATATCCAGATCGAAGCACAGAAGCTGGCCTATGCCGATCTCGCCCGCTATGTCGCCGATCCGCGGGTGTCGAAGGTTCCGGTGGCGGGGCTGTTGTCGAAGGACTATGCCAAGAAGCGGGGCGCTCTCATTAACCTGAAGCGCGCCAACTGCGCGCCCGTCGAAGGCGAACCGCTGCCCTCCGAAGGCGACACCATCTATCTCTCCGCGGTCGACGCCGACGGCAACCTCGTCTCGCTCATCCAGAGCATCTATCAGGGCTTCGGCTCCGGCATCGCCGTGCCCGGATACGGCTTCCACCTCCACAACCGCGGCGGCCTGTTCACGCTTGATGAAAAGCATCCGAATGCGCTGGCGCCGAACAAACGGCCATTCCACACCATCATCCCGGCCTTCATGGAGAAGGGCGAACGCCACATCGCCTTCGGCATCATGGGCGGGCTGAACCAGGCCCAGGCCCATGCACAGTTCGTTTCGCGCATCGCCGATCACGGGATGAACGTCCAGCAGGCGCTGGAGGCTCCGCGATTCACGCGGCAGAAGTTCACCTCTGGATGCGAGGTGCACCTGGAGAATCGGTTTCCGGCGCCGACGGTGACTGGCCTGGTGGAACGCGGCCACATCATCCGGCCCGTCGGGCCCTTTTCGCTCGACATGGGGGGCGGACAGGCTGTTGAGTTCAACTCGGCGACGAAGGTGAAATCGGGCGGATCGTCACCGCGCAAAGACGGTGCTGCGGTTCCTGAAGCTCCGAACTATTGGAAGCCTTGAGCCGGCTTTCGGACGAATGGGGACAGTCGCGGAAGCAGCCTGTTACGGTGCGGTGTTTTCCAGCTTGGGGTCGCGCGGATCGAGCGCGGTTTCGTCCTGGCAGCACTGGCAGCGGCCCGGAGCATAGGTGCGGATAGCGCAGATTTCGCACCAGTAGGTTATGACCAAAAGCTCACCTCCCCGGCGGATGAACAGCGCCTTCTTGTGGATGGGGTCGATCAGGAATCGATCGGGCGATTTCCATTCGCCGACGGCCTCGAATTGTTCGCGGATGACGCGCGCGTCGCGCAGCACGGCTTTGGTTGACACGTCGCCTTCCAAGGTGATGAGCTTGCCGTCTTCCGTCTTCAGAAGGACCGGTCCGCCGTTTGAGGCCTGAAGGCGTCCGCTGATGGTGGAGCGGCCTTCGGCGGCGATGGCGGCGACGGGGGTGAACAGAAGGAATGCGCTGAATCGGCGGCGTGTCACTACTAGAGTTGATGCGCCGGATGGGTGGCTGGATGCGCGCCCGGCTAGTCCTGGTGGCCGGGGCGGAGGCGGAGAGAGAAGTCTCGGCCGGAGGTGAAAGCGGATTCGGCGGCGTCGCCGACGAGACCCTGGCGGAGGACGGCGAGGCGATCCTCGATGCGGCCCAGGGCGGCGGCGATTTCGTCGCCATTCGTGGCGAGGATGTCCTTCCAAATGTCATGGCTGGATAGAGCGAGGCGGGTCATGTCGCGTAGGCCGGGTCCGGAGACCGAGGCGATGGATGCGGGATCGGCGGAGTGTTCGAGGGTTGAAGCCAGAGCGGTGGAAAGCAATTGCGGCAGGTGGGAGGCGGAGGCGACGAGGCGGTCGTGTTCGGCGGCGGTGAGGACGACGATGCGCGCGCCGGCGCGTTCGATCCAGCCGCAGAGCGAGCGGACACGTGGGTCGCTCATCTGCTCGGGAGACGAGGGCGTGAGGATATAGGGCCGGCCTTCGAACAGCGAGGCTTCGGCTCCGGATGCCCCGCGCGAGGCCTTGCCGGCCATCGGGTGGCCGCCGAGGAAGGCGTCGCCGAGGGGTGCGGCGGCCTGGACGATGGTTCGTTTGGTGGAACCGGCGTCGGTGACCAGGGCGCCGGGTTTGAGGCAGGCGGCGAGGCGGGGCAAGGTGTCGAGGATGCCGGAGATGGTTTGCGAAAGATAGATCAAGTCAGCCTGGGCGGCGGCGGATTCGAGCGTCGCGCCTTCGTCGATGGCTTTGCACTCAACGGCGGCGCCGATGGAGCGCTCGGAACTGACGCCGAGAATGCGGCCCGCGAAACCGGCGCGGCGCAGGGCCAGACCGAAAGACGAGCCGATGAGGCCGGTGCCGACGATGGCGACGGTTTGCATCTAAGGTCCTAGAGGGTTCGTCCGATGGCCTGGGCGATGAGGCGGAGCTGGCCGACGAGTTCCATCAACTGGCCGGCGTAGAGCGATTGCGGGCCGTCGCTGAGCGCGTGGTCGGGGTCGGGGTGGACTTCAATGAGCAGGCCGTCGGCGCCGGCGGCCACCGCGGCGCGTGCCATGGGCGCGACCTTGTCGCGGCGGCCGGTGCCGTGTGAGGGATCGGCGAGGATGGGCAGGTGGGAGAGTTTCTTCACCGCCGGGACGGCTGCGATGTCCATGGTTTCGCGGGTGGCGCTTGCGAAGCTGCGGATGCCGCGTTCGCAGAGGATGACGTTGTAGTTGCCACCAGACAGGATGTACTCGGCGGACATGAGTAGCTCTTCGACCGTGGCGGCAAGCCCGCGTTTGAGAAGGACGGGGCGGGAGGCGCGGCCGAGTTCGCGAAGCAGGGTGAAGTTCTGCATGCTGCGGGCGCCGACCTGGAGAAGGTCGACGTACTTCTCCATTGTGGCGATCTGGGTGTGGTCGGAGATTTCGCTAACGACGAGAAGTTTGTGTTCGTCGGCGGCGGCGCGCAGCAGTCGCAAGCCCTGTTCGCCGAGGCCCTGGAAGCTGTAGGGCGAGGTGCGGGGTTTGAATGCTGAGGCGCGGAGGAAGCGCGCGCCGGCCTGAGCGGCGATGCCGGCGGACTCGCGGATTTGCAGTTCGCTTTCGACGCAGCAAGGCCCAGCCATGAGCGTGACGGCGGTGCCGCCGACTTCGACATCGCCGAAGCGGACCACGGTGCCTTCGGCGCGGAACGGGCGCGAGGCCAGCTTGTATGGCGCGACGACGCGATGGCATTCGCGGACGCCGGGCATGACGAGAAACTCTTCGGGGTCGACTTCGCGCGGGCCGACGCCGCCGAGGACGGTATGGATGACGCCGGTGGAACGGTGGATGGTGAAGTCCAGCGAGACTAGTTTGTCGATGACCTGTTGAAGCTGCTCCTCTGTGGAGCCCTGTTCCATGACGACGATCATTGGCCGTTCTCCTTCTGCTGATTGCGTTCGCGCTGGAGGGTGCGCATTTCGTCGATGATGCGTTCGAAGAGGCGGCGCACGGCGGCTTCCGACAGCGGGCCCTGATTGTGCGAGAGCACGTTGCGGTAGACGGCATCCTCGCGCTTAGGCTCGTAGACGGGCAGGCTGGCTTCGCGTTTGACGGCGCCGATCTTTTCGACGATGCGGGTGCGTTCGTTGAGGATGTCGAGGATGCGGAGATCGAGCGAGTCGATCTCGATGCGGTATTGGTCGAGCAGGCGGGCTGCTTCTTCGGGACTCATCATCGTGGGGAGTCCTCCTTGCCGGAGAGAGTTCGCATGAACTGTTCGAGGCGGGATTCGAGGTCGGGCGCGTGGCCGTGCTGTTCGATGATGCGCATGATGGCGCTGCCGATGATGACGCCGTCAGCATAACCGCCGATGGCAGCGACATGTTCGCGCTTCGAGACGCCGAAGCCGACGGCGAGGGGCTTGTCCGTCATCGATTTGATCTTGTTGACCAGCGGTTCGACCGAGGCGGCGACGTCTGAGCGTTCGCCGGTGACGCCGGTGCGGGAGACGACATAGACGAAGCCGGAGCTGAGTTCAGAGACGAGTTTCAGACGGCGATCGGTGGAGGTGGGCGCGGCGAGGAAGACGGTGTCGAGTCCGGCGGCGCGGAGCTTTGAGACCGGTCCGGCGGCCTCTTCGACGCTCAAATCCGTGAGCAGGCAGCCGTCGATGCCGGCGTCGCGGGCGTCGCGCGCGAGGGCGTCGAAGCCGTAGCGCATCAGCGGGTTCAAGTAGCTGAACAGGACGATGGGCAAGGCGCTTTGACGGCGGATTTCGGCGGCGATTTCGAGGACGCGGCGGACGTTCGTACCGGCCTTGAGAGCGCGGTCAGAGGCTTGTTGGATGACTGGTCCGTCGGCGACGGGATCGGAGAAGGGAACGCCGAGTTCGAGGACGTCAGCGCCGCCGCGGTTCAGCGCTAGGGCGAGCGATGCGGAGCGCGCGGGCGAGGGGTCGCCGGCGGTGAGGTAGGCGACCAGGGCGGGACGGGATTGCGCTTTAGCGGCGGCGAAGGCGTCAGCGATGCGGTTGCTACTGGGCATCGGGCGTATCCAATTCCGGGAAGTTTTCGCGGTAGATGTCGGTGTCCTTGTCGCCGCGGCCGGAGAGGTTGACGAGGATGATTTTGCTGGCGGCTTCGGGGGCGAGGCGGATGGCTTCGGCGACGGCGTGTGAGGATTCAAGCGCCGGGATGATGCCCTCGGTGCGGGCGAGAGTGCGGGCGGCGCTGAGGGCGTCGGAGTCCGTGCAGTTGGTGTAGCGGGCGCGGCCCTGGTCGTGGAGCCAGGCGTGTTCGGGACCGATGAGGGCGTAGTCGAGGCCGGCAGAAACGGAATGGGTGAGCGAGACCTGGCCGTCGTTATCCTGCAGGAGATAGCTGTAAGCGCCTTGGAGGACGCCGGGGCTGCCGCCGGCGATGCGGGCGGCGTGGTCGCCGGTGGTGAGGCCGCGGCCGCCGGCTTCGACGCCGATCAGCGAGACCTGCGTATCGGGGATGAACGCGGTGAAGATGCCGATGGCGTTGGAGCCGCCGCCGACGCAGGCGACGATCATGTCGGGCAGGCGTCCGGCTTGTTCGGTGATCTGGCGGCGGGCTTCGTCGCCGGTGCAGCGATGGAAGTCGCGGACCATCATCGGGTAAGGGTGTGCGCCGAGGGCCGAGCCGAGCAGGTAGTGGGTGTCTTCGATGTTGGTGGCCCAATCGCGCATGGCTTCGCTGACGGCGTCCTTGAGGGTGCGCGAGCCGCTGGTGACACTTTCGACGCGGGCGCCGAGAAGGCGCATGCGGAAGACGTTGAGCCGCTGGCGGCGCATGTCCTCCTCGCCCATGTAGACGACGCACTCGAGGCCGAACAGGGCGCAGACCGTTGCCGTGGCGACGCCATGCTGGCCGGCGCCGGTCTCGGCGATGATTCGGGTCTTTCCCATGCGGCGGGCGAGCAGAACCTGGCCGAGGCAGTTGTTGATTTTGTGCGCGCCGGTGTGGAGCAGGTCTTCGCGCTTGAGGAAGATGCGCGCGCCGCCGAGGTTTTCAGACAGGCGCCTGCATTCATAGAGCGGCGTGGGGCGGCCGGCGAAATGGGCGAGCAGGTCGGCGAGTTCGGCTTGAAACGCCGGATCCTGGCGGGCGTCAGCATAGGCGCGTTCGATCTCTTCGAGCGGCGCCATGAGGATTTCGGGAACGTAGCGGCCGCCGTAGGGGCCGAAGTGGCCGCCGGAGTCGGGCTGTTGAATTGGGTCGTTGCTCATATCGTGGCCGAGCGCGCGGCTCGGATGAATTCCGTTACCTTGGCGTGGTCCTTGCGGCCGGGAGCGGACTCGAGCCTGGAACAGGCGTCGACGCCCCAGGGGCTGACCTGGCGGATGGCCTGGGCGACGTTGTCTGGCCCGAGTCCGCCGGCAAGAACGACCCTGCCGGGCAGATCGGTGACCAGCGACCAATCGAAGGCACGCCCGGTTCCGCCGCGCTCAACGCCGGCGGGGGTGTCGATCAGAAACGCTTCGGCCCCGCTTGCTTCCATTGTCGCCCGAATGCCTGCTTCGGTGGCAGAAAAGGCGAGCCAGTGGCGGATGGAGAGGGGCGCCGCCGGCGTTCCGTGGAATTGAACGATGTCGAGACCGGCCTCGCTGGCGATGGCGGTGAACTCTGTTTCGGGGGCGTCGACGAATACGCCGACTTTCATCACACCGGCGGGCAGGCTCTTCGTGATGGCGGCGGCGGCGGCTGGGGCGATGTAGCGCTTGCTGCGGGGCCAAAAATTGAAGCCGAGGGCGGAGGCGCCGGCTTCGGAGGCGTGCAGTGCATCGTCCAGCGTGGTGATGCCGCAGATCTTGATGAGGGTCATGAGCGCAGAGCCCGCAGGGCTTCGGCGGGGTCGGGGGATTTCATGAGGTGCTCGCCGACGAGGAAGGCGTGGAAGCCGGCGGATTGGAGAAGGCGGACGTCCTCAGCGGAATGGATGCCGCTTTCGGCGACCTTGGTGATGGATGCGGGCATCAGCGCGACCAGGCGTTCCGAGGTTTCGAGACTGACGTTGAAGGTGCGGAGGTCGCGGTTGTTGACGCCGATGATGGATGCGCCGGAGTCGAGCGCTTTGGCGAGTTCGTCTTCGTCGTGGACTTCGACCAGGGCAGCCATTGAGTGGTTTTCTGCGAGCTGGCGGAAGCTGCTGAGTTCGTCTCTAGTGAGGATGGCTGCGATGAGGAGGATGGCGTCGGCGCCTGATGCCGCGGCTTCGAGGACATCGATTTCGGCGATGGTGAAGTCTTTTCGGATGACGGGCAGGAAGGCCGAGGCGCGGGCGATTTTCAGATCGCTGAGAGAGCCCTGGAAAAAGTCGCGGTCGGTGAGGACAGAGAGCGCGGCGGCGCCGCCGGCGAAATAGCGTTGGGCTTGGGCGGCGGGGTTGAAGTCAGCGGCGAGCAGGCCTTTGCTGGGCGAGGCCTTTTTGATCTCGGCGATGATGGCCGGCGGGCGGGCGCGCAGGGCTTTGGCGAAGTCGCGGCGCTGGCCGGACTGGTAGCGCGCGCTCTGTTCGAATGAGTGGCGTGAGCCTTGTTTGGCAGCGACCTCGACGCGTTTGCGCTCGACAATGCGCGCGAGAATATCGGGAACGTTGGCCGTCATGCGGGGAACTCTCAAGATAGCAAAAACAACCCGTCAGGACCGCCGTAGGCCAGCCGGGGCTCCGAACCTCCAATCCTTGAAAGAGAGGTTGGGTCTGTTGACCGCCACGGGTTTGTTTGCTCACTTCGGCGTCCTGCGGACGTCCAATTTGAGGTGATGACACGAAGGGATGCCCTGCTTTCAGTTCTGGCATTCGGCAAGGAGCGGATGGTGCGCCTCCCAGGTGGCACGTTCCAGATGGGGGCGGACGAGGCCACGCTTCTGCAGCAATTCCCCAAGGCCGGCCCCGGGCTGAGGGCGATGCTTCTGGCCGAATCGCCACGCCACCAAGTGACAGTTCCTCCGTTCTGGATCGACCGGTATGAGGTGACCAACCGCGAATATCAAGAATTTGTCATAGCCAGACCGGAATGGGACAGACGGAAGTTGGGTGGCAATTACCTCCTCAACTGGGTTGGCGACCACTTTCCGGAGGGCCAGGGCGACTTCCCGGTAGTCCACGTCTCGTGGCAGGCCGCCATGGCCTACGCCAGTTGGGCCGGAAAGCGCCTGCCGGCAGAGGCTGAATGGGAGTTTGCAGCGCGGGGAGGACAGGCCGGCGCGAAATATCCGTGGGGCAACGAAGACGCCTCGCCTGGCTTGGCGAATTACTCCGAATCAGGCAAACACGCGCCCGTGAGGGTTGGCCGCAGCCCGGCAGGCCGGAGCGGGGTCTTTGATCTTGCGGGCAACGTGTGGGAGTTCTGTCTGGACGCATGGCCGAGCCCGTATCCCAGTCACGCTCTGGAATTCACCGAAGCCGGCATCGCCGCGTTGGGCAAGACGAGCGCCGAGCGGCGAGTGATCCGTGGCGGGAGCTACGATGGCGGGGCATTCAACATGCGGGTGACCGCGAGAGACAGCCATCGGGCCGACGACCCGGTGGGTCACGTCGGTTTCCGGTGCGCGATGGGCGGGTAACGGTCGCCTGCCGGGCTATCGCCGTTCCTGCTCAATGCCCGGGATCGCCGCCAGTCCCGGCAAGGACTCTCAGCAGGGCCCGTTCAACCGCCAGTTGCTGGTCTTCACGCGAGATGGACGCCGCACCGTCACCCAGTTGATGGCGGTAGTAGCCGAACTGCACGTGGTTGCCGCCTTCGATGCCGATCCACCCTGTATTCGCCGGCAGGAGATGCTGGTTCCGCCGCATGCCGGAATACGATGCGATACCGTCGTTTGTGCCGTAGATCTTCACGACCGGGATGGATCTCCCTGCCAAGCTGAAATCACGCGGGTGGGTGGTGCCTATGAGAACCAGACCCGCCAGCCTGCCTCCGTTTTGATGCTCGAAGCGGGATGCCAGCATGCCTCCCCGTGAGTGTCCGGCCAAGGCCCAGTTGGTGGCGGGTTCGGCAGCCATCACCGATTGAATGTTCCGGAAGAGATCCCCTACCTGCGATTCAGTACAGGCGCAGCGCCACGGCAGGTAGAGCAGGTGAACGGGATGTCCGGCGGCGGCAATACGCTTCATCAGCGGCGCGTAGGCCGTAGGATCCACCATGCCGCCCGGCAGGAAGATCAGGCCTGAACTGCGCGGATTGGCGCGGATGCGGAATTCTATTCCGTCGCTTGCGGCAGTGACGGCGACCCGCCCGTCGCCTTTAGTGGATTCGTCAGGTACGCCACTGGCCTGGAAGCCGGCGATCATCCAGGCGGTGAGCGCGAACCCAGCTAGGATCCACGTCCAGCGAAGGATCGTCTTCAGGTTTCGGCGCATGTCATTTGATGATAGTCGAGCGTAAGCCCGTGGCACGGCCCGCGCCGGCGGCCTAGCGGGGCAGTTCGAAGCGCAGTCCGGCGCGGTAGAGGCGTGACGCGGCGAGCATGGGTGTTGGGGTGAATCCGGCGAGATAGGCGCGGTTGAAGGCGTTTTCGATGGCGAAGGTGGCCGAGACCGGTCCGGCGAGAGGGTGCGATGCGTTGAGGTGCCAGACGGCGAAGCCTGGCAGGATGAAGGTGTTCAGGTCGTCCTCGAATTGAAGCGACGACGCGCGCAGGCCACCGGAGACGAGAGCACCGCCACGCGACCAGGTGAGCAGGGCCGAGCCCTGATTGCGCGGGACCTGGGGTAGGCGGGCGGTTGTCGAGAACGACGAATCGGCGAGGAGCCAGGCGGCATGGGCGAGCCAGGGTCCGCGGCGGTGGGTGACCGAGAGTTCGACGCCGCGGGAGAGGGCCGAGGCGGCGTTGTCGCGCTGGCGGGTGATGAGCGACCCAGTGACCGAGCGAGTGACGTTTGTGACCAGGCCATTGAGCGAGTTGCGGAAGGCTGTGGCGGAGAGCGTGGTCCGTTCGAAGCGGAGATCGAATCCGGCTTCGACGCCTTCAAGCGATTCGGGCTTGAGGGCGGCGTTGGGCAGCGTGCGGACGTTGCCGGCGCGGAATTCGCGATGGAGTTCGTTGAGCGTGGGTGAGCGGAAAGCCCGGTAGGCGGAGGTGCGCAGTCGGAGGCGTCCGGCGTCGACGGCCGCGCCGCCGCTGGGGCTCCAAAACTGGCGTGCGCCGGCCATGTGGCGGCGCAGGCCGCCGAACAGTTGGAGGCGATCTAGCCGGATGTCGCCCTGGGTGAACAGGCCGTATTGCCATTGCACGCCGCCGCCGGAGCGGAAGCCGGCGGGGTGGATGGTATCGAGGCTGTAGCCTTCAGCGCGGTTGAGGTCGGCGCCGAGGGAGAGGTTGGCGCCGCGTTGCGACCAGCGATAGAGCGCCGCGCCGCCGGTTGCATCGGCGGGGACGGACTGGCGCGAGGTGAGCGTTTCGACGTTGCGGTTGCTGGTGATGGACGAAAACGACGCGCGGTATTCGGTGCGTGTATGGAAGCCAAGCAATGAGAGCAGAGACGATGCGGAGGAGCGCGAATAGTGCGCGGCGAGCGTGCCGAGGCTGGTGGAGTTCTGCTGCAGGCGGGTGCCGTTGTCGCGCTGTTCGGCGTGGATGTCGGCGCGCAGGAACAGGCGGTCGCGCTGGCCAGCGCGGTCGAGACGGAGGTTGCCGCCGCTGAAGCGGACGTTGGCTCGGGCGTCGGCAGTTCCGCGGATGTCTTCAGGAACGATGTAGTAGCCATCGGTTGTGAACGCGCGTCCTGAGCCTGAGACGGCCCAGGAGCCGAGGCGACGGGCGGCGGAAAGTGAGGCCGGAACCGTGCCGCGGTTGCCTGTTTCGAATGAGACGCCGATGCGGGTTTGTTCGGCTTCACGGGTGAACAGGCCGATGGCGCCGCCCATGGCGCGGTCGCCGAACAGGCTGGTGGACGCGCCGCGCGAGACTTCGATGCGCTCCATTTCGTCGGGGGCGAGGCGGGTCCATTGGACCCAGCCGCCGAAGGGGTCGTTCACAGGAATGCCGTCCCACAGCACCAGTGTGCGGCTGGCTCCGGTGGATCCGATGCCGCGCAGCGAGACGCCCTGCGTTGTGGGGTTTGCGACAAGCGACGACGAGCGGCGGAAGAGCGTGAATCCGGGAACGAGTCGCAGCCTGTCGTCGGCGTTCACGCCGGGCAAGGCCGAGAGTTCGTTGCGGGCCAGGGATGTGACTGACGCCGGCGCGTCGGCCTCGACTCTTCCGGCCACGGTAACCGAGGTCTTATGAGAGACGGGTGGTGGAGCCTGTTGGCAGAGTACGATGGCTGGGGCCAAAGACAACAGCTGCAGGCCAAGCACCGCCAAGGGTACCCGCTTCACGGGCCGAAAATAGCAGTTGGACGGAGTCTTCGGCAAGGGGATCGAGTCTCTGGCAGCGGCGCTTGCGCTCTACGAGCGCCAGATTCTTCAGGATAGCGTAGACGTCGGCTTCAACCGGCGTGATGAGGTCGATCTCCTGCGTGCGGAATCGCAGACGCGCTCCGCGTCCGGAAAACGTCCAGGCCAGGAAGGCGCAGCATTCGATCGCCTCTTCGAACCAGACTTCGTCGGACGCGCCCGCCTGGAGATCAAACGACAAGGCGATGGAAGGCTCCTGCTCGCGGGCGAACTCGCGCACCTGCAACTGGCCTGTGTGCGCCGTGGCGCGCCAATCGACATGGCGGGCGCTCTCCATGGATTGGTAAGGGCGAATCCGGTAGAAATCGTGGCCCCTGCCCTGCAACCGGGCTTCCGCCTCGCCTGCCACCGCGTGCGCCAGCGATTCGAATCCAGGTCTGGGATCAAGCGCCGGGTAAACAATCACATCGCGCGTGACAGTCACATTCATCCTGCGTTCAGCGAACGCGAAAGGGAAACGCGAGGAAAAGCGGAAGGTGTCCTCTGTGTGCAGCCCGCGGCGCTGGAAGTGGACGTCGAGCATCTCCTCGACAGAGGAGCCGCCCTCGATCGCCGGGAAGTAGATCTGGCCGGTGAACGCGCCTTCCTCAACGCCAGAAAGATGGATCGAGAACGAAGGAATGAAGCGCTTCTCGTTGCGGAGCCGGATGCGGGCCGAGACGCTGCGGCGGGCGCAGATATGGTCTGGCAGGAAGATGTCGAGTTCAAGCCCAGACAGGCTCAGCCGGCTGAGGAAATTTGACGCCAGAAGCATCGAGCCCATGGCTGCCAGCAGCAGGAATAACAGGTTGTTGGCGGAAAGGAACGCCGCGGCGCCGGTCAAGGCTGTGGCGATGATGAAGCCCATGCCCGAGGCCGTCACCCGTTCGCGCACCCGCGCCCTGGTCCAAGCGCGCAATCTGCCCCACGCCTGCCTCGGCACGCCGAATACCACGCTGTCTTTTGCTGCCATCTGCCTCTGGACGATCCAAAGCATGGCACAATGTGAGCTTCTATGTCGAGTACGCCAAACGGAGCGCAGCCGCGCCTCGCACGATCGCTCGGACTGGGCGAGTTGCTCATCATGGGTGTCATCATGGTGCAGCCCACCGCGCCCATGCCACCCTTCGGCGCTATCAGCGCCGGGGCCAACGGGCATGTGGTCACCGTGGTGCTGATCGCGATGTTCGCCATGATGCTCACTGCGCTGAGCTACGGACGCATGGCCCGCGCCTATCCTGTCGCCGGCAGCGCCTACACTTACGTCGCTCGCGAGATCCATCCGGCACTGGGCTACGTCACCGGCTGGAGCATGCTGCTGGACTATGTGGTGAACCCGGTGATTTGCACCATCTGGTGCTCGAAGGCCATGCTGGGGCTGTTTCCGATGACCGGCTACGCGTTCTGGGCCGTCTTTTTCACGGTGCTGTTCACGCTGATGAACATGCGCGGGATTCAGGCGACGGCGCGTACCAATCAGATGCTGACCATCGCCATGGGTGTGGTGATCGTGTGGATGCTGGCCGCCGCGGTGCGCTACCTGACGGGCATGCCGCAACTGACGGCGGTCGATTTCACGCGGCCTTTCTACGACCCGGCACGCTTCTCGTGGATGTCGATTTCGAACGGCGCATCCATCGCCGTGCTAACGTACATTGGCTTCGACGGTATCTCAACTTTGTCGGAAGAAGTGAAGAACCCGCGCCGAAATATCCTGCTGGGCACGGTGGGGACGTGTCTGATAATCGGCATCCTGTCCACCGTCCAGGTCTACGCGGCGCAGATGGTGTGGCCGGCGTCGCAGCCGTATCCGGACAGCGACACGGCGTATATCCATGTCGCGGGCCGTGCGGGCGGGGCGCTGTTGTTCCAGGTGCTGTCGTGGACGCTGGTTGTGGCCACCGTCGGTTCCGCTTCGGGCGCGATGCTGGCCGGGGCGAGGCTGCTTTACGGCATGGGGCGTGATGGCGCGCTGCCGAAGTCGTTTTTCGGCTTCATCCATCCGGTGCGGCGGATTCCCAGCCGCAACGTGCTGCTGATCGGCGCGTCTTGCCTGATCGGCGCGTTCCTGATCAGCTACCAGATGGGCGCCGAGTTATTGAATTTCGGCGCGCTGATCGGCTTCATGGGCGTGAACCTGTCGGTGCTGATGCATTACTGGGTCCGCGGGCGCGACCGCAGTTGGTCGTATCTGGTCCTGCCCGCGCTTGGATTCCTCGTCTGCTTCTATCTGTGGCTCAGCCTGAGCATTCCAGCCAAAGTCACCGGCGTGATCTGGATGGCCGGCGGACTGGTGCTGGGCTGGTGGCGCACCAACGGATTCAAGAAGAGCCTGCTGAGCTTCGAGTCGATTCCCGAGGAGTGAAACTAGATACACTGCGGGGCATGCCCATCACACGCCGCGCCTTGCTGCAGTCGCTTGCCGCGCCCGCGATCCTGCGTTCCGCCGCGTCCCGCCCGAACATCCTGCTGCTGTTTGCCGACGACCTCGGCTATGGCGACCTCTCCTGCTACGGCTGCCCCGATATCAGGACTCCCAATCTCGACAAGCTTGCCGCCGAGGGTGTCAAGTTCACGCGCTTCTACTCGAACGCGCCAGAATGCACGCCATCGCGAACCGCGCTGTTGACGGGCCGGTACCAGCAGCGAGTGGGCGGCCTTGAGTGCGCCATTGGACTGGGCGGCGTCGGCCGGTACGACGAAGCCGAATGGCTGGCGAAGCGGGGAGACCTGGGGTTGCCGCAGTCGGAATCGACAATCTCCTCTGAATTGCTGAAGGCCGGATACGATACGTGCATCAGCGGCAAGTGGCACTTGGGCTATGAGGACAAGTTCTCGCCCATGCGACATGGATTCCAGGACGCCTATTACATCCTCGGCGGCGCGGTGGATTATGTCACGCATGTCGAAACCGATGGCCGCCGCGTCTTCATGGAGAACGGCAAGCCTGTCGCTCCGCGAGGTTACCTGACCGACCTTCTCGCCGACCGCGCAATTGGATGGATGCGCGAACGCTCCACACGCAAGCCGTGGTTCCTGTACCTGCCATTCACCGCCCCGCACAATCCCTTCCAGGCGCCCGGCGACGGACCCGTAGACGCGGCGAATTGGAACAAAGGCTCACGCGAATCCTATGCCCGAATGGTCGAGCACATGGACCGTCGCATCGGCGACCTGCTCGGCGAACTTGCCCGCCGACCGGACGCCGCGAACACGATCGTCGTGTTTCTGAGCGACAACGGCGGCCCCCAGCGGGCGAGAAACGCCCCCTTCAGGGGGTTCAAGAGTTCGCTGTTCGAGGGCGGGATCCGGGTGCCCGGCATGATGCGCTGGCCGGCGAAGTTCCAGTCCCTCGTGAGTGCTCAGGCGGCGGCCTCCGCCGACTTGACGGCCACTCTGCTGTCCGCAGCCGGAGTGACGCCCTCCCGTCCCGGCGATGGCATTGATCTGACGAGCCACCTGGTGCGGCGCCAAGGCCCTGTTGACCGGACCTTATTCTGGCGCTACAAGCGAGGCAAGGCACGCCGCCGGGCTGTTTGCGAGGGGTCGCTGAAGTATATCGACGACAGCGGGATCATGCATCTTTACGACCTTTCGACCGACCCCGCCGAAACGAACAACCTGTTGTCACGCCGCCCGGAGGCAATCGAGAGGCTCGAATCGATGATGGCCGAATGGGAGAAGCGCGTTGCCGCGCCAAGGTTGGCGGGCTTCAACACGGCTGCCGACTAGCATAAACTGTCTGGCATGGATCGCCGTGCTTTCCTCTCCGCCAGCGCGCCGCTGTTTCTGCCCAAGCGCGTCTTTGGCGCCAATGACCGCCTGAAGATCGGAGTCGTCGGACTCGGAGGCCGGGCCACCTGGCTGCTGAAGAACGAGAAGTTTACCGGCGCCGACATTGTCGCGCTGTCTGACTGCAACCTGCCGCGCTGCGACGCCGCGGCGTCGATCCTGGGCGCCGGTGCAAAGCCGGTGATCGCGCAGGATTACCGGAAGATGTTCGAACGCGCCAAGCCTGACGCGGTCTTTGTCGAAACCACCACGCACGCCCGCGCACTCATCGTTGCCCAGGCGATGATGGCGGGCATTGATGTGTATGCCGAGAAGCCGATGACGCTGACCATCGCCGAGGGCCGTTACCTCGCCGGCGTTGCCGCGCGCCACAAGCGGGTGCTGCAATGCGGCACACAGCAACGATCGATCCCGGTGAATGCGTGGATGAGCCAGAGGGTGCGTGAAGGGTTGATCGGCAAGGTGAAAGATGCGCTGGTGTGCAACTTCGAAGGCCCGAAGCGCTGGACGCCGCAGCCCGCACAGGCGATGCCCGACGGGCTGGATTGGGACCAGTGGTGCAACCAGACCGAACTTCGGCCGTACCATCAGGAACTCCAGCGCCGATGGGCCTGGTATTGGGACTATGACGGCGGCGGGCAGTCGTGGGGCGTCAGCGGCTGGGGGACTCACGCCATCGACCAGGCACAGTGCGCGCTCGGCCTCGACGACACCGGCCCGGTGGAAATCTATCCCGAAGGCAAGGGCGACATGGCCATGGTCTCGATGCGCTTCGCCAACGGCACTCTGCTGCGCATGGCCGGCGTCCGTAGGCCCGACCATTCAGATCTCGGTGTCATCCTCTACGGCGAAACCGGCACTGTCGAAATCCGGCGCGGTACGCTGCTGGCCAGCGACCCCGAATTGCTGAAAGGCGCGCCGCCGGATACAGTCGAAGGCCCCGGCGAGAATAACTGGCATATCCAGAATTTCTTCGAGTGCATCCGCACCCGCAAACGCACCAACGCGCATGTTGAAGCGGCGCACCGGGCGACGTCGCTGTGCCACCTGATCAACATCTGCCGCGAGCTGGGCCGGCGCCTGGAATGGGATCCGAAGGCCGAGCGATTCAAGTCGGACGACGAAGCCAACGCCAAGGTCAGCCGGGTCCGCCGCAAGGGCTACGAATTACCCGCCCTCGGTTGAGCGAGGCTCACGGCAGATCTGTCAGCGTCACCCGGTAACGCAGCGTGAGCGGCTTGCCTTTTTCAAGGGTGTAGCTGCTCACGCTTTCCGTGCGGCCTGGGAACGCCGCGCCGATGAACCCGTAATGGCGCAGGCACCACTGCGGCGGCGCGTGGGGATTTCGCGGATCAGCTTCGAACCGGACCACGGCGCGCTTTCCGCCATAGACGGCTTCCATCTCGGCCCAGGAGTGCGGGACGAGGTCGGTGTCCTTTGGGACAGCACCCTCGCTGGAACGAATCACCATCTGCTCTCGCGGCGCGAACCGCACGTTCAATCCGCCATAGCTCTTGCCCTTTTCGCGGGAGCCCTGAAGCTGAACCGGCTTGTTCAATGCTTCAAAAACAAGTTCGAGGTCTAATGTTCGCGAGGCGTTCTTCACAGGATGGACAGCGATTCTCACCTTCTCGCTCACGATCCGCGCTCCGTCCGCCTCCCAGAAGTTCGACGCCTCGATCCTCGCAACGCCGCCTTTCACCGTCGCCGCGGGCGGTGCGCCCGTCACTGCGCGGATGCTCGCCATCTTCATCCAGATGTCGTAGACCTTGCCGTCGACTTCGACATACGGCCAAGCCCAGAACAATCCGCGGTGGTGGTAATGGTCTTTGGGGAAATCATCCAACAGACTCACGCCACCCGGCGTCAGCAGCGGATAGACGTAGCAGCAGCGCGCACGGTCGGCCGGCGCATCGGGCCGCGACTCGATGCCGGCGTTGTAGGTCAGCACCGGCTTGCCGTTCTCTGAGAACTGGTACCTCTGGTTCTCGCCCACCTTCCACTCAAGCTGCGCCGTGGCCAGCAGCGGGAACGCGAGAAGCAGACTAAGCGCTGACCGCATTCTCTTGCACCTTCCTCTCGTCGACTTCGACTCCAAGTCCCGGCCCCACAGGAACGCGAATCGCACCGTCTTCGAGTTCGAACGGCTTCTTCAAATACGACCCGGCCAGGAACTGCAAGCCGTTCAGCGCCGCCGGGTACTTCAGGTTGTAGGCGCCGTAGAGTTGCAGCGTCGCCGCCAGCGCGAGGTCAGGATCAGTAAGTCCGCTGCCGAGGAACATCAGGCCATTGTCGAGAGCCATCTGAACCTGTTTGCGCGCATCCCACAGCCCGGCTGTGCGGGCCGGCTTCATGGCGATTCCGTCGAGCAGTTTCAGCTTGATGAACTCTTCGAGTTCGACGCTCGACACGAGCCCTTCGTCCATGATGATCGGCAGCGCACCCTGCTTCTTCATTGCCGCGAAGCCAGTGAGGCGGTTTGCCGGCAGCGGCTGTTCGAGGACATCGACGCCTGCGTCCTTGAGCTTCGGCGCCACGGCCAGCGCGGTATCGAGGTCGTAGCCGCCATTGGCGTCGGCCCAGAGGAAGCACGTCGCATCGTAGCGCCGGACGGCCTTGGCGAGTTCCAGGTCGAACTTCGGATCCGGTGCAACCTTGATGTTGAAGTGCTTGTAGCCCAGCTTGCGGCCCTGCTCCATCAACGCCGGCACGTCGTCGAGCTTCTGCGGATTCAGCGTCCATGACAGCGTCACCCGTTCCATCGGTTTCAAGCCCCACATCTGCGGCACAGACTTCTTGGCCAGCCGCCCGGCCAGGTCGTGCAACGCCAGATCGATGCCCGCCTTGGTCATCGGCATGCCCGTCGAAAACGACGGCCGGATGGCGTTGTTCATCGCCGTGTGCACGGCTCCCAGATCCGTCGCGTTCAGCCCCTTCACCGCCGGGATGAGGTAGTGCTTCAGCGTCGCCTCGCACGCCTCCACACTCTCGTAGCTCCATGTCTCTACCGGCACGGCCTGGCCCCAGCCCACGGTGCCGTCCTCGGCCGTGATCTTAACGATCACCGACGCCCGCTGGCTGTTGCGGAAGAACTTGAAATACGCCTTTGTGCGATACGGCCTTACCCAGTATTCGACCTTCACAATCACCGGCGCTTTCGGGATTACCGGTATCATCGCCGTTGCCAGGAACTCTCTTCTTCGCATGGTTAGACAATCTCCAATCGGCCTGTGTCGAACGCCACCTTGCGGCCCAGCCTCAGCGCTTCGGACGACATGATGCCTGCAACAGCGTGAGAGAAACCGCATTGAATGTCGGCCCGCGGCGCCTTCCGCGACCGCACGCAGTCGAGGAAATTCGCCAAGTGTGAATTCATTTCTACAGGCTGGAGCTTGATCTGGCCCTCCAGCCGTTGTGGGTCTTTTGATCCGTCGGGTGACAGCTTCAGCTTCTCGCCATCGAACAATCCGCGAGTGCCAAACCATAGGTGCCGAGACCCGGCCGCGTTGGTCATCGACATCGCGAAATGCACCATGCAGCCCTTCGGATATTCGACCAGCGTGTGATAGACATCCGAGGTCACGCGCCCGTCGTTCCACATATAGACGCCGCCGTGGGATACGGCCGACGACGGATAGGGATCATCGAGAAACCAGTACGCCAGGTCGATGAAATGCGACAGCCACAAGCCCGCGATGCCGTTGGTCAGCGGCGGAAACAACTGCCACTCGCGCAGCTTGCGCGCGTCGAATTTGCCCAGATCACGTCCGAACGAAAACGCCTCCCAATCGACGTCCTCGGCCCGGATCATATGAAAGTCGCGCCGCCAGCGCGGCTCCTGGAAGTGATACTGGATGTCGGCGCGGGTCACCTTGCCGATCATGCCCGCGCGGATGGCCTTGGCGGCGGCGGCGAGTCCGCCGTCCGAACGCCGTTGCGTGCCGACCTGGACGATCTGTTTAGATCGCTTCACGGCGATGAACGCATCGCGGGCTTCGCTGAGAACCGTCCCCATCGGCTTTTCGCAGTAGACGTCCTTGCCGGCCTCGACGGCGTCTTTCAGCATCCGCGAATGCGTATGGTCGGGGGCAGTGAGGATGACAGCGTCCACTTCCTTGTCCGCCAGCAGATCCTGATAGCGCGTGGACTGCTTCGGCTCGGCGCCCCAGGCCTGTTTCACCTGTCCGGCAAACTTCTCACGTGCCACCTTCCACACGTCGCAAACATGCGTGATGCGGGCGTTCAGGTCCGACGCGCTGAGTTCCTTGTAGTGGTCGTTCGCGCGTCCTCCGGCGCCGATGATGCCGATGCGGATGCGGTCCGAAGGCGTCTGCGCGGCCCCCAGCATGGGCACGGCGGCGAGTATGGCGCGGCGGGATGTTTGCATGGCGATTGATGCCATGATACCTCCGGCGGTTTAAGATGGCAGGAATGAAGATCTGGATTGCATTCGTTGCCCTGCTGCTGCCGGTCTGCGCCGCCGAGTTGGCCGAAGGCGTCAAAGTCGGCGAAGTGACCACTACATCAGCGTTGGTTTGGGTGCGGACATCGACGGGCCGCGCCGCTGATGGGTCCGTCACCGGCGCGGCGGATCAAGTCACTGTGTCCTGCAAGGGCGTGAAGCCGGTCCAGGCGCAAACCAGCGCCGCCAGGGATTTCACCCACCTGTTCGAACTCAGCGGCCTGAAGCCGGCGACCGAGTACCTCTGCGAAGCCTCAACTGGCACAGGTGCGAAGTTGCCGTTCCGTTTCCGCACCGCTCCCGCCGCATCTGCCGCGGCGCGTGTGTCGTTCAATGTCGTCACTGGCCTGATGTACCGCGACCTCGACGATCCCCGCGGCTACAAAATCGCCGAAGCCATGACAAAGCAGCGGCCCGACTTCCTGGTCCTCACCGGCGACAGCGTGTATTACGACAACGAACCGCCTCGCGCCACCACGCCCGAAATCGCCCGCTTCCACTGGCAGCGCATGTACTCTCTGCCCCGCCATACCGCCCTGTTCGCAGCCGTGCCCGCCTATTGGGAGAAAGACGACCACGACATCCTCAGCGACGACTGCTGGCCCGGCAGGGACCCCGACTTCATGAAACCGATGACCTTCGCCAAGGGCCTCGAAATCTTCGCCCAGCAGGCTCCGGTAAAAGGGACGCCTTATCGCAGCTTCCGCTGGGGCAAGTGGCTGGAGGTCTGGCTGCTTGAGGGCAGGGAATTCCGCTCTCCGAACACGCTGGCCGACGGGCCCGAAAAGACCATCCTCGGAGCCGCGCAGAAACGCTGGCTGAAAGAGGCTGTCGCCCGCAGCACCGCCAAGTGGAAGGTCATCGTATCGCCGACGCCCTGGGTCGGGCCGGACCGCGTAAAGAAAGGGGACAACTACGCCAACAGCGCGTTCGCCACGGAGGGCTCCGAGATGCGCGCCTGGGCGGCAAAGGTCCCCAATCTCTTCGTCGTCACCGGCGACCGCCACTGGCAATACCACTCGGTGGATCCAACAACCGGACTGCATGAGTTTTCCTGCGGTCCCGCCTCCGACGAACACGCCGGCGGCACCCCCGGCGAGAACAAAGAGTACCACCGCTTCCACCGCCTCAAGGGCGGGTATGCCGGCGTCGAAGCCTTCGCCGACGGCCGGCTGACGCTGCGCCTGCACGACGTCAACGGCGCCGTCGTCTACGAACAATCGCACCAGTGACCAAACGAAACGGGCGGCCCGCATCCGAGTCGCCCGCGTCGGAACCACTTCGTTTGGTCGTTTACGCCAGTTGGTGGATCAGGCCGTAGATCGGTTTCAGCGTCGGATACAAGACGCTGAACACTTCGTATCCGCGGCTGTAGGCGGCTGATTCGTGGACCGTCGGGATCATGCAATCGGCTTCGCGGATCACTGCGTCGCAGGTCTCTTCGACCGACTTATACAGCCCCGATCCAGTCATCGCCAGCAGCGCCGCGCCATAGGCCGAGCCTTCCTTGTTCTCAAGCGTCGAGATGCCGATGCCGAAAATGTCGGCCAGCATCTGGCGCCAGAAAATGGAGTTCGCTCCGCCGCCCGAAGCCCTGACGTTCTTCACTTCAACGCTCATTTGCTCGATGATGCCCAGGCAATCCTTCAGTGAATAGCTGACGCCCTCGACGACGGCGCGCAGAAGGTCTGCGCGCGTGTGCTTGGCGGTCAACCCGATCCATCCGCCGCGGGCGATGGCGTCCAGGTGCGGTGTGCGCTCGCCCATCAGATACGGCAGCCAGTAGAGGCCATGCGACAGCACCGGCGAGGTGGCCGCTTCGGCGGTCATCTGGTCGTATGTGGCGCCCGGCATCAACTGGTTGCGGACCCACTGCAAGCTCAAGCCCGCGCCCTGCGTCACGCCCATCACGTGCCACTTGCCTTTCACGGCGTGGCAGAACGTATGGACACGGCCCGTCGGGTCATACTGCGGCCGGTCGAGGTAAGCGAACACCACGCCCGAGGTTCCGATGGTGCAGGAGACAGGACCGGGATGGACGATGCCGTTGCCGATCCCGCTGGCGGCCTGATCGCCGCCGCCGCCCACGACAGGCGTGCCTTCCTTGAGGCCCGTCGCCTTGGCCGCGGCCTTGGTGATCGTGCCGGTGACTTCCACCGATTCCTTCAAGTCAGGCAGCAGGCCCGTGTCCAGTTTCAGCCGTTCGACCATCTCGCGTGACCAGCGACGCGTTACGACATCCAGCAGGCCCGTGCCGGAGGCGTCGCTCACTTCCGTGCAGTGCTCGCCGGTGAGCTTCAGCCGGACGTAATCTTTCGGCAGCAGGAATTTTGCCGCCTTTTCGAAGTTTTGAGGCTCGTTGTCGCGCACCCAGAGCAGCTTGGGCAGCGTGAAGCCGGTGAGCATGGGGTTGGCCGTATGGGCGACCACGTTGGCTTTGCCGACAGTCTGGTTGATGAAATCCACCTGAGGCTGGCTGCGCTGGTCGCACCAGATCAGCGACGGGCGGATGACGTTGTCGTCTTTATCGAGCAGCACCAGGCCGTGCATCTGGCCTGAAAGTCCGATGGCTTTGACGTCGTCGCCCTTCGCGCCGGCTTGCTTCAGGACGCCCTTAATGGCCTCCTGGGCGGCGTCCCACCAGTTTTCGGGCCGCTGCTCGGCCCACATCGGCTTATCCATGCGCATGTCTTCATGCGCGGCGGTGAAGGCGGCCTTGACCGTGCCCTGTTCGTCCACCAAAAGCGCCCGGCTGCCGCCGGTTCCAATGTCGATTCCAAGCCAGTACATAACGTATGAAGCCTCTATTCGATTATCCGACAACCCGCCGTTGCAATGCCTCAAGCCCCAGACAGGCCGCGCCAAAAAGCCCGGCATCGCCGCCCAGCGTCGCCTTTTCGATTCTCGTCTTTGTGTTGCGGAACGTGAAACTACGCCGCTCGGCCTCGGCCGTCATCGGCGGAGCGAACAGGTCCCATGCCGGCAGCGGACCGCCGCTGAGCAGGTAGAGCGGGAAGTTGAAGATGTTCACCAGATTGCCGATGGCGATGCCCAGCGCCTCGCCCATCGATTCGAAGATGCGCCGCGCGCGTTTGGCGCTCTCGCCCTCGCCCTGCGCAATCTTGTAGACGTCAGCCGCGGTCACATTTTCGCCCAGTTGCATCAGTCGCGCCATGGCTGTGATGGCCGTGGCCGAGGCATGTTTTTCCAGGCACCCGCGGCTGCCGCAGCCGCAGGGATTGCCGTCAGGATAGACCGTCGTGTGGCCGATTTCGCCCGCCATGCCCACCTCGCCGTGCAGGATCCGGCCGTCGACGATGATGCCGCCGCCGATCCCCGTGCCCAGCGTCAGCAGAACCAGCGAGTCGACGTCGCGCCCGGCGCCGATCCATTTCTCGCCCAGCGCAGCCGCGTTGGCGTCGTTCTCCAGAATCACCGGCGCGCCCAGAATCCGGCTGATCTCGTCGCGCACCGGGTAGCCCTCGAATTGCGGCAGGTTGTTCGACCCGACAATCAGACCCTTCTTCATCTCGATGAATCCGGGCACCACCACGCCCACTCCGGCCAGCCCCGCATCGCCATGCGTCACGCGCAGATTCCGGATCGACTCGACGATGTCCATCACCACCGCATCGCGGCCCGCATGGAGGTTCGTCGTGCCCGAAAGCCGGCTCAGAACGGACCCGTCGGGCGCGATTGCGGCGGCCCTCAGGTTGGTCCCGCCCAGATCAACTCCAATCGAGTAACGCGCCTCGGACATGAAGCCGCATGATACCAAACTGAACCTCCAGGCCCGCTTCGTCCGCAGCCCGGTATCGCCTGTCACTGCGCCATCGGATCGGGTCAGCAGGACGGGAACGGGCGCGGCGAACCGCGGGACACCGGTTGTACTCGAACCAAATCCGGCGCTAGACTATGGCTGCCGATCACCAGGAAGCCAGGAGATCCAGACCGATGAATGCGCCTGTCACGGCTGTTCGATTGAGCGCGTCCACCATGCGATTTGTCGTGATCGCCTCCTTCTCACTGGCGGTCCTGTCGTTGGCGCTCTGGATGGAGCGCGATTTTGACCGGGATTTCCTGCTCGCGCACAACCGGTTCCGGGACGATCCGGCGATTGTTGCCCTGTGCCGGGCGCTGTCGCGGTTCGGCATGTCCGCCATCTGCGTGGTGCTGCTTGCATGCTTCGCGGCGTCCTTCCGTTTTCCGGCGTGGTCGGGCGTTCGCGCCATTCTCCTTGTCGTGCTGTTTTCCTTCGGCGCCGCAACACTGATCGGGGATCCTCTCAAGGAGATCCTGGGAAGGCCGCGTCCGGCAGAGGAGCTTGTGGGGCAGCTCAACGCGCTGGGCAAGCACGGCAGTCCATCGTATCCGTCCGGGCATGCCGCGAAGAGCCTCGCCTTTGCGCTGCCATTCGTGCTCATTTTCCCAGCCGGAATCGCTCAAGTCCGCATGGTCAAGTTCGCGTTGATCCTCATTGCGAGTCTTGTCTGTTATTCGCGGATCATGCTTGGCGCCCACTATTTGAGCGACGTTCTGGCGGGCGCGGCGCTGGCCCTGATTTGTGTCCCGATCGCCATGACGGCTGCGAATGCCGTCTATGCTCGAGGCAAGGTCACGCCTGAGAAGTTGAACACGGTGGTGAAGAGGCAGGCGGCCGTCCTTTTCGCGCTCACATTGTATCTGCCATTCCTGTGACGCCGCGTTCTGCTGGAGCGGTCTTGCGACTCGTGCGACATGCGTGAACGTTGCCAAACCGCGGCTTCGCTTTCTCCGGCACACCTCCGGATGCCAAAGCCAGTTTGCTGATACAGGATAAAACGACCTCAGCGGAACGAAACCACGGCGTCGGCCACGGCCTCGCCCGTTCTGGGGCGCCACTCGCGCTGTGCGCGGTCCCAGACCGGGATGCGCTGCTCGAAGACCCGCCGTATCCAATCTTCCAGTGCCGCCGTGCTGGCCGGGTCTCCAGGTTTGACCACCCACAGCTTTCTTGCCCGCGCCTCGGCCTGGGCCGTAAGTCCATCGATCTTCAACTCGCCGAAACGGTACTGCGGACCCTTCTCGACATGGATGGTCAGCTTCAACTCGCCAGCCTCGACGGTCTGCGTCGACCGCGCCATCGCGTACAGATAGCCGTCATTGCGCGCCGCCGCCAGCACCCGCCCCAGCGCCTGGTTCAGCTTCCCCGATTCCGCCGGCGCGCCCTTCACGAATCCCGCCTGTTCGCCCCATCTCAGCTCGCCCCCGGTGATGCCCACCGCGCCCAGCACTGCCACCGGACCTGCGTCGATCTCGACAACCAGCAAGCCGTCGCCGCCCTGCACGAACCTCACCACCGGCGTCCAATGGCCGGATTCGGCCAGCGCCGCCCTCACCAGCGGCCCGCCGACCTCGTCGACGACATCCTGCCTGTATTCGCGCCCCACCATCGCCCCTTCCAGCGCCAAACGAACTCGCTCCACCCGCTCCGCCGCCACGCCGCGCAACTCCACCCGTTCGATCTTCGGCGCCGCGGCCGGCGCCTCGTCCGGCGTTTCAACCGCCGCCTCCACCACTGTGAACGTCACCTTCACCCCGTCTTCGCCTGGCTGTGTGCGCCAGGTGACGCGCTCGAACTGGCCCGTCGCCATCATGCGTTCGACCGCCGATTGCAGGACGGCCTTGTCCACCGCCTGGCCCGGTTTCAGTCCTGACATTTCAATGATGCGTTCCACCGCCAGTCGCTGCGCTCCGCGCACTTCGACCGTCGAGATGGCGGCCTGCCACCCGGCGGCCAGACCGGTGCATGCAAGCATTAGCGCTGCAACCAAACCAATTCGGCGGCTCACGCATTCATCATGCGACAAACCGCCCCGCGACGGCGCGGGCCGTCAGCGGTACTCTTCGTTGATTCGTTCCAGCGCTTCGCGCCTGGGCCGGGTCACCGATTCAGGCAGCGTCGCCAGCGGACGGTCCACCATGTTCAGCGTCCGCGTGAAGCTGGGCCGTGAGCGGTCCAGGTAGAGCAATCCGGTCAGCACCTCGTCGCCGTCGGAGGCCTGATGGAGCCGCGTAACGGCGTTCAGCCGGCTCGACGGGTCATAGTCGTGCTCCAGCTTATGAAGCAGGATGCGCGACCCGTCATGCAGCGACACCTCGCGCGTTACGCCCTCTTCGAATTCCACCTCGATGTCGTTGAAGAACGGGATGAAGTCGATGTCGTGTAATGGCTCCTCGTGGTCCTTCATGTAGGAATAGGATTTCGTCGAGCCTTCGTGGTCGTTGAAGGCCACGCACGGGCTGATGACGTCCACCACCGCCAGTCCATCGTGCGACAGCGCCGCCCTGAGCAGGGCCGACAGTTGTTTCTTGTCGCCGGAAAACGACCGCGCCACAAACGTCGCGCCATATTCGATCGCCGCCAGACAGCAATCGATTGGCGTGAAGGCATTCACCGCGCCGCCTTTCGACTTCGCCCCCAGGTCGGATGTCGCCGAAAACTGGCCTTTCGTGAGTCCATAGACGCCATTGTTTTCAATCAGGTAGAGCATCGCCGGATTGCGCCGCAGCGTGTGCATGTACTGGCCCAGCCCGATCGACGCCGTGTCGCCGTCGCCGCTGACGAGCACGCAGCGCAGTTCATGATTGGCCAGCAGAGCTCCGGTGGCCACCGCCGGCGCCCGGCCATGGACCGAATTGAACCCATGCGACTGGCCCAGAAAATAGGCCGGCGTCTTCGACGAACAGCCGATGCCGCTGATCTTGGCCACCCGCCACGGCTCGACGCCCAAATCCCAGCACGCCTCCACCAGCCTTTCGGTCACCGCATTATGGCCGCATCCGGCGCACAGCGTCGTCTTGCCGCCGCGGTAGGGCAGGATGTCGAAACCCAGCCGGTTGGTCTTCTTCGCAGGCGCGGTTGGCGTGCTCATTGGATGCCCTCCTGTCTGGCGATCTCACCGGAAACCGTGCGCGCGTCCAGCGGCAGACCGCCGTAATACCTGACGCTGCGCAGGTTCAACAACAACGACGGGTCCATATCCAGCTTCATCAGCGCCAGCAACTGCGCGTCCCGGTTCTGGTCGATCACATAGACGCGGTCGTGCGCCTTGATGAATTCATTCAGCGAATCGGTGAACGGATACGCCTTGAGCCGCAGCGAGGAAGTCTCCAGGCCCAGTTCTTCGCGCAACTGGTCGCAGGCCTCTTCCATGGCGTATCGCGAGGTCCCGCAACACACCACGCCCACCCGCGCGCTGGGATTGAAACGCACCTCCGGGGCGGGAATGGCCCCGCGGATGGATTCGAACTTCCGCGACAGCCGGTCCATGTTCGCAATCCAGTCCTCGGCCTTTTCGCTGTAGCGGGCGTGTTCGTCGTGGCCCGTTCCGCGGGTGAAGTAGCCGGCCTTGTCGTGCGGCGTACCGGGTAGCGTCCGGTACGGCACACCGTCGCCGTCCACGTCCAGATACCGCGAAAAGCCACCCAGCCGCTCCAGATCCTCGGTCGAGAGGACTTTGCCCCGGTCCACGGGCAACTCCGGGTACTCAAACGGATCGGACATCCAGTTGTTCATCCCCAGGTCCAGATCCAGATTGACGAACACCGGCGTCTGGAACTTCTCGGCCAGATTGAACGCCTCGGTGGCCATTGAGAAGCACTCTTCGGGGTTCGACGGAAAGTAGAGAGGATGCCGCGTATCTCCATGAGAAACAATAGCGTTCGTCAATGTGTCGCCCTGCATAGTGCGTGTCGGCAGCCCGGTCGACGGGCCCACCCTCTGCACGTCGATGAACACCCCCGGGATCTCGGCGAAGTAGCCGAGGCCCAGGAACTCCGACATCAGTGAGATGCCCGGACCCGACGTGCAGGTCATCGCCCTGGCTCCCGCCCACCCGGCGCCGAGCACCATACCGGCGGCGGCCAGTTCGTCCTCGGCCTGGACGACGGCATAGGTCGCCTTGCCGGTTTCGGGATCCTGCCGCAGCCGGCCCAGGAAGTCGATCATCGCCTCGGCCAGCGACGACGATGGCGTGATGGGATACCAGGTCAGCACCGTCGCGCCGGCGAAGACGCAGCCCAGCGCCGCGGCCGTGTTGCCGTCGATGATCAGCCGGCCCTGGTTTGCGTCCATCCGTTCCACCTTCAGCGGATCGGCTTTCGGCAGGTTCTCGCTGGCGTAGCTCTGTCCGGCGAGCACGGCCTGCCAGTTCATCTCGGCAGTTTTTTTCTTCCGCTCGCCGAACTGCTTGACCAGGGCCTTGCGGACCTCGTCGATCTCGATGCCCAGCAGGTGCGCCGCCACGCCGGTATAGATCATGTTCCTCACCAGCTTGCGCAGCTTCGGCTCCGGACACACCCCGGTCACAAGCTTGTCGAACGGAACGGCGTAGAAGACCAGATCGTCCCTCAAGCCAGCCAGCGCCAGCGGCTCGTCATAGACCACGGCCGCGCCGGCATCGAGAGCCATCACGTCTTCCCGGGCGGTCTCCGGGTTCATCGCAATCAGGAGGTCGATTTCTTTCTTCCGGCCGATGTAGCCTTTGCGGGAGGCGCGGATGGTGAACCACGTCGGCAGGCCGGCGATGTTGGACGGGAATAGGTTTTTTCCCGATACTGGAACGCCCATCTGGAAGATGGAGCGCATCAGGACACTATTTGCGGTTTGGCTGCCACTGCCGTTGGCCGTGGCAACGTGGATGGAGAAATCGTTCACAACCGGGGTGGCATGCATCCGGGATGCCTCCTCAATGACTTCAGGTGGCCCGATTGTAAAACAAGCCGATGGTTCGATACAACTTAGTCAGGAATCAGGAGAAGTCCGAAAGCGTGGCCAGATACTCGATGCCGGCGGTTTTCTGCAGCAATCCGCGCCGGACGTAGGCCACCCTGGCCCGCGTGCAGACGGCTAGCGAAGGGACGGCGCAGTAGAGGATTTCACCCGGCTGAATGGCCGCCCGGGTTCGGATTCGGAGGCCGCCATCGGAGAAGTCGGCGAGCCTTGCCCTGGTAATCTTGGACTCCAGGGACAGACACACCATGCCCGCGCCCGCCTGTCGGGGGCTGCGCCTGCGCTCTGCCGGGCTGGAAGCGGCGTCCATTTCTCCACTATGGCAACCGGACGCGGGTCTCTGCCATACGATCAGTCCTGGCCGAACTGGTGGGGTGGTACTGGACCCCAGGTGCTAATCGAATCGATTTCGAATCGATAGCGAGAGTGTATAACGATCGGCCGTGTGGCTTATGATGTGGGCGATGTCACCGCGAATCGCACTCATTGCCTTCCTGCCACTGCTGGCCGCACAGCCGCCGGCCATGGAACCGTTTGAAATGATCTGGAACGCCGAGGGGCCGTTTCTGGCGGATGTCTCCTTCCTGCTCGATGCGCCTGCGGGCAAGCATGGCTTCGTGAAAGTAGTGAACGGCCGTTTCGCGGATGGCGGGGGCAATCGGCTGCGTTTCTGGGGCGTGAACTTCTCGTTCAACGCGTCGTTCCCCGAAAAGACAGACGCACCATCGGTGGCGGCGCATCTGGCCCGGTTTGGAGTGAATTGTGTGCGCATCCACCATCACGACTGGCGGTCGCCGCGCGGGCTGATCGACGGGTCGAAGCCGGATTCGCGGCACTTGGACGCGGAGATGCTGGACCGGTTCGATTACCTCGTTGCCGAACTGAAGAAGCGCGGAATCTATGTGGACTTGAACCTGAACGTCGCCCGGGCGTTTCAAGAGGCCGATGGGGTGAAGGACGCAGTCGTGCTGGGATTCGCCAAGGCCGTGACGCAGTTCGACCCGCGGATGATCGAGTTGCAGAAGGAGTTTGCGCAGGCGTATCTGACGCACAGGAATCCGTACACGGGGAACGAGTACAGGAATGAGCCGGCGGTGGCGATCGTTGAGATTGTGAACGAGAATTCGCTGATCGAATACTGGGCGAGAGGGCGTCTGCAGGGCGGGGGGCCAAAGCCGGGGCAGGACCCGACGTGGCGGGATATCCCGGATTCGTATGCGAAGGATCTGGACAGGCTTTTTCAGGAGTACCTGTCGAAGGCGAAGGCGGCTGACGCGGCGGCGATCCGTAAGGAGGCTGGCGTGGCCGAGGGCCAGGCGGTGCCGCGGTTGGGTCCGGCACAGTTCAAGGAGGCTTCGGCGCTGAGGTTCCGCACCGAAGCCGAGTTTTACATCGCGCTGGAGGGCAAGTTCTACCAAGCGATGGCGGCGTATTTGAAGAACGAGGTGAAAGTGCAGGCGCCGGTGATCGCCAATTCGGTGCACGCATCGACGTTCACGCCGTATCCGCTTTCGTCGTTGATATCGAAGCTGGATGCGGTGGACACGCATGTCTACTGGCAGCATCCGTCGTATACACGGGATGCGAACGGCAAGACGACGGCGTTCAAGATCCAGAACACGCCTATGGTGAACGAGCCTGAAAAGTCCACCGTGGTGACGCTGCACCGCTCGGCCGTGCTGGGCAAACCGTTCATGGTGTCGGAGGTGAATCATCCTTACCCGAACGAATATGCGGCGGAGATGATCCCGGTGCTGGCGTCATACGCCGCGTTCCTGGATTGGGACGGCATCTTCTGGTACAGCTTCGAGCATTCGGCGGCCTCGAATTGGACGTCGCGGTATCCGGGCCATTTCGATATCCGGCAGGATCCGGTGAAGATGAGCCAACTGGCGGCCGGTGCGCTGGTGTTTCTGCGCGGCGATGTGGGGGTGTCGCGCAAGAAGGTCACACGAACGATTGCGAGAGAGGACATGGTAGAGAGCCTGCGGAAGCCGTCATCGGCGGCGCCGCTGTTTACAGAGGGCGCGGCGGCGGGGGCGCTGCTGCAGGATGACGTGCGGATTGCCTCGTTCGACGCGAATAAGACGAGCCGGCTGCCGAAGGCGAAAGCGCCTCACCGGACGAACACGCGGGAGATCGAATGGTCGGTTGAGAAGGGCAAGGGCATGGTGGCGGTGTCGACGGCGCGGTATGAGTCGGCGACCGGGTTCATCAAGGATAACGCCGTGAGGCTGAAGCACCTGAATCCGACGCTGGACAACGCATTCGCGTCGGTGATGCTGGTCTCGCTCGACGGCAAGCGGGTGAATGAAAGCGCGAAACTTCTGCTGACCACGAGCGCGCGGACCGGCAACACGGGGATGGTATGGAACCAGGACCGCACATCGCTGACGGCGAACGGAACAGGTCCGATGCTGATTGAGCCGGTGACGGGATCGATCCGGTTGTCCAAAATGGGCAAGGCGTCGCGGGTGGAGATTGTTCCGCTGGACGGGGCCGGGCGGGCGATGGGTCCGTTTGAGACGGCGGAGAGAATCCTTGAGGGCTTCCGAGTGCGTCTGGGCGAACACATAACGCCGTGGTACCTGATTCAGGTGTGGAGGTAGGCTAGAGGCGGCCGAATTTGCGGTCGAGAGTCTTAAGAAACCGTTCCACCCACTTCGTCGGCATACACGCCAGCAGAGTGATGGCGACGCCTACGATGACAACGATGACGTAGAACCAGGTTGGGATGCCTTCCATGTAATCTGGCATGTTTCCTCTCCAGGCTAACTGACGCGCGGGTGTTATGGGGCGGCGGCTAGCAGGGATTCGGCCTGCACTCGGAGCAGGTCCCAGGTCTGAGCGTCGTAGAGGCCTTCTGTGACCCAGCGAACGTTGCCGCGCTGGTCGAGCAGGACGAGGCAGGCGGCTTCGGCGTTTTTACAGTTGAACCGCCGTTTCCAATCCGATGCGCCGCCGTAGACGGTGATCACCTTTTCGTGGTCCTCGCGGGGGGTGCCACGTCGCATGCCCGAATCGATGAACCACTTGCCCATGCGTGCCATGCCTCCGATGATGGGGACTTCGAAGAAGCCGGTGCGGACATCATTGCCGAACTGCTTTCGCCACTGTTTGACGTAGGCCTCGACAGGGAAGCGGGAGTCGTAGCTGAAGCCAAGCGCCAGCAGGGTGACGCGGCCTTGGGCGGCGGCGGGCAGAGTAGCCTTGCGGCCTGTGAGGAACTCGCCGGCGAGTTCGGGCATGGGGGTTTCGGCTGGCAGGACCGCGGCCAGGGCGAGCAGGGCGGAGACGATGGAAAACATATGCTATATCTCTGATGACCGTGCGGGCGGCCGGGCTTTGATATTCTAAGGAGAAGTGGGCCGGCGTAGCTCAGCAGGTAGAGCATCTGATTTGTAATCAGAGGGTCGCAGGTTCGATTCCTGTCGCCGGCTCCATGTTCCCCCCTGGCCGAAGCGCCCAAAAAAAGAGGCGGCGCATCGGGACTTGCCCGTCGCCGCCAATTGTTCTCGCTGCAATGTTCTGCAGTAGTCTCTGTCTGTTCATACGCTAACAGAAGAATGCGAGAGATGCAATCATAAGATAGCTTTTTGTCGTGTGGATTCCCGATGCGGACGCGTGGGTGCAGGCTGTGGGTGGGTGGCGTAGGGAAGCCCAGGTATTGGCAGCGGGGCCGGTTGACGGCGGGTTTGCCGAACGAGACTGGGGTGCGCGGGCTCGCTATTGTAGCGGATCGTCGCGCCTATAGAGATCGGGGGTCTCGGTCTCGGCGCTGCCGCCATCCTCGGATTCCTGCATGGACCACATGCGGTCGGCGCAGTCCGGGCACTCGTAGAGATGGCTCTCAACCCACTTCAGTTCCGCAGCGTCATAGATGATCCCATTGACGTAGCGTTCCAGGTGCACGTCGGAAAGATGTTGTTCGCCCATGACGCCTCCATGATTGCCCGAATCGGCGCAAGCTGCAAGTGAAACCGGACTTCCGGGTTTCCATTGCCGTGGATTTCATGTAGGATCGCTGGTGATGATAACCACCAGGCGATCGATTCTCTTGGCGGCGCCGGCGGCCGTGGCTGCCTCGCAGGCGGCGATGCCGAAGATCCGGTTGGGGCCGCATTCGGTGTCGCGGCTGATTGTGGGCGGCAATCCGGTGAGCGCGAATTCGCATGTCTCAGGCCAGTTGAGTGCCGAGATGAGGGACTATTTCACCGCCGCCAATACCAAGAAGATGCTGGCGGCGTGCGAGCGTGCCGGGATCGATACGTGGCAATCGCGCGCCGACCGGCACATCATGCGGCTGCTGCATGAATACCGGCAGGAGGGCGGGCGGATGCAATGGATCGCGCAGACCGCGTCTGAGTATGGCGATCTGAAGCGTAATCTGGGCGAAGCGGCGTCGCTGAAGCCAGTGGGCATCTACCACCATGGTTCGCAAACCGACAAACACTGGATGTCGGGGCGTATCGAGCAGACCGGCGAGGCGCTGAAGGCGATCCGGCAGTCGGGCGCGATGGTGGGCTTGGGAACCCATATCCCGGAAGTAGTGGATCACGCGGAGTCGGCGGGCTGGGATTTCGACTTCTACATGACGTGCATCTACAACTTGAGCCGGACGCCGGAGCAGGCGGCCAAGGCTGCTGGCCGTCCGGTGAAGGGCGAGTACTTTCACGACCCCGACAGGGAAGCGATGCTGAAGCGGGTGGCCAGGACAAAAAAGCCGTGTCTGATCTTCAAAGTGTATGCGGCGACGCGGCATTCAGGGACGCCCGAGGCGCGGCGGGCGGCGCTGAAACTGGCGTTCAGCTACGCCAAGCCGGGCGATGCGGTGGTGATCGGGATGTATCCAAAACACTCGGAGCAGGTGGAGGAGAACTGCCGGCTGGTGATTGAGGCAGCGGCGGCGAAGTCGTCCTGAAAAGTCAATTGGGCTTGGCGTCGAGGCGCAGGACGGGGTAGATGTCTTTGTCGGGTTCCTGATAGGGGGAGCGGCGGTAGAGCCAGGTGAGGCGGGCGCGGGCGTTGGAGTCCAGGGTTGGGTCGGTGGCGACAGCCTGTTCGAACTCCTTGCGCAGCGAGGCGTCTGCGGCGAGCATGGCTTCGGCGTAGGGGACGAAGACGTAATCGGAGAAGTACTCCTTCTGCTCGAAGATGGATTGGAAGAAACCCCAGCGGACGGCGGAGTCTGGGGCATCGGGTTCGAGGATGTGCATCGCTAGTTTGCCGGCCGGCTGGGCGACGGGAACCCAAACGCTGTTTGTCGGGATGATGCCTTCGCGGCGGGTTTCGAGGGTTTCAAAGGCACGAACGGGGAAGCGTCCCTCGAAGGGCATGGGGGCGAACTGGACGCTTTGGAAACGGGTCCAAGTGAATTCGCCGGAGGCCCGTTTGGTGAGCGGCTCGGTGCGGATGCCGTGGGCTTTGAGCAGGTCGATGACGGAGGTCCAGGCGGCGGGCACGATGTAGCCTGCGGGGGCCGCGGGCGCCAGCTTGGGTTTCAAGGTGCGGACGAGAGTGACGTTGTCGTTCTGCAATTCGGGGAGGTAGCGGACGACGGGGGCCGGGGAGATCGGGCTGCGGTAGGTTTCGGACTTGAGGCGGCGGGCGATATAGGGCTCGCCAGGGCCGTCGGGTGTGCCTTCGAGAAAGACCTTCACGCCGGGCTTGATGGCTTGCATGGCGAGGTCGGCGTCGATGGAAGCCTGGCGCAGGGCCTTGCCCGAGGAGGCCATGGCTTCGAGAGTCACGGCCATGATGTCGAAATGCGACCAGGTGCGGGTGCGGAAGGACTTGAGGCTGTGGGTTTCGATGAGCAGTGCGGCGCGGTTGTGGGCAGCGGCATAGCCGGTGGAGTAGCGCGGCGAGGCGGTCATGACGGTGAGGGCGCCCGAGGGCAGGCGGCCGTCGACGTACCAGCCGGTGATGTGGCCGAGTTTGTCGAGTTCTGAGAACAGGCGGGGCAGGTAGGAGTGGCCGGCCCAGGCGCCGACCTGCGGGGCGATGTCCTGCTCAGTGTGGGCGGCAATGGTGGCGTCGTATTGGACGTCGCTGCCGTCGGTGACATGGTTGTCGATGAGCATGTCCGGCAGCCAGACGGAATAGAGCCGGAGCCAGGCGCGCATTTCGGGCGTGTCGGCCTTGACGTAGTCGCGGTTGAGATTCAGCCGCTGGGCGGTGACGCGGAAGCCCATGCGGTTGGGGCCGTTTTCATTGATGCGGTTGTAAGGCGAAGGGCGCTCGTGGCCGTCGGCGTTGAAGACGGCGATGGAGAGGATGATGGAGTGCTCAAGCAGGGCGGCGCGTTTCTTCGTGATGAGGACGTCGCGCAGCAGCATCATGGCTGCGTCCTTTCCGCCATTCTCGCCGGCGTGGATGCCGTTCTGGAGAAGAACGACGGGCTTGGCCGTGCGGCGTGCGGATTCAGGGGTGAAGGCCTTGTCCTTCGAGGCAACGAGAACCAGCAGCGCGCGGCCCTCGGCGGTCTTGCCAAACTCGATGAGCTTGGCCAGTGGTGACGACTTCTCCAGACGGCGGTAGAAGGCGACGGTCTCGGCGTAATCGCCGGTTTCGCGGAATGAGGACCGTTCGGCGACGGTGAGCCAGTCCTTTGAGGCCGAGGCGGTGGAATCGGATAGCGACTGGGCCTGCTTCATTGCGGGCGTCTCCCACTGCGAGCGCGGAGGCATGGGCGGGACCTGGGCGAGGGCGGACAAAGCGATCAGCGGGGCGAGACAGCGGAGCATATGCCCAGTCTAGCTGGAGGCGGCATTTGGAGCGAGGAGGGGGAGACATAAACGCCGGGAATGTTCTTGCCGCGGATGCGGCGGCGGGACTCGTCATGCTATATTGATGGGTGCCGCTCGTTCGCAGGGGCCCGTAGCTCAACTGGCAGAGCAACTGACTCTTAATCAGTAGGTTGAAGGTTCGATTCCTTCCGGGCTCACCACCTCTTTTCGCCCTCCTCCAACACCCCGCAAACCGATCGCTCGAGCTGCACCTGTTTAGTATCTCAGTGCCGGGTCTAATCCCCCCGCCTTTCAGGCGGGCCGCTTTCAGCCACAGTGCTGCAGAATGGAGAGATGGCCGAGTATCGACGTAGCGCGCACGCGGTTTTCGACATCAAGTACCACGTGGTGTGGA
>JACZJQ010000164.1 GCA_014860455.1 Bryobacteraceae bacterium | reverse complement strand
CTGCAGCCGGCGCGGTTGAAGTCGCTGTTCGGCGGGGGAAGGCAGGCGCCGCGGTCGGTTGTGGTGTTTGTGGACGCGGAGAAGTTTCTGCAGCCGGGCGCGGTGGAGAACACGATTGCGATGGCCCGGCGGCTGAACGCGCGTCTGGGCGAGGTGAGCCGGGCGTTAGGCGTGCAGTTGCCGGTCTACGTGATGTTCACGCGGTGCGACAGGATCCCGTTCTTCACCGAGTATGTGTCGAACCTGAGCGACGAGGAGTCGAGGCAGGTTCTGGGTGTGACCGTGCCGCTGGCGCTCGGCCAGGGTGCGGGTGTTTACGCCGAGGAAGAGACGCGGCGGCTGACACATGCGATGCAGGACCTGTTCCTGGGGCTGGCCGATTACCGGTCGCCAATGCTGAAGCGTGAGCATAACGCCGGCAAACTGCCTGGGATTTACGAGTTTCCGAGGGAGTTTCGCAAGCTGAGACAGATGCTGGTGCAGTTCACCGTGGAGTTGTGCCGGCCAAGCCAGTTGCAGACCAGCCCGTATCTGAGGGGGGTGTACTTTTCGGGCGTGCGTCCGGTGGAGGTTCGCGAGGCGGTCAGGCAGCGGACCCCGGCGCCGGGGATGGAAGCACCTTCGGTGCAGGTGCGGCGGCTGCCGCAGTGGGTATTCACGCACCGGCTGTTCAACGAGGTGATCCTGAGCGACCAGGCGGCGTTTGGGGCGAGCGCGCGCAGTGTGGGTACGGACATGATGCGGCGCGGCCTGCTCGCCGGGGCGGCGGCGTTGTCGTTGCTGCTGTTGACGGGATGGACGGTTTCGTACTTCAAGAACCGGAGTCTGCAGTCGGAGGTGAGGGAGTCGGTCCAGGAGATCGGGCGGGTTCAGGTGAGCAGCCAGAATCTGGCGCCGGCTGATGCATTGAGGCGGCTGGAAGGGCTGCGCCAAAACGCCGAGTTGCTATCGCGCTACAGCCGTGAGGGCGCGCCGTGGGGCATGCGCTGGGGCCTGTATACGGGCGACTCGCTGTTGCCGACGGTGCGGCGGCTCTATTTCGGCCGGTTCCACCAATTGCTATTCGGGCAGACCCAGACGGGCCTGCTGGACTGGATGCGGCGGCTGCCGCTGACGCCCGGGCCGACCGACGACTACCAGTACACCTACGACACGCTGAAGGGCTATCTGATCACGACATCGCACCCCGACAAGAGCACGAGGCTGTTCCTGCCGCCGTTGCTGATGAACCGGTGGCAGGGCCGGGTGCAGGTGGACGACGAGCGGCAAAAACTGGCGCGGATGCAGTTCGACTTCTATTCCGACGAGTTGAAGATCGCCAATCCGTTCTCGCGTGAGAACGACACGGCGGCGATCGAAAAGACGCGCAAGTACCTGGCGCAATTTGCCGCCACCGAGAGGATTTACCAGTACATGCTGGCCGAGGCGGGCAAGAAGCATCCATCGATCAACTTCAACCGGCAGTTTGCGGGATCGGCCGGTTATGTTGTGAACAACAAGGAGATCGCCGGCGCCTTCACCAAGGGCGGATGGGTATTCATGGAAGAGGCGATCACGAAGAAATTTGACGAGTACTTCGCGGGCGAGGAATGGGTGCTGGGGCCGCAGTCGGCCGGAGCGATCGACCGGGCGAAGATCCAGCAGGACCTGCTGGCGCGCTACCGGGCCGACTTTATTGGCAACTGGCGCGAATATATCCGCAGCGGGGCGGTGGTGAGATACGGCAGCCTGGACGATGCGGTGAGGAAGCTCGGCCAGCTATCGGGCACACAGAGTTACTTGCTGGCGATGATCTGCGTGGCCAGCGAGAACACGTCGGCGGCGACGGTGACCGAGGTGAAAGAAGCGCTGCAGCCGGCGCAGCACGTGACGCCGGCAGGCTGCCCGGACCGCTACATCGGCAACACGAACCAGATATACATGAATGGGCTGTTGGGCTTGCAGGCGTCGCTGGAACAGGCGGCGAGGGCCAATAACCCGCAGGATCCGGCTGTTGGAGCGACGTTGTCGATGGCATCGCAGGCCAAGCAGGCGGCGAGGCAGGTGGCGCAGGGATTCAGGATCGACAAGGAGGGCCGGGTGGATCAGATGGTGCAGAAGCACCTGGAGGATCCGATCACATATGTCGAGAACCTGTTGGGAAGGCTGGGTCCGGCGCAGGTGAACGGGGCGGCGCGGCAGTTCTGCGTCGAGTTCGGGAACCTGGTGAAGAAGTATCCGTTCGACACTAATTCGAGGGTAGACGCGACGATCGAGGAAGTGAATTCGGTCTTCCGTCCGCAGAACGGGTCGATGTGGGTGTTCTACGAAGCGACGCTGAAGAACCATTTGGTCCGGCAGGGATCCAATTTCGTCCCGAATCCATCGTCGAGCGGGATCCGGATCACGCCGGCATTCCTGAGGTTCTTCAACCGGGCCGCGTCGTTCTCCGACGCGTTGTACAGCCGGGGTGGAAGCCAGGAGCCTGGGGTGAACTACATGATCCGGGCATTGAGTTCGGAGGGCATCCAGAGGCTGACATTGCGGCTGGACGGCCAGGAGTTGAAGTCGACGGGCGCGGGCGGGCAGCAGGCCAATTTCACATGGCCTGGGCGCGGCGCGAAAGAGGCGCGGCTTGCGGGCAGCCTGGGCGGCCCGGAGTTGGGCTGGCTGAGCTATGACGGACTGTGGGCGGTGTTCCGGCTTTTCGCGGAAGCGGAGAGGTGGCAGCCGACGGGGTCCGGGTTCAGTTTCGAGTGGGTACCGAAGACGTCGGGGCAGCCGATGCGGTTGGGCGACGGGCGTCCTCTGACAGTTAGGTATTACCTGGACATGGGGACATCGGCGCCGATTTTCCAAAGAAACTATCTCGCGGGATTCCAATGCGTGAGTCAAGCCGCGCAGTGATTCCGCTATAGAGAGATAGAAACGAAGCTGAACCCGCCATGCTTGACCTCGGCGGAAATTGGATTTAGAGTAGACCATCGCTTTTAGAAAGCGGTCCTAGCGTTAGGAGGAAGAATGGCAAGAGAAAGTGTCCATGCGAAGCTCGAGCGCGTGCGCGCTCCACGCGTCCACGTGACGTACGACGTGGAAGTGGGCGACGCGATCGAGATCAAGGAGATTCCATTTGTCATGGGCGTGTTGGCGGACTTGAGCGGAAAGCCCGAGGAACCGCTGCCACGCCTAAAAGAGAGGCGCTTCGTCGAGGTCACCCCGGACAATTTCGACAGTGTGCTGGCGAGCATGAATCCGAGGGTTGCATTCACGGTGGAGAACAAGCTGAGCGACGATCCCAACGCCGGCAAGATCGGTGTGGACCTGCGGTTCAGCAGCATGGAGGATTTTGAGCCGGAGAAGGTCGCGCGGCAGGTGAAACCGCTTCGCGAACTGCTCGAACTCAGGGAGAAGCTGAGCGACTTGCGGGGTACGCTCCAAGGCAACGAGAAGCTGGAACGGCTCCTTCAGGACGTCATGTCGAACACCGAATCTCTCGATCAATTGAAGGGTGAAATCGGCGGCATGAAGAAGAAGGAAGAGGAGGAGTAAGCCATGGCAAAAGCTCAGAAACAGGCCGCTCCGGCTGCTCAGGCAGCGGCAAAGGCGCCGGAGGTGAGCCTCCTCGACCAGATTGTCGAGAAGGGGAGGCTGGCAAAGGACGAGAAGCAGAAGCAGTGGGGCAAGAGCCTGGTGAGCGAGTTCGTGAGCCAGATTCTCGAAGGCGAGATGACGGTTTCGGCCGACATCGAGGCGATGATCAACCAGAGAATCGCCCAGATCGACCACCTGCTGTCGCTGCAAGTGAACACGATTCTGCATCATCCGGACTTTCAGAAACTCGAGGCGACGTGGCGCGGCCTGCGCTACGTGCTCGAGCAGAGCGAAACGGGGCCGAACTGCAAGATCAAGGTTCTGAACGTGTCGAAGAAGGAGATGCTGCGGGACTTGCAGCGTGTTCCGGAGTTCGATCAGAGCCAGGCGTTCAAGAAGATCTACGAAGAGGAGTTTGGCGTATTCGGCGGCGAGCCGTTTGCGGCTCTGGTAAGCGACTACTACTTCGGCAAGGGTCCTGAGGATATCGAACTGCTGGAGAGGATGAGCCAGGTGGCCGCGGCGGCGCACGCGCCGTTCATCGCGGCGTCCACGGCCGACATGTTCAACCTGGAGGACTTCACCAGCCTGGACGCGCCGCGCGATCTGGGCAAGGTCTTCGACACCACCGAGTATGCGCGCTATAAGGGCTTCCGCATGAACGAGGATTCGCGCTACGTCTGCCTGACGATGCCGCGGGTGCTGATGCGTGTTCCTTACGGCCGCGAGACCAAGAGCGTGGACGGGTTCAATTACGAGGAAGCCGTCGACGGCATGACGCACGAGAAGTACCTCTGGGGCAACGCCAGCTTCACGTTGGGCGCGCGGATCAGCCAGGCGTTTTCGCGCTACGGCTGGTGCGCGGCGATCCGCGGCGTGGAGGGCGGCGGCCTGGTGGAGGGCCTGCCGGTCCACACCTTCTACACCGATTCCGGCGACGTGGCGATGCAGTGCCCGACCGAGACAATCATCACCGACCGCCGCGAGAAGGAGCTGGCCGATCTTGGGTTTGCTCCGCTGGTGCACTGCAAGGGCACCGACTATGCGGCGTTCTTCAGCGTGCAGAGCTGCCAGAAACCGAAGCTGTACGACAAGGAAGCAGCGAACGCGAATGCGAGGCTGTCGGCGCAGTTGCCTTACATCCTTGCGGTAAGCCGGTTCGCGCACTATCTGAAGTCGATGATGAGGGACAAGATCGGCAGTTTCATGTCGAGGAAGGACTGCGAGTCGTTCCTGAACCGCTGGATTGCGAATTATGTCACGCCCGACGACACGGCATCGGCCCAGGCCAAAGCGCAGTTCCCGCTGCGCGAGGCGAAGGTCGAGGTGCTGGATGTCCCGGGCAAACCTGGGGCCTATCGGGCCGTCGCGTTCTTGCGGCCTCACTTCCAACTGGACGAGTTGAGTGTCTCGCTCAGGCTGGTGGCTGAGTTGCCGCAGTCGGCCCGCAAGTAAGAAGTAGTTGAAAGAGACAGAGGGATGCGCCGGGCTCCTCGAAGGAGTCCGGCGCCCACGGAGGATAAATTATGGCAGGGATCAGTTCGTCAACTGATTATTTCTTGAAGATAGACGGGATTGCGGGCGAAAGCCGGCGCGCTGGCCACGAGAATGAGATCGAGGTCATGAGCTGGGCTTTCGGCTGTTCGCAGACCGCTCTGGGCGACTTCGGCGGCGGGCAAGGCTCGGCCGGACGCGTCTCGATGCAGGACTTCCATTTCACCAAGATGATGTGCAAAGCGGGCCCGAAGATCGTGCAATCGATGTTCAAGGGTGAGCACATCGCGACCGTGAAGATGGTGGCGAGGCGGCTCGGAATGCAGGGCGGCAAGCCGCTGGACTACTTGATCTGGGAGTTCGCGGACGTGGTGATTTCCTCGCATTCCTACAGCGGGCCGTCGTCGGAAGTTCCGACCGAGGCCATCAGCTTCAGATTCGGAAAAAGCAAGGTTCACTACCGCGCGGTGAAAGATGACGGCCAGCCCGAGGGCGCTCTCTCCGGCGGTTGGGATCTTCGCAAGAACCAGACGTGGGCATAAGGAGGAAATGAACCATGGCAATGGATGCGTATTTGAAGATCGCGGATATTCCCGGCGAGGCCAAACAGAAGGGCTACGAAAACTGGATCATGCTGGACAGCTGGAGCTGGGGAAGTTCGAGCGCCGGCGCTTCGGACCGCGGCGGCGGCCTGGTGGGCGGCAAGGTGCAGATGCAGGACTTCAGTTTCCAGAAGCTGACCGATAAGGCGACGCCGAAGCTGTTCGAATCCTGCTGCAAGGCCACGGTCCACACGCCGGTCAAACTGCGCATGGTGCGCATGCCCGAGAACCAGGTGGTGCTGGATTTCACGTTCGAACACTGCGTCATCAGCTCGTTCCAGACCAGCGGCGGCGCCGGCGACGGCGGAGTGCCGATGGAGACGGGTTCGATCAACTTCTCGAAGGTGAAGTGGGCCCAGTCGGCGTTCAAGGAAGACGGCACCAAGGAAGGCGACGTCACCACGAGCTACGACATGGCCCGCATGACGGAGTAGGGCGTGATGGCTGCCAATTGAGGCTCCATGAATCCGCAACTACTGCTAAAAGAAGGGCGGCTGGGAGAGGCTATTGAGGCCGCTGGGGCGCAGTTGCGCGACGATCCGTCGAACGCGAGGCTGCGCACCTTCCTGTTTGAGCTGCTCTGCTTCGCCGGCGAATACGATCGCGCGGAGAAGCACCTGAAGATCCTGGGGGAGGGGGGCCAAGACCAACAGGTCGCGGCTCTCCTCTACCACGGAGCGATGCATGCGGAAAGAACCCGCATGGAGATGTTCTCGACCGGCTCGCTGCCGCTTGCCGGGGCGTCATGTACGCCTCCGGCGGGCGAGTTGAACGGGCAGCGGTTCGAGGCGATCGAGGACGCGGACCCGCGAATCGGCGCAAGACTCGAGTTGTTCGCCGCTGGCGAATACATGTGGCTGCCGTTCCAGCACATCCGTTCCATCCACATGGAGCAGCCCAAGAAGCTGCGCGACCTGCTGTGGGCGCCGGCCAAGATCAGGACGGGCCCGGAATGCAAGGACTTTGAACTTGGGGAGGTCCTGCTGCCCGTGATTGCCCCGATGACGTCCACCCAGGCCGACGAGAAGGTCAGGCTGGGGCGGATGACGACTTGGGGGGAGGCGGACGGCGTGAACGTCCCCTTCGGCCAGAAGTTGCTGCTGGTCGATGGCGAAGAAGTCCCGATCCTGGAGATCAGAGCGTTGACCATCGGCCCGCCGGAAGACGGGGAGACCGATGATCTCGCATGACGAAATCCTGAAACCGATCGCAGGCGATAACCCCAGCGGGGAAAGTCTCCGCTATGCGCCTGTCTATACACAGATCAAGGAAGCCGCGCGTGAGGACGACGACGCCACCCAGGGCGTGTGGGCCTACGAGCGAAAGGTGGCCGACTGGCCGAGAGTGGCCAAACTCTGCACCGACGCGCTCATCAAGCAGAGCAAGGACCTGCAGCTGGCGGCATGGCTGACCGAGGCCCAGGTCAACCGTGAGGGCTTTGCCGGATTCCTCGAAGGCGTCAATCTGATCAAGGCGCTGATGGAGGAGTTCTGGGAGACGCTTCATCCGGAACTTGAGGACGGCGACAGCGAAATGCGCGCCGTCCCGTTGCTTTATGTCGCCAGCAAGCTGGAAATCCCGCTGCGGCGGGCCCCTATCACCTCAACCGGACTGAACTGGTTTCAATACAAGGAATCGACCACGGTTCCCACAGAGGAGGATGCCGCCAGCGACGAGAGCAAGGGGAAACAGCGTTCGCAGGCCGTGCAGGACCGCAAGACCACGCCGGAGGACGTACTCGACGCGCTGAAGCAGACGCAGTCGTCGTTTTTTGAGGAGCAGAAGACGCTGCTGGCAAGTTGCAGTGAAGCTCTCGAAGCGCTGGACGAGTACTGCAACGACAGGTTCGGCGACTATGCCCCGGGTTTCCGGGGCGTGAAGGACTGCCTGGCTGAGGTGGGCAACGCACTCCGAATCATGATGCAGCGGAAGGCGGAGTCGGGCGGCGCGCCGGCTGCGCAACGGAGTGCCGCGCCGGCGGCGCCTTCAGTCGATGCATTCGGGTCTTCGGCGGGCGATCCCTTCGGAAGCGCGGAGGCATCCGATCCATTCGGGGGGGGGCAGGCCACCGCGGTAGAAGAGCCGTCACCGGGCGCGTTCGGCGATGAACCGGCATCCGGCGGGGGTTCGGATCCGTTTGGATCCGGCGAGCCGGCGGCTGAAGTTTACGAACCGGCGCCACGGCAGACCTACAGGGAAGAGCCGAGCCGGGGATGGTCGTCAGGCAGTTACGGCGTCGAACCCGAGAGCGCCGAGGACTGCGCCAACCGCATCGCCGCCGCGGCAAAATGGCTCAGAAGCCAGGACCCCACAAACCCGGCATCCTACTTGATGTTGCGCGGCTACCGTTGGGGCGAATTGCGGGCTTCAGGGCCGTCGCCGAACTGGTCTTTGCTGGTTGCAGCGCCGCTGGGAACGCGCCAGAACCTGAAGAGACTCTCGCTCGAGCCGGATTGGGAGAAGCTGCTGGAAGCATCCGAGGAGGCGATGGCGACCGAGGCCGGCCGGGGATGGCTGGATATCCAACGCTACACGCTGCTGGCAATGGAGAACCTCGGCGAGGCCTATAGCAAGGCGAGCGAGGCGGTCCGCGAAGATCTGAGGGCGCTGCTGGCAGAGTATCCCGACCTGATCCAGTCGGCGATGGACGACGATACGCAGGCCGCGAGCCCGCAAACGCGGGAGTACTTCACGCAGGCGGGCATATCTAGCGGCGAGGGGCGGAAGGCGACCGTAACCGAGGCCGAACCGTCAGCGGAAGATCTGATCCGCGAGGCGGTGAAGAAGGGCCGGCACGAAGTGGCACTGGCGCTCGTGGCGCGGCAGATGAAGTTGGAGACCAGCGGCCGGGGCAAGTTCCAGTGGCAGGTGGAGCAGGCGCAGATCCTGATGCAGGCCGGCAGGGCGGCGGTGGCGTTTCCGATATTGAAGGAGGTGACGACGGAGATTTTCGAGAGGAGGCTGGAGGATTGGGAACCGGCTGCCGTGGTTGTGAATCCTCTGGTGCTTTATTACAGGTGCTTGCAGGAGTTGGGCGTGGACGGCGACGAACGCCAGCGTATCTACGCCACCGTCTGCCGCCTGGATCCGGTGCGAGCATTCGAGTTAGGCTAGACGGGTCGAGGTACGGCAAATGGCGGACTGGAAAGACAGAGAGGAGATCCTTCCCGCACTGCTGGACCGCCTGACGGACGATGAGCCGGCCAACCGGAGCGAAGCCCGTCCGCCGCGCGCCCAGGTGCTGAGAGCCATCAAGGCGTCATTGCGGCGCGATCTGGAGTGGCTGCTCAACACCCGGCGCTCGATTCAGGAGCCGCAGGAATGGATGAAGGAAGTGCAGTACTCGCTGTATATGTACGGCCTTCCGGACCTGACCTCCTACTCCCTCGGCACTTCGAAGGACCAGGGCCTGCTCGCGAATCTGCTCGAAGAGGCCGTGGCGAAGTTCGAGCCGCGGCTGTCCAACGTGATCGTCAACATGATTCCACTGGCCGGGACCAACAGGATCCTGAAGTTTCAGATCGAGGGAGTGCTATTGATCGACACCGGGCCGGAGAGGATTCAGTTCGACACCACGCTGGAGCTGGCAAGCGGTAGCTACACCGTCGAAGGGGGAGCCGGTGCGTGACGAACTGCTGAACTACTACGAGCGGGAGCTTGCCTATCTGCGCAAGATGGGCGCGGAGTTCGCCCAAAAGTACCCGAAAGTGGCGGCGCGGCTGCAACTCGAAGCCAGCCACTGCGAGGATCCGCATGTCGAGCGCCTGCTGGAAGGCTTCGCCTTCATGGCAGCGCGGCTGCACCTGAAGATCGACGACGAGTTTCCGGAACTGACGCAGTCTCTGCTTGGTATCCTGTTCCCGCACTTCATCCGGCCGCTGCCGTCGATGACCATCGCCGAGTTTCACCTCGATCCGCAGCAGACACAGATGACCACGGCGCTGGAACTGCCGCGCGGCACATCGCTGCTGGCGCGCCCGGTGCACGGCTACCGCTGCCAGTTCAGGACATGTGGAAACCTGGAGATGTGGCCGATCCGGCTCGCCGAGGCTCAGTGGACCACGCCCGAGCGGCTGGACCCGCCGGTGAAATCCTCCGACACCGCCTATGCGCTTCGGCTTCGCCTTGAATGCGGCGCGAACAACACGTTTTCGTCACTCGGCATCAAGTCGCTGTTGTTGCACCTGAACGGCGAGGCGGGCGTCGTTTGTCCGCTTTACGAACTGCTTGGCAACAACACCAGGCGCATCCTTGTGCGCGATGTCTCGCCTGGAGCCAGAAGCCGGACGTTGACGCTGCCGCCCTCGCGGCTGCTGCCTTTCGGATTCGAGGAAGACGAGGCCATGCTGCCGTATCCGAAGCGGTCGTTCACCGGATACCGGCTGCTGCAGGAGTATTTTGCCTTCCCTGAGAAGTTCCATTTCTACCGTCTGGAGGGTCTCGACGAGTTGAAGTCGATCGAGGCCGGACAGGCGGTGGAAGTGATTTTTCTGATGTCGTCGTGCGAGCGCAACGACTGGGAACCGATCCTCCAACTCGGCGTCAGCCAGCGGACCATCCGTTTGAACTGCATCCCGGCCATCAACCTGTTCCCGCACACCGCCGATCCGATCATGGTGGATCAGACCAAACCTGAGTACCCGGTTGTACCCGACGCTCGCAGGCGCGAAATGCTTGAAGTCTTCTCGATCGAAAGCGTCGTGGCGACCAATCCGAGGTCGATGGACGTCATCGAATTCGAACCGTTTTTCTCATACCGGCACGCCGGCCGCCAACAGGGCGAGGAGCGGCTGTTCTGGCACGCGGTAAGGAGGGAGGCGGCGGCGAGCCTGGATGGAGGCACGGAGCTGTTGCTTCAGATGGTGGATCTCGAAGGCCGGACGCGAATGCCGGAATATGACACGCTGACGGTGCGTTGCCTTTGCACGAACCGCGAGATCCCGCAGCGGTTGCCGCTCGGCAGCGAGCAGGGCGATTTCGACCTCGAGGGCGCAAATCCGGTGGGCCGGATCGTGGCCTTGAGGAAGCCCACGAACACAATCCGCCCGGCGACGGGATCGGCGGCGTTCTGGAGGCTGATCTCTCACCTATCGCTGAATTATCTTTCAATCGTCGAAGAGGGCAAGGAAGCGTTGCAGGAGATCCTGCGCCTGTACGCGCCGCTGACCAGCGGATCGTTCGACCGCCAGATCGACGGCTTGGCCTCGGTTGAGAGCAAACGCCAGTTCGCGCGGGTGGCTAGTGAGGCTGGGCTGGCGTTCGTGCGGGGGACTCGGGTGACGCTGACGGTGGATGAGGAGTACTTTGTCGGCGCGGGCGTGTTCCTGTTCGGCTCGGTGCTTGAGCGGTTTCTGGGCCTGTACACGTCGCTGAACAGTTTCAGCCAGCTCGAACTGCGCAGCATGCAGCGCAAGCGGGGCCCGATCCGGCGATGGCCGGCGCGGGCAGGACAGGGAATTCTGCTATGAGCGAATCCCGTCTGTTGCCACAACGTCTGGAGGAAACGCCGCAGGAGTTCCGGTTCTTTCAGGCAGTCCGGCTGCTGCAGCGCGCCGCCGGGAAGCAGAGCGCCGTGGGCAGGTTCTCGAACCCCCAGGAAGAGGCGGTCCGATTCGCCGCGCACCAGAGCCTGGGCTTCCCGGCAAGCCAGATTCAGAACCTTGAGTTTCGCGAGGATGCGCCGCCGAAGATGTCGGTGAACTTCATGGGCCTGACCGGGCCAGTGGGCGAACTGCCGGTTTTCTACACCGCATACGCCGTGCACCGGCTGCGCAGCCGCGACCATACGCTGGCGGATTTCCTCGACCTGTTCAACCACCGGATGGTGTCGCTTTTCTACCGCTGCTGGGAGAAGTACCGGTTTGCCGTACCCTACGAGCGAGGCGAGATCGCAGGACTCACGCACAACCTGTTGGATGTCGCCGGCCTGGGCACGGCTGGGTTGCGCGACCGCCAGCCTGTGGATGACCGGGCGTACATTTACTACGCCGGTCTGCTCAGCCAGAAGCCGCGCTCGGCGCAGGGCCTGAAACAGATGATTGAGGATTACTTCGAAACGGAAGTCGAAGTGATTCAATTTGTCGGCTCATGGCGGCCGCTGGAGCCCGATATGTTGTGCCGTCTGGTGGAAGAGGACATCGACGGCAGCGAGTCGACGATGCTCGGCGGCGGAGCGGTGGCTGGCGACGAGGTCTGGGATCCGCAGTCGGCCGCGCGGCTGAGGCTGGGTCCGATGGGCCTGGATAGGTACCTGGAGTTCCTGCCGGACGGGAAAGCATTCCTGAAGCTCCAGGCAATGTGCCGTTTCTACGCCGGGCAGGATATAGACTTTGACATCCAGCTCGTACTGCGGCGCGAGGATGCGCCGGACTGCGAACTGGGCGCCGGGGGTCCGACAGCCCCACGGCTGGGATGGCTGAGCTGGGCGAAACGAAAACCGCTGGCGAACGACCCGGACCAAACGATGTTCCGGCTGCAAGAGGAGACATGAAACCATGGCTGCGAGTCTGAAATCCCTGATATCCAAGCTCAACGACACATGCAGGCAGACACTGGAATCGGCTGCAGGCCTGTGCGTGGCGAGAACCCATTACAACGTGGAGATCGAGCACTTCGTAATACGTTTGCTTGAGCACTCTGACAACGACAGCGCGAAGATATTCCACCACTTCGGCATCGACCCGTCGCGGCTGAACAGCGAGTTGAACCACAGCCTGGACAAGTTCAAGCGCGGCAATTCCCGTACGCCCGCCTTCAGCCCTGACCTCATGCAGATGTTCACCGAGGCCTGGACGCTGGGGTCACTTGAATACGGGGCGCGCTCGATCCGCAGCGGCCACGCCATCCTGGCCCTGACGCAGTCGCCGAACCTGTGGAGGATGATCCGGGAGTCCAGCCGCGAGATCGGCAGGATCAACGCAGCCGATCTCAGATCTGAATTCGCGGGCATCGTCACTGGCACGTCGGAAGACGTTGGGAGAGTCGAGGCTGAGGAGTATGAGGAGGGTGGCGAAGAAGGTCCGGCGGCGGTTCGCGGAGGCGGCAAGACCGAGAACCTGAACCAGTTCACCTCGGACCTCACAGAGCAGGCGCGCTCAGGCAAGCTCGACCCGGTGCTGGGCCGTGACGCCGAGATCCGCCAGATCATCGACATTTTGATGCGCCGCCGGCAGAACAATCCCATCCTCACGGGCGAGGCCGGCGTCGGCAAGACGGCCGTGGTGGAGGGATTTGCGTTGCGCGTGGCGCGCGGCGACGTTCCGCCTCCTTTGAAGCATGTGGCGATCCGGTCGCTCGACCTGGCGCTGCTGCAAGCCGGAGCGGGGATTAAGGGCGAGTTCGAAAACCGGTTGAAGGGCCTGATCGATGAGGTGAAATCCTCGCCGACGCCGATCATCCTGTTCATCGACGAGGCCCACACCATGATCGGCGCGGGCGGCGCGGAGGGCCAAAACGATGCGGCCAACCTGCTGAAGCCCGCATTGGCGCGTGGCGAGTTGCGCACGATCGCGGCCACTACATGGTCTGAGTACAAGAAGTTCTTCGAGAAGGACGCCGCCCTGGCTCGCCGCTTCCAGGTCGTGAAAGTGGAAGAGCCGACCGAGGCGGTGTGCAGCGTGATGCTGCGGGGCGTGGTGGCTTCGCTTGAGCGCCACCATAACGTGCGGATTCTCGACGAGGCCGTCGCCTCGGCTGTCAGCCTCTCGCATCGCTACATCGCCGGTCGCCAGTTGCCTGACAAGGCGGTCAGCGTGCTTGACACGGCCTGCGCCCGGCTCGCGCTGGGACAGAACGCGACGCCGCCCGCGATCGAGGACTTGGCGCGCGAGATCGACGATCTGGCCGTTCAGTTGCGGGTCCTTGAGCGCGAGTCCGCCGCCGGCGCCGACCACGGCGAGAGACTCCAGCAGATCGCCGAGCGCAAGACAGCGGCGGATGCCGAGCTTGCAGCCTTGAACGAGCGGTGGGCGAAAGAAGCCGATCTGGTCAAGCGCATGCGGGATCTGAGGATGCAACTGGAAGAGTCGGCCGGCGCGGAGCCGGAATCCGTGGAGGAGGCGCCGGCGCCATCAGCGGAAGCAGTCGCGCCGGAGCCAGTGACCAAGGAAAGAGTGGAAGTTTCGTTCGATTCTCAGACACAGGGGGCCGTTTCCGCTGCTGATCCGCAAGCCGTACCCGTGCAAGCCCCTGCTCCAGGACCGGAAGCGACTGAGCCGCCGCTTTCCATGCAGGAGGAACTGGCCAAGCTCGAAACCGAACTCGACGCCCTGCAGGGCGAGTCGCCGTTGATGCGCGTGTGCGTGGACAACAGCATCGTCGGCCAGGTGATCTCGGCCTGGACCGGCATTCCGGTGGGCAAGATGTTGAAGGACGAGATCAACACCACGCTGAGCCTGGCGAAGATTCTCGGCCAGCGCGTCATCGGGCAGAACCATGCGCTGGACGTGATCGCACAGCGTATCCAGACCAACAAGGCCAGTCTCGACGATCCTAACCGTCCGATCGGCGTGTTCATGCTGGTGGGGCCGAGCGGCGTCGGCAAAACTGAAACGGCCCTGGCTCTGGCCGACATCTACTACGGCGGCGAGAAGAGCCTGATCACGATCAACATGTCGGAGTTCCAGGAGGCGCACACGGTCTCGACGTTGAAGGGGTCGCCTCCCGGATATGTCGGCTACGGCGAGGGCGGCGTGCTCACCGAAGCCGTGCGGCGCAGGCCCTACGCAGTGGTGCTGTTTGACGAGGTTGAAAAGGCCCACCCCGACGTGCTCGAACTCTTCTATCAGGTCTTTGACAAGGGCCACATGGAGGACGGCGAGGGCCGCGAAATCGACTTCAAGAACACCATCATCCTGCTGACTTCGAACGCCGCCACCGACTCCATGATGAAACTGCTGGCCGACCCGGAAACGGCTCCGGCGCCGTCGGGCCTCATCAAGGCGTTGAAGCCGGAACTCGACAAGATCTTCAAGCCGGCATTCCTCGGACGCATGGTGCTGATCCCCTACTACCCGATCCGCGACGAGGCGCTGAAAACGATCATCAAACTGAAGCTGGGCAAGATCCAACGCCGGATGAACGAGAATCACCGCATCCGGCTCACCTGGGACGACGCGGTGGTGGAAGAGGTTTCCAAGCGCTGCACGGAAGTGGAAAGCGGCGCCAGAAACGTCGACAACATCCTGACCAACACGCTGCTGCCCGACATCTCGCGGCAGTTGCTCACCAGGATGGCCGAAGGGGACAAGCCGTCCGCCTTCCACGTCTCTACCGCCGCCGATGGAGGGTTCACCTACACCGCATCGTAGATTGAATCCTCTGACCGGACATGACCGGCTCTGCCGCGGGAATGCCGTTTCCCTCGGCAGGGCTTGAACAGGGAGGTGCGCCATGGCTGAGGCACTGAGTCAACATCAAAGACTTTTCTACATCGACACGCCGCTGGGCAAGGACAAGCTGCTGGTGAGGAAACTGCACGGGCGCGAGGCGATGAGCGAAGCGTTTTTCTTCAGCGTGGACGCCGTCAGCGACGACCCGAAGCTGGACGTGTCAAAGGTGGTCGGCAAGCCGATCACAGTGGCGATCCGGCAGTCCGACGAGACTTCATTCCGCTACTTCAACGGCTATGTGCGGCGGGCCAAGTCGCTGCCGCCGACGGGGCACCTTGCGCAATACCGGCTTGAAGTCGTGCCCTGGCTGTGGCTGCTCACGCGCACGGCGGACTGCTACATCCACCAGAACAAGACCGTGCCTGAAGTGGTCGAGTGGGTCTTCAAGAAGTTCGGTTTCACCGACTACCGGCTCGAACTGCGCAACACCGGCAACTATGGCCCCTGGACGTACCTGACGCAGTATCGCGAAACCGCATTCGAGTTCGTCAACCGCCTGCTGGAGATCGAGGGTATCTACTACTTCTTCGAGCAGAAGCAGGGCAAGCACACGATGGTGATCTCCGACTCGCCCGCAGCCCACAAGCCGTGTCCCCACCAGGCCCGGATAAAGGTGGAACGCGCCTTCGGCCGCGGCTACAAGCGCAGCGAGGACACCATCTTCTCCTGGGATCCGGAGAAAAACATCCGCAGCGGCAAGTACAGTCACCGTGACTACAACTTCGAGAAGCCGGATTCGGACATGCACAGCGAAGTTCCGGCCCGGTCCCGGGCCACGGGCAACGACAAGTTCGAGGTGTATGACTATCCGGGCGAGTTTGAGGAGCATGGCGAGGGATCTGCGTGGGTCCGCCTGCGTATGGAAGAGGAAGAGACCGATGAGGAGTTCGTCCGCGGGACGAGCTGTGCGCGGTCGCTGATGCCGGGTTTCAAGTTCGACCTGACGGGCCATGAGCGGCGGGAACAGAACAAGTCCTATGTCATAACCGAGGTGGTTCACTCAGGCGAGGAAGAGAACTTCCTGCCCGAAGACCAGGGCCGGACGGGGCGATACTCGAACACGTTCCGATGCATCCCGTTTGATGTCCCCTACCGCCCGCCGCGCAAGACGCCCAAGCACATCATGCGCGGCGTGCAGACGGCGACCGTGGTGGGCAAGAAGGGCGAAGAGATCTACTGCGACAAGTACGGCCGGGTGAAGGTCCAGTTCCATTGGGACCGTGTCGGCAAGAAAGACGAAGGCAGCAGTTGCTGGGTCAGGGTCTCGCAGCCCTGGGCCGGCCAGAGTTACGGCGGCATGTGGCTGCCGAGGATCGGGCAGGAGGTGATCATCGATTACATCGAGGGCGATCCCGACCGGCCGATCATCACCGGCCGCGTCTACAACGCCAATCAGATGCCGGCCTGGAAGCTGCCCGACAAGCAGAACTGGAGCGGTTTCAAGACGCGGTCCACCAAGGGCGGAGGCCAGGATAACGCCAACGAACTGCGCTTCGACGACACCAAGGGCGAGGAAAATGTCGTCCTTCACGCCGAAAAAGACCTTGAGATATCGGTCGAGAAGGAGACCGTCTTTGAAACCGGGACCGACCACCACTGCTTTGTCGGCGAGAACCACAAGGAAGAGATCGGCAAGAACCACGACGCCACGATCGGCGAGAACTGCGTGATCACCGTCGGCAAGGACATCTCCATCAGTTCAGGCACGGCCACTTCGATCTCGGTCGGCAGCGATGCGGCGTTGGAGGCGGGCCAGGAGGTTCACATCAAGGGCGGCACGAAGGTGGTGATCGAAGGGGGAATGCAGGTTTCAATTAAGGGTGCGGGCGGTTTTATCGATATTGGCCCGGCCGGCGTGACCATCCAGGGGACGATGGTTAAGATCAATTCGGGCGGCGCGGCCGGCAGCGGAAAGGGCGTCAATAAGAAGACCGCTCAGAAGCCGAAGAAGGCTGAAAAGTACAAAAAATAGCAGCCGGCCTGCCGGTGGAGATTCTCACCCGTAGCGGGGTGTAGTAATCTGTTTGCGTTGGCGGTCCGGAGATCTCCGAGGCCCGATACGCCGGCCTCGGATCCCGCGCCCCACGCCTGAAACGGCATGCGGTTGGCGCATTCGCAGAAAGGGGGCAGGAAGTGGACGACCAGGTGTTCGGCTTACTGAATCGATCTCAATCGATGATGGCTGAAGGCATGTACGAGGAGGCGGTTTCGCTTCTGAGGCAAGCCGGCCAGATCGACCCTTCCAACGCCGAAGTCCGGTCCGCCTTGACGGCCGCCCTCCAGGCACGGGCGGTCCAATTGGCGGGCCAGAACTCGCCTGGCGCCGGTGCCGCCTTGGACGAACTGCTCAAGGCCGATCCGGCGAATGAGACCGGGTTGAGGCTGCGGGCCGATCTCGGCGCCACGGAACGCGACCAGTTTGTGGAATGGTGCACGGGCCAGGCGGCCAAACTGCAGGCGATCGGCGAGGTGGACGGCGCGAAGGCGATCCTGCAGCAAGGGCTGTTCACGTATCCGGAGGAAACACGCCTGAAACAGGCGATGGATTCACTCTCACCCGCCACCCCGCCGCCGGCGCCGAAGAGCGCCAGGGAGAAGGACCTGGACCTGCTCAGGTCGCTTGATGTCGAGGCATCCACCGTCACGGCCGCCGATTCCGGACGAATTACGACCCAGGTTGATGCCATTGAGATCAGCCGGTTCGACGATGCCGAGTGCTCTGCCCTGGTCGCTTCCATCCGCGAGAAGATCGCCCGCGCCCGGGCCGCCCAAGCCCCTCCGCCGCCGCAACCGGCACCGCCTGTGCAATCGCCGTCAGCGCCGTTGTTCGAGCCGCCTGCCGGGACCGCGCCGCCTCAGGCCGAAACACTCTTCGGCGGGCCACCAGAGCCGCCTTCGCCTCCGCTGTTCTCCGAGCCTACGCCTTCCGGCGGACCGGGATCTTCTTCCCCCGATCCGTTCTTTTTCGGCGCCGCCGAAGCGGCTTCGCCTCCCCCATCCAGCTCGCCTGCCCCGGCCGGGCCGCCGACACCAGCGGCGCCTCCGGCGCAGCGCACGGCATCGAGACCTTCAGCCGCGGCAAAGAAGGCGTCGAACACGATGCGGAACGCGTTCATTGGCGCGGCTGTGTTGATCGTCCTGGTCAGTCTATTCGCGCTTTGGCGGCGTTCAGTGTCGACGGGCGATGCCGTGGAAGTGGAAATCCGGACAACACCGCCTGGCGCTCGCATCGTGATCGGCGGCGAGACGAAGGGCACGTCGAACCTGACGCTGCGTCTCCAGCCGGGAGATTACCAGATCAGCGCGGAACTCGACGGCTATGAGCCCGTCGTCACACCCTTGAATGTCCAGAGCGGCGTGCCCACGGGCGTTGGATTGATCCTGAATCCCTGGCGGCCCAGTGTGCGCGTTTACAGCGATCTCGAACTCAGCGGCGTCACGCTGTCCGGGCGTCCGATGAACCCGGGCGCAGCCGGTGAATTCGTTGTCGACAGCCTGAACGACGGAAACTACGACCTCGCCCTGACAGGCCCGCAGGCGACCGCGACTGTGGGGCTGCAACTGGCAGGCAACTCGATGCCCGCCATAGCCGCCGCAATCGACTCCAAGTCGGCCGATATTCTGCTGATCCACACCTTCAGGGACCAGATCACAATCCATTCGAATATTCCGTCTGCCCAAGCCTCAATGGACGGCGGCGAGGCCCGGCCGCTTGCCGGCGCCGGGGCCGTTTTCAGCGGGATCTCGCTGGGTTCGCACCAGGTCACCATCAGCGATGGAACGGCCAGCCGGACCATCCCTGTTTCCGTGAGCGGAGGCGCGCCAGTGGTTCAGGCGTTCATCCTCAGCAAAGGCAGCGCGGGCACAGGCTCGGTTCTGATCGCCACCGGCGAGGACCAGGTGATCGCAAAGGTGAACGGATACAGGCATTGGCTGAAGTCGCGCAACGGGCAGATCCGGATCGGAAGTCTGAAGCCGGGGACTTACAAGATTGAGGTTTTGAAGGACGGATTCGAGTCACCGCCGGCGGCGAGCGTCGAGGTGAAGGCGGGCGAGGAGACGAAGGTCGCGCTCAGGGTTCGGGCGGTGGTCCGCCTCGCCGCGGTCACCATTACCGGGCCCGCAGGCGCTCAAGTGGTGATTGACAACGCCCCCGCGGGATCGATTCCCGCCGGCGGCAGCCTGACGCTCGATCTGCCGCCGGGCCAGCATAGCTTCGAACTGCGGCGGAACAACGTCCGCTCGGCGGCCGTGACCCGGACATTGCGTCCGGGCGAGCCTGTTTCGATCGGCGCCTCTGATCTGGCCTTCCCGCAGCCGGCGACCGGCATCGTCCGGTTTGAAGTGACCCCGGCGGGTTCGCGCATGACCCTGCGCCGCCGCGGCGAGGCGGAAAGCCAAGCCCAGGCGGTCACACAGACTTCCATGACCCTTCAGGAAGGCGCCTACATCCTCTCTGTTTCGGCCCCTGGCCACGCCTCGACCGTGGTGAACTTCCAGGTCACGGCCGGGTCGAACTCGAGCGTACCGGTCGCTTTGCGGGCACTGGCCGCGCAGGCGGAAAAGCAGGCGCCGCCGCCGCGCGGCATTCAGGACTTCGCCGACATCAGTTCCTGGATTGCGGACGGCCAGTGGCGGGTCCGCCGCGGCGGCAACTTCGTCCTCTATTCGACGCCGCCCTCGAACGGGACCGTGCAGTTCTCGTTCCAGTTGCGGCGGGGCAAGGAAGCGGTCTGGGTGGTCAACTATAAGGACCCGCGCAACCATGTCCGTTACCGCGTGGACGACAAGCAGGTGGTTCGATCGGAAGTGGTCAACGGCCGGGAGCGCGTGGCCTCACAGGTACCGCACGGCTTCGCCAACCTGGACGAGTTCGAGGTCCGCATCGTGATCGAAGACGGTCGCATCCGGCAGGAACTCCGCCAGGGCGGCGCCTGGACCGCAGCCGACCAGTTCCAGGGCTCCGGCCTCGGCGCCGGCCGTTTCGGCTTCTTCGTCTCCGGCCGCGGCCTGGGTCGCGCCGACGAATACGCAGTGAAGGACTTCGTCTTCCGCCCTGCCGCTCAGTAGGCCGGCGCGAAGGACAAGTCGTCGGACCTTCGCCTTGCCGGCCGCCCGGTGAAGTCTGGCCGAAACACGTCCGCTTCGTCTCGCTCTTGCATGCAGACGTGACGGGCCCGGTGGCCCGCGTCTCCGCCGCAACGCAACGCGCCCCTCTCACCCCTGGCACTTCTGTATACAGGCCCTGCTCCATGCTCCGGCATGGCACAAGTCGCACGCCGGCCGTGTCGCTACCACATATAGGTATGCAGAGACTTGGCCGCCAAACGGAAAGGCCGGCCCCTTGCAAAGAAGCCGGCCTTGAGGTCGCCCACACGGCAGGAGCCGTGCGGAATCGGTCTTGACTAGAAGCTGATGCGAAGCACCAACTGCCCGTTACGTTCGTACTGCGCGCCAGTCAACTCACCGAAAGTGGCCGAAGTCACGCTCCGGTTCGGGCCGTTGAACTGAGGCGTATTGAACAGGTTGATGAACTCGCCGCGCAGTTCGATCCGCACGCGTTCACCCACCGGGAACTGCTTCTGAATACTGACGTCGTATACCTTGAAGCCGGGTCCGCGTTCCGTGCCGATTCCGACAGTGCCGAGGGTGCCGGCCGTCGGCCGGACATACGTGGAGGTTTCGAACCACCTTGACCTGAGTCCGACCTCGCCCAGGGTCTTGCCTCCCTGGCCCACGACGCTGGCGCGGGCGCCGCGCGAGTTGGTGCCAGAGTTGTCGGAAGACTGAATCGTCAGCGGGAAGCCGCTGCGCAGCGTCAGGATGCCGCCCAACTGCCAGCCGCCCAAGATGGCGTCAACCACGGCAGGGGCATCGGTCATGTACTTCTGGCCTTTGCCGAAAGGCATGGCCCAAACGTGAGAAAGGGTGAACATCTGACGGGCGTCGAAGTAGGTAGGACCCCACTCGGCCTTGCGGTCATAGAGATACTGCCAGTAGGCCGATTGTGAAGCCGACTGGCCGCCCTCGCCGTAATAACCGATCGCATCGCTCATACCCTTGGACCAGGTGTAGTTCGCTTGGAACTCGATGCCGCTCGACAGCCGTTTGTTCAGCGAAGCCTGCATCCCGTCATAGCGCTGGTTGCCATTCGATTCCGTGCCGGAAATCTGCGTGATGTTGGCAAGCAACGGGTTGCAGCAAAGATACGGGCTGCGTTCGGTGCCGCCACCCGCCAGAAGCCTGCGCTGATAGTAGGGCATGGGGACAACCAGGTGCGTGCCCTTTTGCCCGACATAGCCAATGCTGGCAACAGTCTGCCATCCGAACTGCCGCTCGATGGTCAGGTTCCACTGCTGAGTGTTCGCTGGCCGGATGAATGGATCCCAGAGCCGGACGTTGATTCCGCGGTAGGGATCTGTGGGTGAGAGTGTACTCAACCCCTGGCTGGAATTGGTCAGGGGCAGATTGAAGTTCGGGTTGTCGGAACGGCCCTCGAACTCGGAGTTGAACGGGGGATTCATCGGCAGGCGCAGGTTCGTCCCCGTGCCTTCCATGAACGAACTGATCGTGTACGCGCCACGCAGAACCGTCTTCTCCATGATCGTGTAGGCGAAGCCGAAGCGCGGCTGGAAGTCCTTCTTATAAGGCGCATACAGCGCGCGGCTGTTGCCGTCTCTGCCTGCCAGCAGAAGATCGCCGCTGAAGGGCGAGAAGTTCGCCTGCCGGTCGTTCACCTCAACCAGCGGCGTGTGGTATTCCCAACGCAGCCCGAGGTTCAGGGTGAGTTTGTCGGTGACGCGCCAGTCGTCCTGGAAGTAGGCGCCCCAGATGGTCTTGCGGTGACCCCAGGTGCCGCTCTGCAGGCCCTTGCCGATCAGTTCAGGCAATCCCAGGAAGAAGTCGGCGTCCGTCCAGCCGTTCACCGTGCCGGAGTTCAGGCCCGTAAACCTGCCGGTGAAGGTCATGAACCCGGTGCGGCCGTTGTTGCCGGCATAGAAGGTGTTCATCCGCTGGCGGAGCACCTGGCCGCCCATCTTCATCATGTGCCGATTCTTGATCCACGTCAGGTTGTCGGCGAAGTGGAACGTGGCATTGGCGAATAACTGCTGAGTGCCGATGTTCGCGCTGCCGATCGAATTCGTGAAGGTCTGGTTCGTGAAGTTGAGGCCCAAGAGGCCATCCTGATTGACCCCGGCGATGCCGTACTTCTGATTCAGGTCGCCGTAGCCTTCCTTGTTCGCGCCGCCATTGAAAAGGACGATTCGGTTGATGCCGAACCGCGCCTCGTTCACGATGCTGGCCGAAACCGTCCGGGTCCAGTTCAACACGCCGGCCTTGAATGGCGACTGGTTGAAAGAATTGAAAACCAACGGGTGGCTGTTGAAGCCGGGGATGTCCTGCATGCCCTGCGAATAGCGGACCGAGAAGTCGTCCTTGGAAGTCATCTTCCAGTCCAGTTTCCCGTCGCCTTGGTCGCTGTTCAGCTTGCTCCAACCCACGTTCTGTGCGTTCTGGCGCAGAGCCGACGTCAGGGGAGCGGGATAGAGCGCGGTGTCCGCAAACAGCTTGTTTGCCACTGGGCTCTGCAGGCTCAGAGGAATCAGGTTGCCGGCAAAGGGCGTGCGCACGCCGCCGGCCGTCAGGGAGAAGGGGTTGTAGAGTTGTCTCGCCGTCCTTCCGGCCAGGGCCGGATCTGAACTTGGATCCAGCAGCTTGGAGAAGTTGCCGCTCCGAAACTCCAACGGCATGTCGGTCCGGATTCCAAGATTGCGCGGATACGGTCTACGTACTGCCTGATAGTCGACGAAGAAGAAGAGCTTATCCCTTCCGTCGACAACCCCAGGAATGACCACCGGGCCGCCGAACGTGCCGCCAAAGGCGTTGTACCGGACCCCGACTCGCCGGAGGCTCTGGCCGGTCGCCGGATCGATCGTCCAATTGCGCGCCCAGGAATTCGCGTTCAACTTGTCGTTCTTGAAGAACTCGAACGCCGACCCGTGGAACTCATTCGTGCCCGACTTCATCATCACGTTTATGATGCCGCCCTGGAAGTTGCCGAACTCCGCCGAGGCGTTGTTCGTGATCATCTTCACTTCCGAGATGGCGTCCAAGTTCGGCTGATACGACGTCAGGTTGTCCGATACCTGGTTGTTGTCGATGCCGTCGAGCAGGAAGTTGTTGGCTTCCTTCCGGTTGCCGTTCACATAGGGACGGCCGCCGCCGCCCGTGCGCTGGTCGTTGTTCATGCCCGAAGGGTTGGTGGTCGTCACACCAGCGGCAAGCAGAGTCAGGGTGATGTAGTTGCGGCTGATCAGCGGGGTATTGGTCAGTTTGTTCGTGGAGATCGTCGAACCGACGATCGTCGTGTCGGTCTGCAGCAGCGGAGGCTCGCCGGTCACGTTCACTGATTCCGTGATGGCGCCGACCTCGAGGCTTGTGTCGATACGGGCGCGTTGGTTCACTTCCAGAACGATGTCCGAACGGATGGACGTCTTGAAGCCCTTGGCCTCGATCTTCACTTCATACTTTCCGGGAGGAACGCGCGGGAACAGGAAGATTCCGGAGTCGTTCGTTGTCATTTCGTATGTGGTGCCGCGGGCCATGTCTTTCGCCGTAACGTTGGCCGACGGCACGACTGCGCCAGATGAATCGGTGATCACGCCGGTGATGCTGGCGCTGACCTCCTGAGACCATGCCGGCGCTGCAGCCAGAAGCGTTAACGCCAAAGCGGCCAGAATAAAACCGCCGGGCAGTCTTCGATTGTCGAGCATTGACTTACCTCCTAACAGTGGAATGTTCTCCGTGGTTCCGCGCACTCTCAGGGCCTAACGGACCCGCTCCAGACGCCGCAAGCGCAGATCTGCCGTCCAACTCCCTCTTCAGTTCGAACGGGCTTCTAACCTCGCTGCCCCGCGCATTGGAGGTTTTGATCATACGGAGGACCACGAACCCCTGTCGCCCCAAAGGTAACAGATCTTTAATTGCATGACAAGAGATTAATGAATGAATTCACATGTCTCATGCTCCCTGTTCACATTCCACTGGCCCGGCACGTTCTACCTGTGGAAACCCGCTTAAGGAGACAAGTCCAAATGGATGAAAGATTCGCAATCATGACGGTGTTGGTGAGCCTGATCGTGGGGGTGGTCACGATCCTCAAGGCAGGCCTGGAGCACTTCAAACGGTCGAAGACCGAGAAGCTGCAATTTGATCTTTATAACAAGGTGCTCGACAAGTTCGGCTCGCACCAGGAGGTGATGGCCTGGCTGCAATCGGAGGGTTCGCATGGGATTCTGAAGGCGATCGAAGCGCCGAGGCCCATGGCCTACAACCGCATCCTGAACGCCGTGCAAGCCGGAATGCTGGCTGTGGTCCTGGGAGCAGGCTTCATGGCCGTCAGCACGCAAATGCCGACACCTGACTACCAAGCCCATCAGCGTGTCGCTGCGGGGGATCCGGAGAAGGAATGGATGATCCTCCACGACGCACAGCGCGACCGCGAGCAGGTCGCCGGCGTGAACGCGTTTGGGATTCTGCTGCTGACGGCCGGATTCGGCCTGCTGGCCGGCGGCGGGGCTTCCTACTACCTCAGCCGCAAGTTCAACCTTATCAATGGCGAAAAGACAGAACAGATCGGCTGACGGGGACGTCTCAAGTGGAGAATCCCCGGATGACCGGCACACTCCCAGCAACGGCGGCCGTGCCTGATGACGCGGCCGCCGGCGAGCGCGGACTCGCCATGACGGAGCAACAGTTCCGCCAGTTCCATGCCGAGACCGCGCGCCCGCTGAAGGCCTATCTGAGCCGGATCACGGGTCAGGCACACCTCGCCGACGACCTCCTCCAGGAAGCGTATTACCGTATGCTGCGGGCCAATCTGCCGCCGCTCGACGCTGGGCAACTGAGGAGCTATCTCTATAAGGTGGCGACCAACCTGGCCCGGGATCATTTCCGGCGCCCTGCGCGCCAGGAGACGGCGATTGAGACGGTCCAGATCGGGGATGGCCGGGACGCCGGCTCGACAGTCTCGCTGGACATGCAGCGTGTCCTTTCCACCATCGCGCCACGGGAGCGCGAGTTGGTTTGGCTGGCGTATGCCGAGGGCGCCAGCCACCGAGAGATCGCTGAGATCACAGGGTTGAAGGAAGCGAGCGTCCGCCCACTGCTCTACCGGGTGCGCCAGAAACTCGCCGCGCTGCTGCGTGAGGCGGGTTTCGAGGGAGGGTCGAAATGAGCAAAAACGTGATGGCCTGCACGCGGGAGAGCGAAGCTGTCCGGGCGCTGCATTCGGGCAGCATGGCTGACGAGTTGCGCGAGCACATCGCGGGCTGCGAGTCTTGCGGCGAGGCTCTGGCGCTGGCCGCAGCCTTCGCCGGAGAAATGGCCCCGGTTGAGGCGCCGGACGCGGGCCTGATGTGGCACAAGATGGAACTGCGCCGCAGGCGCGAGCGCGCCGAAGCCGCGATGCGGCCAGCAATGGTGGCTGAGCGGGTGGCCGCCGTGCTGATGTTTGTCTGCGCGGCGGTGGCCGTGCCCTGGCTCACGGAGATGTCAGCCGCGCTGGCGCTTACGGCTGTTGCGGGAGTCACGGTTCTTGGACTGAGCGCGGCGTCGGTGTACTGGCTGGCATCGCCGAAACGCTAAGGCGGGCGCGGGGCGGGCTGCATCCCATAAGATTGGAAGCAGATCCGCCATGTTCAACTTCGAATTCTACAACCCCACCAAGATCCTTTTCGGCAAGGGCCAGATCGCGTCGATCGCGAAGGAAGTGCCTGCCGATGCCCGTGTGTTGCTCACCGCCGGAGGGGGCAGCATCAAGGCGAACGGCGTCTACCAACAGGTGATCGACGCCCTGGCTGGTCGCACGATCATCGAATTCTGGGGCATCGAGCCAAACCCGGAATACGCCACTCTGATGAAGGCCGTGGAACTCGGACGAAAGGAAAAGATTGATCTCATCCTCGCTGTAGGCGGCGGGTCGGTTCTTGATGGCTCGAAGTTCATCGCCGCCGCGATCCCGTTCGATGGCGAGCCCTGGGACATCCTGAACAAGGGCGCGGCAGTGAACACGGCCACGCCGCTGGCGTCGATCCTGACGTTGCCGGCGACGGGTTCGGAGTCGAACACGTTTGCCGTGATCAGCCGCCGCGAGACGGGCGAGAAACTGGCCTTCGGATCTGTCCACGTCTACCCGAAGTTCGCGGTGCTCGATCCGGAAACGACATTCTCTCTGCCACCGCGGCAGGTAGCCAACGGCGTTGTGGACGCCTTCTGCCACGTCTGCGAGCAGTACATGACGTTCCCGGCGGATGCGCACATTCAGGACCGCTTCGCCGAATCGATTCTGAAAACGCTGATCGAAGTCGGACCCCGCACGCTCGCCAATCCGACGAACTACGACGACCGGGCGACGTTCGTTTGGTCGGCGACGCTGGCCCTGAACGGTCTGATCGGCGCGGGCGTTCCACAGGACTGGGCGACGCACATGATCGGCCACGAACTGACGGCGCTCTATAACATCGACCACGCGCGGACGCTGGCGGTCGTGATGCCGCACCTATTCCGGGTGCAGTCGGCGCAGAAAGAGGCCAAGCTGTTGCAGTATGCCGAACGCATCTGGGGCGTCACTTCCGGCGCGCCGGCGGAACGGATTGAAGCTGCGATCGCGAAGACCGAGGAGTTCTTCGAATCGATGGGCTTGCCGACACGGCTGGCGAAGTATGACAACATCCAGGACGGCACGCCGGCGCTGGTGGCCGAGAAGCTCCAGAGCCGCGGTTTCGCCAAGTTGGGCGAGAAGGGCGAGGTTGGGCCGGAGCAGGTTGTTGAAATCCTCACCCGCAGCCTGGCCGCTTGATCAGCTTGTGTGATCGTGGACGATTTTCCAGCCCTTCGGGGTTTTGACCAGCACCAGTGAGAAACGGCCGGAGGCATCCCCTCCGGCCTCTTTGGTTCTGGTGAGGGCGAAGCCGCCGAGAACGACAGCCGTGTCCGCGGTGACCAAGCGAACTTCGTCGATGGTGAACTTGAGTCTGCCCATCTTGGCAGGGTTCGAGTAGTTCTTCCTGTATCTCGCGGTGACGGCGGCATAGCCGCGCGTGATTCCGGAACCGCCCTGGAAGGTTATTTCGGGGGAGTCGAGGTAGCCGGTCATGAAGGTATCGATGTCGGCGCGGTTCCAGGCCTGTTCCTGCATGGCGAGCAGGGCGCGGATGTCGTTCTGAGGGGTGGCGGCGAGCAGGAAGAGGGGCAGCAGAAAGATGGCCAGGGTGATGAGTCTCGGCATCCTGACATTATTGCAGCGATCTCACGGCAGGAGGTCTGTCCTACTGAGAAACGCCCGGAAGCTCCAGGGAGCAACCGGGCGTTTGAGTTGGTTTGTGCGGATCGAACTTAGAATTCGAAGCGCAGGGTGAACTGGAGAACGCGGGACAGACCGCGCTGGCTGGTCAGCCGGCCGAAGTTCGAGTTGGTCGGGTCGATGTTAGGTCCGCCGAAGTTGGTGTGGTTCTTGGCATTCAACATATCGAACGCAAACCGCGCCCGGATGCCCCGTTCGATGTTGATCGGGAAGAGGCGTTCGATCTTCAGGTCGATGTTGTTGATGGAATCCTCGCGAAGCGAATCAAACCGCTGCGGGAAGACACGCACATGGTAGCTTCCGGGCTGGGCCGATGAGCGGCCCTCGAAGCCGACGAAGTTTGAGGGTGGCGCAACGCTGCCGCTGCTGAGAGCCTTGTCAAACCAGGCCAAGTAGTCGTTGCTGCGCACTTGCTCGTGCTTCCAGAGGTTCTCGAGTTGGTTGATGTCGCCGTAGAAGAAGCGGTTTCCCCAGTCGCCGAGACTGGGGCCGGAGGTGAACTGATAAACCCAGGAGAAGTTCCAGTTGCCGATGATGTGGGACATTACGCCGTCGGAAACGAATTTCCGGCCTTTGCCGAACGGGGTTTCGTAGACAGCGGTCCATGCGAGGGAATGGGGCCGGACATTCTCATTCAGGCGCTCGGCTGGAGTCTGGTCGAACTCATTCATCAGCCAGTCCTTTGAACGGCCGGATGCCCAGGTCCACATGAACGTGGTCTGGAAGCCGCCAGTCATGCGGCGCTCAACCAGGAGTTGCAAGTCCCGATAGTTGTCACGCCCGATGCGGTCCACTCCGCCGATTTGGTAGTCGCGCAGGTTGTTGTAGTGGGAGTACCCTCGCAGCAGCCTGTTGCGCTGGATGTTGTTGTTGGTGTAAAAGCCCTGGCCGCTGACGAAGCGGTAGAGGGTGGGGTTGGAGGTGGCCAGGCCTGCCAGATTCTTGATGTTGTAAGGATTGGCGACGTTACCGTTGAGGAAGTTGTCGTTGGCCTGGTTGCGGACGTTGCCGGTAGTCCAGTAGTTCTGGGGCAGGTAGTTGAGCCTGTTCTGGACGGGAATCAGCGAGCGGGCGCCGTTGTAGGAGATGTCGACCATGAGGTTGCGGGCCAGTTCTCTCTGGACGCCGATTCTCCAGCGGTTCTGCAGGGCCGGCTTATATTCCCAGAAGCGCGAGTTGAAGTCGCCGCCGTAGAGCGCGAGAGCCCCCAAAGCTGAGCCGTAGGGATTGTCGAAGCGGGTATTGCCGCTCGCCGCGCGGACGGGGAACGGATCGTGCATTGGGGTCTTCGAGGCGCTCAAGTTGGCGATGTCACCCACGCCGCAGCAGAACGTCAAGCCGGCATCGTTGCTGATCGGGGTGCTGGTGGGCTGGGTGTACCCGTTGGTGTAGGGACGGTCGTTGGAGACGTTCAGGGTGTCCTGATACATGCCCCAGCCACCGCGGATGACCGTCTTGTTGTTGATGGAATAGGTTGCGCCGAGTTTCGGCAGGAACACGTGGGTTCCCTTGGTGGCTGTGTCGAAGCCGTTGGTGCCGAGATAGCTCGAAATGCCGGTGGCCTTGAAGGCGCTGGCTGCGAGTTCCGGGATCGGATTGGCGGCATAGGCCGACTGCACCATGCTGGTGATGGGGCTGGCAGCGTCGGTGAAGGTCCAGGCGATGCCGCGGTTGAAGCTCTCGTCGACGCCATTCTCACGCTCGTAGCGCAGGCCCAGGGAAAGGCGGAACTTATTGCTGACGCGCCAATCGTCCTGGAAGAAGAGGGCTCGGCGGGGGGTTCGGAAGTAGAAGGTGTCGTTCGAGTCGATGCTCATGCTGCTCGGCAGACCCATCATGAAGGCCGCCCATTCATGGACGTGGTTGACGGCTACGTTGTCGACGTTCGAAGCGCGGGTCCAGGGGTTGCGGAACTGGAAGTAGCCGGTGCTGGATCCGGGTCCGGCGGCGGCGAAGTTGGTCTTGCGTTCCTGGATACCGTACTTGAAGGAGTGGTTGCCCATGATGGTGGTCATGGCGACACGAAGCTCGAGGTTGGTCAGCTTGGTGCCGATCACGGCATATCCGTCGCCGATGTCCTGCATGGTGTCGAATTCCATGCGTGGCAACTGCGTGTACTGGTCGGCGCGCTCGTCGATGTAGGAAGGCAGGCCGAAATCAGTCGCCTTGAAACCGGCTCGCGTGGTGTTGCGGGAGCCTTCTTCCCATCGGGAGATGCCGAGGTTCATGTCCAGGATGTTCGAGGAATTCACCGTCCAGACATATCCGACGTTGCCGCCACGGTTGATGCGGGTGAGGCCGTTGGAGTGCATACCGCGCGCGGTTTCATAGGTCCAATCGTACTCGTCAGCCAGACGGTCGTTCCACTGCCAGCGCACGTTCAGACGGTGGTTGTCGGTGACGGCCCAGTCGTAGCGGTTGACGATGGCGTTGAACTTTTCGTCCTTGGGCATGGCTGAGGCGAAGTAGTTCAGGGTCTGTTCGGCCGTCACCTTACCTGGGATGTTGTTCGGCGTCGGATAGAGCTTCACGTAGTTGGCATAGGCAGGGTTGAGGACCGGGATGCCCTTGTTCTCCGGGAAGGGGGTGCGGACGACCTGATTGCCGACGAGGCGGGCCGAGCGGGGGTCGTGGATGATGAAACGGTTGGGATTGGTGATCGTTGTGAAGTAGGAGAAGTCTCCGGTGCGGGCGGCCGCCGTGGGCACGGTTCTGTCGGTGGACGAAGTGGTTTCAGCCTTGGACTGGCGGATGCCGTTCCAGGTGAAGGTCCAAAAGAGCTTGTCCTTGCCGTTGAGAATTTTGGGGATGAAGACCGGGCCAGAGGCCGTCAGACTGTAGTTGTTCGAGCGGCCGGTAGCCTGTTTCTTCCTTACATCCGGATTGATTGTGCCGGCACGAACGGCGGCGTCGTAGGGTTCGCGGGTGAAGAACGGGGTTGCGTTCCAGCGCTGTTGCCAGTGTTGATTGTATAGAGCGCCGTGCAGGGCATTGGTGCCTGAGCGGGAGCTGACATTGACGGCGGCGCCGGAGGTGAAGCCCTGGCTGGCGTCGAAGTTCGAAGTTTCGAGCTTGAACTCCGTAATCGAGTCTGACGGGGGGACGAAGCCCACGCGGCGGCCAGAGCCAACAACGGTCATGCCGTCGATCGTATATTCGTTCTGGCCAACGCCGCCCATCGTGCGGTAAGAAGATGTACCCGCGTTGTCGAACGGACGGCGGTATTCGGGCTGGCCGGTCCACATCATGCCGGGCGCCAACGCCGAAAGGGCGAACGGGTTGGTGTCAGAGAACGGCAGGTTCGCGATCTGACGGCTGTCGAGAACGCGGCCGCCGCTCGCCGAGGTGGTTTCAAGCAGCGGCGCCTCGGCCGTGACTTCGACTGTTTCGGCGACACCGCCCAACTCGAGCGTGACGTTGATCTCGATTCGCGCCGAGACGTTCAGCGTGATGCCCGAGCGGACACTCCGCTTGAAGCCCTGCGACTCCACGGCAACGGTATAGGAAGAGGGTTCGAGCAGGTTGGCTTCGTAGTAGCCCGTATCATTGGTTGTCAGGCGGCGCGATGTGTTCGTCGCCGTGTTTGTCACCGTTACGTTTGCACCGGGCACGATGGCTCCCGTAGGATCCGTCACGCGCCCTTGAATACTGCCACGCGCTTCCTGCGCCATCGCCGGTTGGGACGCAACCAGCAACATAGCGGCAAGACCCGTTAGCATAAGCGTCTTCATGCTGCGACCTCCTGAGTCTGTAGGATAGCCTCATAGGAAGCTATCTATGGATTGACTTGCTGCATTAGATCACCAACTCAGGGCTTCGGTCAAGTCTTCTTAATCTTTGGGAGGGAGTACCTGGTACCACGTCGGGGGCGTGCAGGGGG
>JACZJQ010000163.1 GCA_014860455.1 Bryobacteraceae bacterium | reverse complement strand
CCTTTGATCAATTGGCTCGTCTTCAAGAAAGAATGTGCGCCAGCGACCGAAACCCTCCTTCGAATAGCATGGGCGCATTAGGTTTGCCACCACATCGCTCACAGGAATTATCAGTTGGACCGGCTGGACAAAGAACGTATCAGCCTGCGCAACTTCCGGAGAATCGAATTCTGGCTGGCGGTGTTTGTAGATTTGGCGAAAATGCTCAGCGATACTGATTTTGGCAGGCTCGCTTGGAGATCGGAGAGGACTGTTCGGGCCTACTGCAATTCCGCGCGTGAGATCACTTTGTTTTACATGGCGGCGCATGTACCCGCCCGTCCGATTCCTTTCAGCCGCTGCAGAGACACTGAGCACGGCATCAGCGAACTCGCGATGCCCGATGATAACCGAGGCATGGCGGTTCACAGAACGGCCGTGCCCGATGTCGAGGATGACTTTCACTGAACCCACCGAACGTAATTATCTTTTTCTTCGGACTGATAAAAACCACACTCGGGACCGTGCAGCCTCAGGAATCCCCGAAGCTCATCGGCCGCAAGCGCGTATGCGGCGAACGACACCCGCCGGCCCGGGACGACGATACTCGTATCTTCAACGTATACCTCTTCTCCGGCCGTTACCGACAGCAACAGTGCCCTAAGCTGTTGATAGCCTTTCTGCTTCCGAGAAGTCACGAGCGACGCGGCGGCGAACCAAGCAGCTCCCAGTGCCCCACGCTCGATGCTCTTTCCCTCGACTACTTTCGTTCTTGGAGTTTGAGGTCCGTCGTCTCTATCGGATCGGTCCGCCGAGTCAGAAGGTCCGATGTCGAACCTGTGGACCGAACCGTCGGGGACCAATGTGAGTCCATACAGCTTTACGCGATCCTCTGCGGCTTGCTTCGCAAGGCGCCCAGTCTCACCCGAGAGGACACCCCCAGTTAAGCGCAAGGTTGATATTCCGAGCTGATCGTGAAGAAGAACGCAGAAATCCCCGAGGTACCTGCCGAGACTCGCGGCGCACTCCGCTGCTACTTCGGCAGCACTGCGAAGAGTCTCTCTGATTGCCACGGCATCATCCGGAGACGGTGGGTCGTGGTTTATCAGTCGCTGCAGTCGAATCATTCCATACGATTCGATGTGGTTCTTGAGCGATTGTTGAACTGCATATTCACGCAACGCGAGACGGACCTGGAAAACAAGATCAGGTTCGCTCTCTGGATCCCGGTAAACAACCCGCAGCACTTCGGCGCTTACGGGGACGCCCCATGGCGGAAAGCGCTCTGCCTGAATGACACCACACTCCGCACGCAACCAACCGAAGTCGCTGGTCGGATCAGAACTCCCGTGCGCTTGAAGGATTAGACCGATCTCAGCGCTATCTGGCTCGTCGCGCTGAAAACAGCCACACTTGGCACCACGCGCCGCTGCCAGCCTTGGAAGACACTTCTTCGAAAGGTATGTACTAGCAACGCCAAGAGGGAACCCCCCGCTCGGCGGCGCGGCCAAGTCCAGAACAAACTTACCCCATTCGAAGAGACCCGGAACGAGAGCAAGGGTACCGCCTTTAGAAGAGAGAAGGGCGCCCGCGAGGCCGGTCCCGAGTTTGACCACGGACTGAAGTTCCCCGGGCTTCACCTCACTGCCAACGACTGCACCGACGGCGTCCGCATCCCCGTCATTGAGAAGAGAAACGAACTCGGGAGGAGCGCCGAAGTCTTTGGCCCACTCCCTCGAGACGGCATCCGCGATATCCGCCTCCCAGATGTCGTCGATTCTGTTTTCAACGATGTTCGAACTGAACGGGCCGAAGTTGCGCAGTGGTCCGCTTGTGCTTGCAACGTGATTGTCCCTGACAGGCCCTGGCCAAGAAAGGCCCACTATTACGAAGGGATTGCTACTTCCAGTAATTAGGGTACCGACACGGTCCTTGACGAGCTTCAAGAGGCGTCGCGCGTACTGCTCAGTTTTGTTTCGGATTGAATCTTCACCAGGGATCTGAGCTTTCGTCCCTGAGGGCGCTGGTGTCGACATCCGGAAAACCTGCCCAGCCTTAAATACACTGGCACCTCTGTCGTAAGAGAAGAGCTGACACTTCGTGAGGGTTCCACCAATGTCGACCCCGAGAAAATGAATGTCTATAGCAGTGGCGGAGGCCCCGGTCGCCGACGCCGCCGGCGATGACGGATTGGGTAACGACCCCACGTACCGCAGGATTTCATCGTGAACCGCACCTAGCGGCAGCATATCGCTTCGACTGCGACTCATTCCGACCTCGGCAGAAAGTCGCTTGGCGAAATACACGTTGTCCTTCTGAGTGTTGTAGTCTCGCAGGTATCGGCCAAGTAGAGTTTCGTAGCCGGCTTTCTTGTATAACTCGTTGATTCGCGTTCGCCACTCGTCAGGGCCCATCAACGATACCGATGCCTCCACATTTGTTCGCCGCTTGGTATCTGTGCCCGGTAGAATTGCGATGTTCTGAAGGTCAACCTCCGCATGGGAAAGCCCTGCACCCATGGCCCGATTCAGGACGCTAGCCAAGACAAACGAAGCCAAGACGTCGTTATGGAGGTCGTGTTCCCTGCTTTGCGTGAAGCCGTACGGGATGTGCAGCCACATTGGCGGATGGCGGTCAATCTGCACCGGAATGTTGAAGCATGCGTCCGGGCGGAGTTGGTGCACGATTTCAGTAATGCGCCGCACGAGTGGAATCGGTGCATATGGTCTACCCTTCCATAGGGTGTCCGCCACCAAACCCATCCTGCTTTTCGCCTCATCAAAAAGGAACCTGTAGAGATCCGCCGGCGAATCGGTAGGCGGGGTCGCGCTACCCGCCGGCGTTTCGACGTCGACACCCCCAAACAGCAATTGACGAGCAGCCAAGTGCCCCTTCAACAGGACCTGCAACGTATGCTCGGGCTCGCTTTTCCCCTCGCCGGCGAACGGATTGGGCACTCGGAGATCATTAACGTAAAATAGCGCGCGGAACCGCTCTTGCCTATTCGTTCCGTCGTCACCCCAGCCGTTGATCGCCGCTCCCATCAATTCGCGCAATGGGGTCTGCGTTTGGATGCGCCCAAGAGAGACTCCTGCAAAAGCGACGCCCGGAAAATCCTGTTGCATCGTTTCGAGCACAGTATCTTTAAATGCCTTTATGTCCAACTCCGCCTTCTCCGTGGACGGCAATCCGACGTAGTCCGGCCGGAAGTACGAAAAGGTGGGCGGACCCGGATCTTCCGGCATGTCTAGTGGGAGATGAAGATAGCTACGGGCTCGACCCAAAAACTGGTCGACATCCCACTCCCTCGTCGTATCGTTATTTATGTCGAACGTTTCAGGCAGGAAACCGCTCGATGCCGTGTGAGGCGGCTCTTTGGGAGTGCGATGGTTTCGCGCCTCCTCCACGATTGCCAGTACACGCAGTGCCGCCAACAATACGCCAGTGTCAAAGGCGAAACGGTGATTCCGCGTGACAAGCCGCAGGAATCCGGCATTGCCGGATCTTCTTGCAAGTTGTCCGACAGCTGATTGAAAGCGGATGAAGAGCGCTGTCGCATTAATGCACGGATCTGCCGCGCCCCCCCACATTCGCCGAAGCTCGTCTCGAACCCTTCCCGCGCTGTAAGCCTCCCAGGCAAAGGGTCGGTAGTACTCGCACTGAGATTCCGCGACAGCCACGATCATCAGCAGAGGCAGAGCTATGCTCCACGATCCGGTGTCCGGTGTGGACAAGGTGTAGCGCCCGGACCGAATGGATTCCAAAAACGGCGCCAGTTCCTGATCGAGGTCGGACGTGTATGCAGAACTATAAGGGTTTGCTGGGTCGCATTCGCTCCCGACCATGACTTTTTCAAGGAATCGAAGCATGCGCCAGGTGCGGGCGAACACGACCCTTACTTCGTTCTTTGGGTGCGAGGTGAATAAGCCGTGCAAGGCCGGGGAAAGCCTCTGCAACGTGCGATCATCTGGGCGAGCCGCGAAGACACGTTCTAACGCGTTGCACCATCGGGCTATCTCAAGCCTAATCTTCTCCTGCTCATCGAGACGGAAGTAGTTGGCGGTCGCTCCGCCACGGAAGTAGTAGTGGCCCGATGATGGAATATCGTCTCGCGGGTTCCACACTGACACTCGGAGGAGCGCGTCCGCGCCGACTTCGCCATGCACGCTCGTCAACTCCTGGATCTGTGCATCCTTGTGTGAGGACGCGATTTTCCGAATCGCCGATGCTCCCATACCTCGGGTTCTCCTTCTGACGAGTGCCAAGATTGCCAGTTGCTCTTAACAATTGAAGAGTATGACAAATTAGATTGCCTTGTCAATGGCGACCGCCGGTCTCTTGCTCAGAGCCGTTGCTCGTGGACATAACACCGCCCATCTGAACTGGCACAGGTGGTCGCAAGCCCAGAACTGGATGGCGAGGAGCCCGGACGACTGACGATTACAAACCCCTGCAGGGCGCGGACGAAGCGCATCGGGCAAGGCGATAGGGCAGCACTGGAGTTATGTGGTTATGTGCGCTTGACGGAACTCGCTGCGCCATCCTCAGGGGTTGCTGTAGAGGAGGACATAGCCCAACGTCGTACCGCTTGGCGTTTTCACCTTGAGGACGCCAGCCCAGCCAGATGGGTTGCTAGCGCTCATCAGTTCAGCCAAACGGTACCCGTTGCCAGCTCCCCCCGCGGCTATGAATTCTCCGCTGGCTGTGAGCTCCAGGAGTGTATTCTCGCCGAGGTTGGAACCGGGGCCGTGGATCTTTAGGGGCGAGGTGACGCTGTCCGTGGCGGCGATCATGGTTGGGCCGGCGGTAAGGCCGGAGGCAACCTGTGATGTCTGGGAAGCCCAGGTCCTGGCGTAGGCTTTCTGCGGGTCGTTGCCCTGCTGGAGGCAGGCGCCCCAGATGTGGATGTCACCCGCGGTCCAGTCGTCGCCGTTTCCGGCGTACTGGCGCACTTCGATTCACATTCCAGTCTGTACGCTCGCCATAGTTCAGGTGATCCTGAAGCGCCGCCAGGAGGTTGTCAGTGTGACCTGCGGTGGGCCTACGACGTATGCCGAGTAAGCGCTGTTGCCGATCTCCACCGAAACTTCCCGCGTAGCCGAGGCGACGCGGGCCAAGAGTTAGAAGGTGTAGGTACCACGTTCGGAGAGGCCTCCAATTGACCCTTGAACTTCCACCGACTGGGTCATACTTGAGTTCCAGATCGCCGATTGTTTTAGGTTTGTTTGGCGATACCTTCCTTCGCCAACGCGGACCGGATGCGCGACATCACTAGCCACATCGGCACGATGCACGGCTTGGCCTCGACTCTTAGGATGAGTTCCCCTTCGGCCAGAGTGTACTCGATCCGGTAGCCGTCCTTCTCAATTGCGCCGGACTCGCCGGACATGGGGAATCCGGCTTTGGCCAGTTTGGCTCTGGCGGCCTCGATCTGTTCCGGGGTGACGCGGAACCTCATCTGATCAGCCATGGCTACCTCTTGAAACAGGTCCGTCACGACCACGGCGCGGCCGTTGCGGTAGACCCACAGAACCGGCGCGGCCGCTTGGCGCACGTCGACGTGGATGTAGCCGGCGGCGTGGTCCACCCCTATGCCTTTGATCCGCGGCTCCGATCGAATCACATCATAGAAGGCACGCAACGGCATTGCCAGTGGCACGAGATCCGCCGCGAGGCCTTGGGCGTGGAAGCCGGCCTTCGGCTTGCGCGCTTCGACTGGATGCTTGGGACAGCGGTAGGCGGAGTTCACCTTCAGTGGCCCCGCCTTCGCACGCAGCGCCTCAAGCACGTCGAGCAGTTCCCGCTGAACACCCTCACGGTCGCAATGGTGGCATCGGAGTTCCGTTGATTTGAAGTGTTCCGACTCCATGGATCAAACGCCTCCTTCCGGCGCGACCACCGAAACCGGCAGCACGAAGGCATGCCGCTTCATCTCGTCGATCTCGGCCTGCAGGGCCTGGATCCGCACCATCCTCTCCGCCACGCCTTGCGGGTCCGGGTCCGGGAACTCGGCCAGCAGCGGCTGGATGATTTTGTCCGAGGTCTCCCGCAGCCACCAGTCCGCGGCGCCCGCGATCTGGGTGCCAAGCACGGCGCTCTGATTTGTCCGTTCGATCTTCTGGTAGATCTTGTCCATCATGTGCGGGGAGACCTCGAATGGGATGGGATCGAGGCCTTCCTGCGCGAAGGTGATAAGTGTCTTTCCTGCCATGGGTTTCTCCTATTCCGAATCGACGATCATGATGACTTTGGGGCCTCCCGGGACGGTGTATGTCACCGAGAGGTAGGTCTTGTTGCTTGAAGCCGAGGGGCCGTTGAAGGACATTGGGTGGTACTGCTGGTATCCGGGCCAGTTCAATGTCGTGCCGTACAGCCGGAGTTGGATGCCGGTGTAGCCGGTCTTGCTGACGCTGGTGAGGCTGCTCAGTGGGACGGATTTCCACGAGGCGCTCGTGCTCCAGTTGCTGATGTAATACGTGCCGGTCGAGTTGGGGTAGCCGGTGGGCGCGCAGGACGAGGGCCAGGATGCGACGGCGCAGTAGCTGGCATAGAGCCGCAGGCCACCGAAACTCGAAGGCAATGGTGCGGTGCCGTAGATGTTGATCGAGGCGGCGGTGACGGTCGCATTGTCGGGAATCGCGGATGTGGCGAACCGGAATATCGCCACGTCGGCCGCGACGCCGTTGAAAGGTGTGAAGTCGGGCTGGCAGTAGCCGGCGTAGGTTTCGATTGTGATGGAGCCCGTTGATGTCACCGCAAGCCCGGGCGTGTTCCATGTGGTCTCAGAAGAGGAGCAGTTGTAGGGGATCGCCTGGTAGATGCTTCGTACCGTGTTTGCATTGCCGGTCTGGACGACGAAGCTGGTTTGCGCCAACAGGCCAGCCGGCCAAAGGAGGAGGGGGAGATGGGTGAGCCGCATCAGTAGCTCCTCGTGTACTTGATCGAGACCGAGAGGTTCTTCACGCCGCTCACAGAGGCCGTGGTGAAGCCCAACCCCTCGCCATAGGTGAGCGTGCCGTAGGCGTTGATGGTTGTCGTGCTTGCGCCGGAGGTGCTGCAAGTGAGCGCTGAGGCGACAGCGTTTCCGGCCGAGTCTTTCATGGTGAGGCTGGCCGTGCCCGCGTCGGTCCAACAGGCGATCTCGGTGACAGTGGCCTGATGGGCATGCGCGCGCCAGAGGTTGTTGACGGTAGTCGCGTCGATGACGGTCGAGGCCGAGCCGCCATAGACGAAGTTGATCTGGCGTGAGCGGTAGGTGTTCGGGTCGTAGCAGCCCTCGGCGGCGCCGCTGGCGCTGACGCCCAAGGCGGCCTGGCCGGCGGAGCAGTTCGAGCCGTTCGCCGCGAGAGCGGTCGCCGTGGATGCGTTGCCGGACAGAGCCGCGGTGACAGTCCCGGCTGAGAAATTGCCAGAGCCGTCGCGCTGGACCACGGCGCTGGCGGTGTTGGCGGAAGCGAACGTCGGCTTGCCTGAGACGTTGGCCCACGCCACGCTGCCAGCTGATCCGCTGGCGTTGCCAGTGACGTTTCCGGTGAGGTTGGCAGTGATCATTCCTGCGGAGAAGTTGCCTGACGCATCACGCTGGACGACCGCGCTGGCCGTGTTGGCGGAGTCAAAGGTGGGTTTCCCCGAAACGTTGGCCCAGGGCACGGTCCCCGTCCCCGTCGAGATCGTGCCTAGCGTCGTGATGCTGCTGCTGCCCGCCCAGATCGACAGCGCCGTGTTCTCGACGTTGCCCAGTCCGACCTTACTCTTGCTGAGAATCAGCCATGAGGGATCTGAGTACGACCCGGTGGTATAGACGCCGTTGGTGACCGTCGAGGCGTTGCCGGTCAGGTTGCCGGAAAACGTGGGCGCGGTAACGGTGGAGCCGACTGCAAGCGTCCCGCTGATCGACGCGTTGCCCTGGATCTTCAGTCGCTCGCCAGTTTCAGATGTGGTGCCCAGAAGGAAGTTGCCACCACTGGTGAGCCGGGCATGCTCGGCTCCGGCGAGCGAAAAGACCAGGCCCCCGGATCCCGTGCCGACAAGGCCATTCGTCCCGTCATGCGTGAGAAGCGAGTAGCGTGTCCAGTCCGCAGTCGCCGGACCGTAGACGCGCAGCCGGGCCTGGCCCAGCCGGGTGGCCGAAAACACCGACAGGATGTCGAGCGTCGTGAAGCCCGCGGCATCGGCATTTGGCAGGATGCTTGCTTGGGCGGCCCCTTGCGTCAGGAAACGCATGACGCCGCCGTTGGCCGAAGATACGACGCTTGAGCCGGTGAGCGCGCCCGAGGCCGTGAGGGCGCCTTTCACCGAGACGTCGGAGTTGATGGGCATCTGGCCGAGGAGCGGCGCGGCGAGGAAGATCAGAAGGATGTGTTTCATAGGACGACGACCCTGCCGGAAAACAGCGTGTTGAAGGTGATCGAAATCGAGTTCGCGTCGACGATGGCGACCTCGGCCTGCTCGGCGACGCCGGCGGTGTTCCAGATCTGGACCACAACGTCGCGCGTACCGAGGTTGTGCGTGACAGTGACGGGACCGATGGCGTTGGTCAGATCCTGGGCGTGGCGGTTCGCGAGACCCAGCGCGGCGTTCAACGCAGCGAAGTTCGCGTTGAGCACGGCGACGGTGTCATAGCCCGTGTCGTCGAGCGAGATGACGGTGATGTTGGCCATGGGCGGCTATTCGGCGATGAGCGGACCGAGGGCAAGGAGGTCTTCGGGGGACAATACGTCGACTCCGGCGAGCGAGACCAGAGGGATCGGATCGAGATGGACTTCGACGGGCAGTTCCAGCAGCGGCTCCATAGCCTTGCGGAGTTCCGCCATCCGGGTGGACAGCACATGCACGGTGCCGTTGTCGTCTTCGGTGCCAAATTCGCGATAGGCGCGCAGCCGGGCCTCCGAAGCAGCAGCCATGTGCGGCGCGAGCAGTTTCACGAGCAATCCGACCTTGAACGCTGCGCGGGCCTCCATGCGGGCGCGCGCCAGGCGCTGGAGCGGTTCCTGGATGGCGATGAGCTGAGCGAAGGTGAGTGTCATAGAAAGGGTCCTCGAAGTCAGGGCGCAAGCCGTGCCCGTGTCAGGCTCTGCCGCGTTGGTGGCAGATGGATGGTCCGGAGGCTGCCAGCCGCGGCGGAGGCTTCCGCAGCAAGGGCGGAGGCGACAGAAGCGGCCAACGCACCCGAGGGCTTTTCGACGGCGGCCGAGATTGCGAGCGGGGCGTTCACTTGGCCCCGGAGGGAACCGCCTGGCGTGCCGACGGCGGCCGTCACTGGAATTACGCCCTCACACGCGCCAAGGAGGAGATCAGCCGGATCCGCACTGGCAGCAAGATTCGTCTCCCCCGTCGCTGAGGCCTGCCAGGCCTTGCTCGCGGTGGCAGCAGCATCGAGCGCCGGCACGGTCGCAAAGACTGCCGATCCTGTGGCGCGCGCACCCGTCACCGCGCTTTCTGGCACCGGGATGGCCGACGCCGCCCAGGCCGGATCCGGATCCCGCCACCGCCACGTCGCCGTGGCCCACGTCCAGTTCGCCTGTGCCCAGCACCAGTGGACAATCGAAGCTGGCCGGATCATCAGCTCACCAGGTGGGCGATGTTGTCTGCCGAGAAGTAGAGGCCGTCGCCGGCGAGCACCGTGCGCGAGGCTGTCAATGCCGCACCCTGGCAAAACTGGCCGTTCTTCCAGAAGCCAACATGCGTGATGGTCCCGGCTGGCAGATTCGTGAACGTCGCCGTGGCGATGTTTTTGATCTGGCCGGCCGAGGCGCTGCCATATGCGACCTGCTGGCGCGCATAGGAGCCGCCTGAGACCTCGTTTGCGCCGGTGGTGCCGGGGTCCGCCGTGTGGAGGCTCATCATGACGGCGCCGACGCCAAAGAAAGCATCGAGCACTGCGTTTTTCATGTAGGTGGAGACGGCCATACTAAACTCCTCTCAGCTGCTGCGCCACGCGGCGGCGGTCGCGCACGAGCTTCATCTGCGCGTTCGCCGCAATACCGCCGAGCATCTGTGTGATCGCGCCGTCGAAGGCGTCGATGATCGCCTGCTCCGCTCCTGCGCCCGCCTCTCCGACCAACTGCTCGATGAGAGCCACGTCGTCGGGCGTGAATTCGGTGAGGGTGAGTTGTTTGGTGCCGAAGGAGCCTTCGGCGGTGAGGGTGATGGTGATTCGCGTGAGTTCCATGATTGAGTTGGTTCGACTTAGCTGACCGTCACGCTTGACACCCAAACGTCGGTGACGACTTCGTACCAGTTCGAGTTCAGATCCTGGATCCAGGACTTGTTCATGCCGAGACTGACCTGGACGCTATGCGTGTGGCTCGCCGGAGCGTAGTTGTGCGAATGGACGTCGGGCGGGAAGACCGACGGTTTTCCGGTGACGTCGGCCCAGGCCACGGGGCTCGCCGCCGCACCGATGGCGCTGCGAAACGACGACGGGCTGTCGATGTAGATCCCGCTGCCTGTAATGTGCAGGCCCGCGCCACGAAGGGTGCCGTTCGAGGCGACCACATTGCCGGTGTCCGAATAGATCGACCCCATGGCCGTCACGCTGCCCGAGGTCCAAAGGTTTCCGAACGGGACCGCCTGGCTGACGTTGACCACAGTAGCGTTCACCGAGCCGATCTGATTGGCGACGATCGTGCCGGTGATCGAGGTCGCGTTGATCGAGCCGATCTGGTTGGCCGAGATCGTACCCGTGATCTTCGAGGCCGCGATCGAGGCGATCTGATCGGAAGAGATAGATCCGGTAATCTTTGTAGCCGCGACGGATTCAATTTGCGCACTCGTGATCGAGCCGCTGATCTTCGAAGCCGCAATGGAATCAATCTGGTTGCTAGATATCGACCCGCTGATCTTGGTGGCAACAATGGATGCGATCTGATCCGAAGAAATCGATCCCGTGATCTGTGTGGCGGCAATCGACTGGATCTGCGCCGCCGTGATCAGGCCGACCAGCGTGGATGCGTTCACGGAGACGACGTCGGCTGCGGCGATCTTGCCGGTGAGCGATTCGGAGGCCGTTTTCGCGGTCCAGGCGCCGGCCACGTTCTCCCACAGTGTCTTATCCGAGGTCCGCAGGACGAGAGTCCCCACGGGGTAGTTGGCGTTGGGCAGCGTCGGCAGCGAGGCCACATAGACCGGTAGGGCGAGATTCGCGCCAATCAGCCGGGCCGTGTTGAGAATGCTGTCGGCCAGCTGATTGGTGACAATAACGCCGGTGATCTGCGATGCCGCGAGCGAGGCGATCTGGTTAGCCTGGATCGAGCCGGAGATCTGCGTGGCGGCGACGGTCGAGATCTGCGACGCCTGCAGCGTCCCGGTGATCTTCGTGGCTGCAACGGATTCAATCTGGCTCGACTGGATTGTGCCCGCGATCTTCGACGCCGCGATGGAGCCGATTTGGTCGCTCGAGATTGTGCCCGAAATCTTCGATGCCAGGATGGACTGGATCTGGCTCGACTGGATCAGGCCGAAGAGCTTTTCGACGGCCAGCGAGTCAATGTGGTCCGACAGGATGGCATTAAGGCCCACCGTGACGCGGCCCAAAAGGTCCACCGACAGCGGGCCGTCCACCGCGCCGGGATCCAGCC
>JACZJQ010000162.1 GCA_014860455.1 Bryobacteraceae bacterium | reverse complement strand
AGGTAGAGGGGGGCGACGCGGAACCCGTGGAGGTGGAGCGAGCGGGCGACGGCGGCGGTGACGAGGGAGAGACCGGGGCCGGAGGTGGAGCCGGTCAGGACGACGTAGTTCACTTCGTCATTGTCTCAAGGATTTCGATCGAAAACAGGCAGCGTGACCGAGGTTTGGGGTATCAGCATCGCCGGCATGACCAAGAGGGCAGGCATGGTCCCTCCAAGCATGGCGACGATGCCGAGGTACGTCACGACCGACGAGGCGGTGACGACCGCGTCGCTGCAGATGAGGCTGAAGCGGGCGGTCGAGCGAAGCTGTAAGCGGCTTAGCGACAATCAGATCCTAATTTTTTGACGAGAAGTATACATTTTTGTAGCTCCAGGCTCGATCTTCTGATAGTCTCTCTGCAGCTTGGCCGGAAAAGAGGCCAAGCATGCGAAAGGGGAGTGACTATGAACCGAAGCTGCCTGGCAGCTCTTTTACTTCTCGCCGCCTTTGTTTCTGCTTCAGCTCAAGAGTTCCGAGCGACGATCTCAGGCCGAATCTTCGATTCGACCAACGCCGCGGTTCCGGGAGCGAAGCTCACGGCGGTGAATGTTGCAACCAACGAATCCACCAACGCCACCACGGACCAAACTGGCGCCTACACGATCCCGTTCCTCCGGCCGGGCGAGTACCGGATGTCGGTTACGGCGCAAGGCTTCAAGCAATACACGCGCGAGAACATCATTCTCGAAGCGGCAAGGATCTCGGGCATCGATGTGGTGCTCGAAGTCGGCACGATCACCGAGAACATCACCGTTACCGGCGAGGCTGCTCTGCTGGAAACGCAGACGGCGTCGCGCGGCGGCGTGGTGAACACGCAGCAGGTGGCCGAACTGCCGCTGAACGCACGCAATCCGTTCATGCTGGGTTCGATGATGGCGGGCGTGACGTTCCGCGGCGCGGCGATCTGGCAGAGGCCGTTCGACAACGGGGCGATCGCGCAGTGGTCGGTGAACGGTTCGCAAATGTCGAATAACGAGTTCCTGCTCGACGGCGCACCCAATAACGCCCAGGCCGGCTCCAACAACATCGCCTACGTCCCGATTGTGGACGCGGTGCAGGAGTTCAACGTCCAGAGCAACAGCTACGATGCCAGCTACGGCAAGACGGGCGGCGGCATCTTCAACGTCGTGCTGAAGTCCGGCACCCAGCAGTTGCATCTCACCGGATGGGAGTTCTTGCGCGACAGAAAGCTCGATGCCAATACCTTCCAGAACAACGCCGTGGGCAGGGAGCGGCCTGCCCACTACCTCCATCAGTACGGCTTCCAGATTGACGGTCCTGTGTACCTGCCGAAACTCCTGCCCAAGGATGGGCCGGTGAAGCTGTTCTACCTGGGCAGCTTCGAGAACTATCGGGAGGCGTGGCCGCAGTTCCTGAACATCAGCTTCCCCGAGATGGAGATGCGCAACGGGGACTTCAGCAAGCTGGTGGACGCCAAGAACGCGCCCATCACGATTTACAATCCGTACGACTATACGCTGGACGGAAGCGGCAACCCGGTGCGCAACGCGTTTCCGGGCAACATCATCCCGCAGTCGATGATCAACCCGATTTCGAAGAAGGTGTCCAGCTACATGCCGGTGCCGAACCAGAGGACCAACGGCGTCCGATACGCCAATCAGAACGTCGGCATGCCTGAGTATTCGGCGCTCGACAAGTTCTACAACCTGATCCTGAAATTCGACTTCAACATCGGCGACCGTCACCGCGCCTTCATGCGGCACGCATCGAACGACCGGACAGAGGACCGTGCGGTGAACGGGTTGGACAACAAGATCGGCACCGACGGCCAGCAGCCGTTCCAGCGCATCAACGACGCCTATGTGGTTGACTGGGTGAGCACGCTGACGCCAACACTGGTGTTCAACGTCCGCGGGTCTTACAACCGGTTCATCGAGAAGGGCTTCGGCCGCGCCAACGAAGGCTTCGACCTGGCCTCGCTCGGGCTGCCCAAGTCGCTGGTGGATGCGTTGCCGCAGCCGCGGTACTTCGGCCGCTGGAACATGGACGGCTACTCGCCGCTGGGCCGCTATCAGTCCATCAATATCACCAATACCTATTCGCTGATGGCGTCGCTCACCAAGATTCTTGGCGCGCACACGATGAAGATGGGCGCCGACATCCGCCGCATCCATTACATCCAGCAGAACTCGGGCAATATCCTGCAGTTCGACAACACCGTTCAATGGACGCGCCGCCGCTGGGATCAGAACGATGCCAACTCGGGCGACTCCTATGCGGGGTTCCTGCTTGGCATACCGACGGGCGGGTCAGTGAACTATCCTCTGTATCCGTTCAACCGGCAGTGGTATTCGGCCTACTACTTCCAGGACGACTGGAAGGTGTCTCGCAAACTGACGCTGAACCTCGGGCTGCGCTGGGACGCCAACATGGCGCCTGACGAAAAATGGAACCGGCTTAACTCGGCCTTTAACCAGACCGCGGCCAGTCCCATTTCAAAAATCATCCCGGCTGACATGCTCGCGCTCTACCCGCAACTCGCATCGCTCAAGGGCGGCCTCGAATTCGCCGGAGTGAACGGCCAGCCCACGCGAGCCGCGAAGTTCTACTCGAAGACCTGGCAGCCCCGTATCGGGGCCGCATACCAGATCACGCCGAAACTGGTGGCACGCGGCGGGTGGGGCCTGTATTACATCAACCCGACCAACGACTACCTGAACTTCACCGGATTTTCGACCAGCACCCCGCTGGTGGCCTCTCTCGACGCCGGCCGCACGCCCATCGCGAGCAACCTGAACAACCCGTTCCCCTCCGGCATCAACCTGCCGCCGGGATCGTCGCGGGGCTACAACACCTACGTCGGGCAGAACTTCAACTGGTACAACTCCGACTTCCGCATCCCCCACGTCCACCAGTTCAGTCTCGGCTTCCAATATCAGGTGAGTAATACCTCGACCCTGGAACTCTCCTACGTCGGCAACCGCACCGTGGATCTGCAGACCAACAAGGATTCGAACCTGCCCTCGTTGGCTTACCGCAAAACCTGCAATATCCTCGAAGGCGGCCTGCCGGCCAATTGCCAGGCTACGACGCCCAATCCATATAAGGGTCTGGCGCCATTCCTCGGTACGGGCTTCTACACGGCCAACACGGTTCAGAAATTCCAGATGAACCGGCCGTTCCCTCAGTTCAACGGCAATCTGAACCAGCGAGGACTCAATCAGGGCCGCGTCTGGTACAACGCGTTGCAAGTGAACTACAACCAGCGCTTCTCCGGCGGACTGAACCTGCTGGCCAATTACACGTGGTCGAAGCAGATCGAACGCTGGGGCTTCACCGATCCCTACGTCGATGCCTACCAGCAGGGGCTGTACTACATGGACCGTCC
>JACZJQ010000161.1 GCA_014860455.1 Bryobacteraceae bacterium | reverse complement strand
GGCCAACGGCATCCGCATCCACTACTGGCGCACCGGTGGCGACAAGCCGGTCCTCATCATGGCCCATGGCTCTTCCGACGACGGCCTCTGCTGGACCAACCTCGCCGCCGAGTTCACCGCCAACTACGACATCATCATGTACGACGCCCGCGGCCACGGCCTCTCCGATCCCCCCAAGGCCGGCGACCCCGCCGACGCCCAGGCCGAAGACCTCGCCGCCCTCATCAAGGCGTTGAACATCACCAAACCCATCGTTATGGGCCATTCAATGGGTTCATCGGCCGCCGCCTGGTTCGCCGCCAAATACCCTGACGTCCCCCGCGCTGTGATTCTTGAGGATCCCAATCTCGCCACCCGCCGTCCCGCCTCCGTCGTCACAGACCCCGAAGCCCGCCGCAATTCCATCCTCGCCGGCAACAACCGCACCTGGGATGAAATCTACGCCGGGTGCTTGAAGAATCAGGCGAAGTGGGGCGTCTCGGAATGCGCCTACTGGACCGAATCCAAGCGCCGCCACCATCCGTTGACCGCCTCCGGCACGGCCGCCATGCGCCCGGCGATGCAGGAACTCCTGCCGAAGATCACCGCGCCGACACTGATCCTCAAGGCCGACGCTCAGGGCGAACTCCGCCAGCAGAACGACGCCACGGCCAAACTGCTGCCCAAGGGAACCCTCGTCCACATCACCGGCGCAGGCCACAACGTCCGCCGCGAGAACAAGGCGATGACCATTGCCGAAATGAAAAAGTTCCTGGCTGGACTGTAGCGCCTACACCGAAGGCCGCGGCGAGATGCCCATCAGCATCTGCGGGCTCGGACAGCAGTTCGCCAGACACGGATTCGCCGCTTCGCCGGTCTCGATCCGCTCGACGATCAACTCCCTGATCGCCTCGATGAACCTCGGATGCGTTCCCGCCGTCCCGGCGCGGACCATCCTCAACCCCAGCCCCTGCGCATGTTCCATCGCCTGCGTGTCCAGATCGACGATCACTTCCATGTGATCCGAAATGAATCCGATCGGCTGCACGACAACATCCCTTGACCCGCTGCCAGCCGCGATCTCCGCAAGCGCATCTTTGATATCCGGCTCCAGCCAAGGCTGCGACGGCGGGCCGCTCCGGCTCTGCCAAACCAGCCGGTAATCCGTCCTGCCCATCCGCGCCGCCAGGTGTGAGGCGACCTCTTCCAACTGCTCGACGTACTTCGATGTCCGCGCCATCGCCACCGGCACGCTGTGTGCCGTAAACACCAGGTGCGCCCCGGCCTGATTGCCCGCCTCGACCTTCGCAAACGCCTCAAACAGCCGGTCGGCCAGCGCGTCCAGGAATCCCGGCCTGTTGTAGAAATGCCGCAGCTTGTCGCAAACCGGCGCGCCTACGCCCACAGCCGCCCGCGCCCGCTCGATGTCCTCCAGATACTGCCGGCACGCCGAATACGACGAATAGGCCGACGTCACAAACACCAGCGCCCGCTTCACCCCATCGGCCGCCATCTGCCGCATCGTGTCTTCGATGAACGGGTGCCAGTTGCGGTTGCCCCAATAGATCGGCAGACCAACCCCATGCCCGGCCAGTTCCGGTTTCAGGACATCGATCAATGCCCGACACTGGTCGTTAATAGGACTCCGCCCGCCGAACATCATGTAGTTCTCCGCCACCTCTTCCAGTCGCTCCCGCGGGACATTGCGCCCTCGCGTGACGTTTTCAAGGAACGGCATCACGTCTTCGGGCTTCTCCGGTCCGCCGAAGCTCAACACCAGGATCGCGTCGTAACTCGTCTGCACACTTCATAGGATGACTCAACCCGCCCAGGGTGTGAGAAAATCCGGGTTTCATCATGAACCGCCGCCACTTCCTTGCCGCCCCCGGCGCTCTCGCCGCCGCATCCGCCGCCCAGGCGTCCGCCGCCACCCGCCTCATCCAAGCAGCCCTGGACGACCAACTCGGCTGGAAGCGCCTGGAATACCTCTGTGACTCGATCGGCCACCGCCTCTCCGGCTCCGCCGGCATGGCCCGTTCCATCGACTGGGCCGTCGCCGAAATGAAGAAGGACGGGCTCGAAGGCGTCGCCGCACCCGATGTCATGGTCCCGCACTGGGTCCGCGGCCATGAATCCGCCCATCTCGTCTCACCCTGGCAGACCGCTCTCCCCATGCTCGGCCTCGGCGGGTCCATAGGAACCCCGTCCGGCGGCATCACCGCCGAAACCGTCGCCGTCGAGAGCTTCGACGAACTCGACTCACTCGGCGCGGAAAAGGTGAGGGGCAAGATCGTCGTCTATGCAGTCCCGTGGGAAGGATACGGCAAGACGGTGGCTTATCGCGGCAACGGGGCGATCCGCGGCGCACAGCTCGGCGCCGCCGCTGTCCTGGTCCGAGGCGCTGGACCCGTGGGTCAACGTACCCCGCACACCGGAGCCATGCGCTACCAGGACGGCGTCGCCAGAATCCCCGCCGCGGGCATCTCCGCCGAGGATGCCATGATGCTGCTCCGCCTCTCCCGCGCCGGAACCCCCGCCACCGTCCGCCTCGAAATGGGCGCTCAGACCTGGCCCGACGCCAAGGGCGCCAACGTCATCGCCGAATGGCGCGGCCACGAGAAGCCCGAAGAAATCGTCGTCCTCGGCGGCCACTTCGATTCTTGGGACGCCGGCCAGGGCGCCCACGACGACGGCGCAGCCTGCATCGCCGCCTGGACTGCCGTCAAGCTGATGAAGGATCTGAATCTCCGCGCCCGCCGCACCGTCCGCGTCGTCCTCTGGGCCAATGAAGAAAACGGCCTCCGCGGCGGACGCGCCTATCGCGAATGGGTTGGCGATCAGGTGAAAAACCACGTTGCCGCCATCGAAATGGACGGCGGCTGCGAAAAGCCCTCCGGCTTCGGACTCACCATCCCCAATGCCGCCCCGCCAGTCCAAGACCGCGGCCTCGCCTTGCTCAAACAGATCGCCGCCCCGCTCGCGTCCATCCAGGCGAGTGAGATTGTCGCCGGAGGCGGTGGAGCCGACATCGGCCCCATCATGCGCGAAGGCGTCCCCGGACTCGCCCTGCGCACCACCGGCGGCCGCTACTTCGAATGGCACCACACCCACGCCGACACCATCGACAAGATAGACCCCCGCCATTTCCGCGAAGCCGTCGCCGCCCTCGCCGTCGTCGCCAACGGCCTCGCCGATTCCGAATCCCGGCTCGCCGGTTGACGATCTCAGCGCCTGGGTGTGCCCGTCGTTGAGCCCGAAGCGCGGCCCCCAAAGCCCCCTTGCGAGCCCGCGTGCCCCGGCTCGCCGACGCGGCCTTGCCCGCCTCCCCCGGCCATTCCGCCGTGTCCTCCAGGGATCTGCCCGGCGGCACGGCCGCCGAAGCCTCCCGCCGCCTGGGCACCCATCTGCGCCTGATAACTGCCCTGCCTCACCGCATCGGCCGCCGCACCTTCCAAAATCTCGATCGCCCGGTCGGTCGCCCGCCGAACGTTCCTGAAGGTGTTCCGCACCTGGCTCCGCACCACGTCCGCCGCCCTCGCCAACACCTCCGGCGTGGCCGTTCCCTGCGTCGAACCCGCCACCTGGGCGAACGACCCGCCTGATGACTGGCCCGCCTGGCTCGCCGGACCCGACCAGTTGCGAGTATTGCCTACCACGCTCATGGTCACGTTCGACGCTGCCTCCGTCATCGCCGCCGTCATGTCCAGCATCTGCTGTAACGCGGAAATCGCCTTCAGAAGATGAAGCGGATTCTGATCCTGTTGCCAGGCCGCGATCTCGTCGCCTACCGTCTTCTCCACGGTCGGCGTGCTCATCTGGCGTCGCCTCGCGTCCTGCGCCGCTCCCCTCAATTGGCCCGCGCGCTGATCCGTCGCGGCCCTTGCCAAACCGGACATTGGCTGCATTTCATCCTCCTCCGGGTAAATGGAGTTTCACACCTGATGCTACTGCTGTCCTCTCCCCGAATCAACGGATTTGTAGCCAGCTCAACTCCGCCGGCGGCACTTCCCGCAAAGCAGCTAAAATGAAATCAATGACCCTCGAAGAACTCGAGCGCGAATACACCGAGCTCCGCCAGCAATCAGAAGCCGTGCGGAGCTATCTTTGACATCCCTTCCAAGCGCGCCCAACTCGACAAGATAGAAGGAATCGTCTCCTCGCCCGATTTCTGGAACAACCCGGAAGGCGGCCAGAAAATCATGCAGGAGCGAAAGCGCCTTGAGGCTTTCGTTTCGCAGGACCGCGGCGTCGGCGCCCTTGTCAGCGACGTCGACACCCTTTTTGAACTCGGCCGCGAGGGCGAGGACGTCGCCGCCGAACTCTCCCGCGAAATCGACAAACTGCGCCACATCGTCGACAAGCTCGAAACCGCCATGCTGCTCTCCGGCGAAAACGACCACCGCGGCGCCATCATGACCATCCATCCCGGCGCCGGCGGTACCGAAAGCCAGGACTGGGCAGAGATGCTCATGCGCATGTTCGTCCGCTGGGCCGAACGCAACGGTTTCTCGGCCACCGTCACCGACCTGCTCGAAGGCGAAGGCGCGGGCATCAAGTCCGCCACCATCGAAATCGACGGCGACGGCGTCTTCGGCCAGCTTCAATCGGAAATCGGCGTCCACCGCCTGGTCCGCATCTCCCCGTTCGACGCCAACGCCCGGCGCCATACCTCGTTCGCCTCCGTCTTCGTCATCCCCATGATCGATGACGACATCAAGATCGAGATCAAGCCCGACGACATCAAAGTCGATGTCTTTCGCGCCTCGGGCGCCGGCGGCCAGCACGTCAACCGCACGGAATCGGCCGTCCGCTTCACCCATATCCCCACGGGGATCGTCGTTCAGTGCCAGAGCGAGCGGTCGCAGCACAAGAACCGGGGCACAGCTCTGAAACAGCTGAAAGCGCGCCTCTGGGAATACGAGATGGATAAGCGGCGAGTCGAGGAAAAGAAACTCGAGGACTCCAAGTCCGACATCAATTTCGGCAGCCAGATCCGCAGCTACGTCCTCGCCCCCTATCGCCTCGTGAAGGACCACCGCACGAAACTCTCCATCGGCGACGTCGACCGCGTCCTCGACGGCGACCTCGAAAACCTGATCCATGCCTTCCTGGTCTGGAAAAAGACCGGCAAAATCGCCGGCGACGGCAAGGACGACCTGCCCGAATAGCCGTGGAGCCAGACCTCAACAACCCTCCTGCCGCGAACGTAGCCAATGAGCCGCGACCGGAGGGAGCGGTCCCGGCCAGCGACGCCTCGATAGCCCGCGCCGCCGGGATCATCCGCTCCGGCGGACTCGTCGCCTTCCCGACCGAAACCGTCTATGGCCTCGGCGCCAACGCCCTGGACCCAGCGGCCGTCCGCCGCATCTTCCTGGCCAAGGGCCGCCCGCCCACCAGTCCGGTCATCGTACACGTCGATTCCGAACAGATGGCCCGCTCGCTTGTCACCGCCTGGCCCAGATCTGCCACCCGCCTCGCCGCCCGCCACTGGCCCGGCCCCCTCACCCTCGTCCTGCCCAAACGAACTCTCATCCCTGATGAAG
>JACZJQ010000160.1 GCA_014860455.1 Bryobacteraceae bacterium | reverse complement strand
GAGGAACACCCCACCCGCGCCTTAGGTGGCCGCCTCATCCGCCCAGATGCCACGCTTCAGGACGAATACTCCATCCCTCGCGGCCACTACGAAGCCAAGGATTCAAAGGACGACCTCGAAACCGAAATCCGCAAGAAGTTCGCCGCCGGCTACCCCGCCTCCAACATCATCTTCGAAGACTCCTCCACCGCCATCCTCTACCAGAACGAAACCCGCGTCCTCGAAATCCCGCTCCAGAACGATAAAGAAACCGCCCTCACCGATCTCCTCACCACCTACTACCACCACCGCCGCCCTGATATCGACGGCTTCGAAAACGCCATGGCCGCCTTCCAGGCCAAGATCCCCGATATCGCCTCCACCCTCGCCGGCAAGGTCTCTTCCGCCCTCTCCTCGCGCCGCCAGTTCGCCTCCGTCTTCGAAGACTTCCTTGCGCTCTGCCGCGGGTCGCTCAACCCGGCCCTCTCCCCCGAACAGGTCCAGGAGATGCTCGTCCAGCACCTGCTCACCGAGCGCCTCATCCGCCGCGTTTTCGACTATGAGGAGTTCATCTCCTCCAACGTCATCGCCTCCGAGGTCGAACGCGTCATCACCGCTCTCGCCTCCCACGACTTCTCCCGCAAGTCTTTCCTCCGCGACCTCGACCCCTACTACAACACCATCGAATCCACCGCCTCTACCCTCACCGAATTCGCCGACAAACAACACTTCCTCGACCGCGTTTACGAAAAATTCTTCCAGGCCTATTCCCCCGATACCGCCGACACCCACGGCATCGTCTACACCCCGCCCGAAATCGTCCACTACATGTGCGCCTCCGTGGCCGCCGCCCTCGAAAACGAATTCCAGCGCCCCTTGGGCTCCCCCGGCACCTTCATCCTCGACCCCTGTACCGGCACCGGCAACTTCATCGCCCACCTCATCCAGAGCTTCATCCCCCGCCGCAACCTCGAAGTAATGTACCGCTCGCAACTGTTCGCCAACGAGGTGATGCTCATGCCCTACTACATCGCCTCGCTCAACATCGAACACGCCTACTACGAGCAAATGGGCGAGCGCCGCCCCTTCGAGGGCCTCTGCTTCGTGGACACCCTGGATTCAGAAGCACAGCAGATGGGCTTCAGGTTCAGTGAGGACAACACGGCCAGAATCCAACGCCAGAAGGAGGCCGCAATCGACGTTATCATCGGAAACCCGCCCTACAACGTCGGCCAAAAAAGTGAAAACGACAACAACAAGAACAGGGCCTACAAGGAAGTCGACCGCCGCATCCGCGACACGTACTCAAAGGACTCCTCAGCCACCAACAAGAACGCCCTCTCTGATGCCTACGTGAAGTTCTTCCGCTGGGCCACTGACCGCATCGGCACCAAAGACAATCGCGACGCCGTCCTCTGCTTCGTATCAAACAACTCCTTTGTCGATCAAATCGCCTTCGACGGCATGAGGAAACACCTCGGTCAGGACTTCACCCTCATCGACCACATCGACCTCCACGGCAACGTCCGCAAGAACCCAAAGATCTCCGGCACCACCCACAACGTCTTCGGCATCCAGGTCGGCGTCGGGATCACCCTCGCCATCCGCAAGTCCGGCGCTTCGCGCCGCATCCGTTACCACCGCGTCCCGGAGATGTGGACCAAGCGCGACAAACTCGGCTTCTTGCGAGGCGTTGAGATTCCTTGGCAGACCCTCACCCCCGACGCCTCCCACAATTGGCTCGTCCCAGAAAACGCCGATGAGTTCGCCCGCTTCACTTCCATCACCGACCTGTTCAGCCTCCACACCCGTGGCGTCCAGACCACTCGTGATGACACGGTCTATGACTTCCAGATAGACGCACTCGAAACACGCGTCCGCCAGTTCATCGACAACTACAACTCCGAACTCGACCGCTTCAAGCGATCCGGTCACTCCACCGACATCGACGCCTTCGTCAACAACGACCTCCTCAAGTGGAGTGAATCGCTCAAACTCAATCTCAAGCGCGGCCGCTACGCCTCATTCGACGACTCCGGCGACACCGGCACCCCATCCAACCGCGAACGCAGAGAGCGGGTCCCCCACTTCGCCTCCACCAGCCACGAACGCAGCGAGCAAGCGCTCGGAAGGCGGTCCCCCCGGACCGCGCGCGACCCCCTGGTCGCGCCCGCTGCGCACCCCACGTCATCGAAGATCCGCCAATCCCTCTACCGCCCCTTCACCAAGCGCTGGCTCTTCTTTGATTCGATCCTCAACGAGCGTACCTACCAACTCCCTGCCATCTTCCCGCCCGGCCAACCCAACCGCGTCATCGTCATGAGCGACATCGCGTATCGGGCCACCAATTGGACTTGCCTCGCAACCGATATCATCCCCGACCTTCACCTCTGCGCCGCAATCGACGCCCACCAGTGCTTCCCCGAGTCCCACATGACTGACTCCGCCCTCGCGCTCTTCCGCGCCCACTACCAAGCGGACTCCATTACCCGCTCGGCCATCTTCCACTACCTCTACGCTCTGCTCCACCACCCCGCCTACCGCGAGCGTTACGCCGAAGCCCTCAAGAAGGAACTCCCCCGCATCCCCTTCGCCCCGGACTTCGCCGCCTTCGCCCGCATCGGCGAGCGCCTGATGGACCTTCATATCAACTACGAGTCCGCCGAACCCTACCCCTTGAAGTGGGTCGAGAACCCCGATGCCCCCTACTCCCTGATCCTCGATGACCGCATGAGGCTCGCCAAGGACCGCCGCTCGATCACCTATAACAACTGCCTCACCCTGCTCGGCATCCCGCCCGAAGCCTTCGACTACCGCCTGGGCCACCGCTCCGCCCTCGAATGGGTCATCGACCAGTACCGCGTCAAACGCGACGACAACAACCAAATCACCTCCGACCCCAACCGCCCCGACGACCCCGAATACATCCTCCGCCTGGTAGCCCAGGTAGTAACCGTCTCCCTCGAAACCCAACGCCTCGTGGCCCAACTGCCGGAGGCGTTCACTTGAGTTTCAGTTATAGTATGTTGTTCTCCAGAACAAGGCCCTAATGGTGTTTATCTCCAAAAGAAGGTTCAGGAGTGATGTCTGATCTCACATTTTCAGAAAAGAGAAAATTTGAGCAACTATTACAAATGAGTGCGGGCTACGTCCTGGACTTCAAAGACCGTACATTTTACGAATTCGTCATGGACGCCATCGGGATAAATATCTACGACCCGAAGTACCAGTATCGCAGTGGATCCAAGGCAAACTGCCTTCGTGGCTTTTGGCTTGATGAAAATAATTATCTGGTGGGAAAACTCATGAGCGCACTTATATCACACCGAGAGGAGATAGAAGCCGAATATCTCGCATCCAGTAACACTTACACGTCAGTAATCAATGAAGGTGCGCACAGGACCGCTGCTTTGAGGGACCAGTGCCGCAAGATTGTCGAGCGGCTAGTTAAATCGCATTCAGTAGCCGAAGTTGATGCCTTGTCTGCGGTTTCGGACGAGAAGGATTTCGAGATCGTCGCCCGTGTTATCAGGGATTCGATCGAAAGACACGAACCCGAGCTAGGTCTTGATCGCCTCCATACATTTGTTGTCAAGTACGTGCGTACCCTGTGCGCTGAACGCGGTTTGATAGTCATTCAGGATAAGCCCCTCCATAGCCTGTTCGGCGAGTATGTAAAAAGCATTCAGGGGAGTGGGCTAATAGAGTCCGAGATGACCATTCGGATACTCAAATCGGGCATCTCCACCCTTGAGGCTTTCAATGATGTGCGTAACAACCGAAGCCTCGCTCACGACAATCCGATTCTCAACTACGATGAAGCGCTCCTCATTTTCAACCACGTTGCGAGTTCAGTGCGGTTTTTGAACAGCCTTCAAAAGAAAATTCAAATTCAACAGAAGACATCGGAAGCGGCCCCAGCGATTCTCGACGATGAGGTCCCATTCTGAATTTAGGAATCTTGTTGCGTCGCAGAGGCCCTGCCCTCCAACTCCGGAGATCAAAGGTATGTCAGAATCAACTCCCCGCTGCCTAGTTTGCCAGTGCCCAGAAGCTAAGTCCTGCCGAAGAGACATGATCGACGCGCTTGAGGTGGACTGCCCGATTTGCGGTCAGTATCGCATCTCCAGGACCGCGGCCGCTGGAATGGGCCACCAAGACCCCAATCTGCTCCCATTTCTTTCCTGCTACCTTCGCCAGACATCGGGCAGCGAAAACAAGAGAATCCAAGTGCCACACAATTGGCAGGCTTTTGCGGAGCCCCATGCGCAATCCACGCTCGGACAGAAGATTGAGAAGCTCATGCGCCTAGCTGCAAGCCGTAGCCCGGAGTTGGGCGCAAGTTTCGATTTGGAATTCAGGTACGACTTCCCTCTGGTTGATGCCCGGTCCACAGGTACGCTCTCGTTCCTCCTCACTCATGCCACCAAGTCAGGCTTGCTCCGCTCCACGAGCTTGAACTCATATGAAATCGCCTATGACGGATGGCAGTACATCGAACGTACCGGTCTCTCATCGCAAGCCCCCGCACGCGTCTTCGTCGCCATGTCGTTCAAGCCGGAACTCACCCCGGCGTTTGACGAAGGCATCAAACCCGCAATCGAAACCGACTGCGGGCTTTCCTGCTACCGGATCGACCGCGAAGAACATAACGACAAGATCTGCAACCGCATCCTCGCCGAAATCCGCCGCTGCCAGATCGTCGTCGCCGACTTCACCAACAACGCCGCCGGCGTCTACTTCGAAGCCGGTTTCGGACTCGCCCTCGGAAAGACCGTCATCTGGTCCGTCCACGAGGACCATTTGAAGGATGTCCATTTCGACACTCGCCAGTACAACCACATCGTCTGGAAAAACCCCGCCGACCTCCGCATCCGCCTCCGCGACCGCATCCAGGCGAAATTCCAGGACGCGGTCAGACCGGGAGCAAAGCCATAGGTGACTTCCGATGCCTCAAACCTACAATCTCTACTGCGATGAAAGCTGCCACCTGGAGCATGACCGGCAGTCGGCGATGGTTCTGGGCGCCGTGTGGTGTCCCCTTGAGTTGACCCGTTCGATTGCCCTCGACATCTCCGCCCTCAAACGCCGCCACGGGATCGCGCCCTCAACCGAGGTCAAATGGGTCAAAGTCTCCCCTTCGAAGGTCGGCTTCTATCTCGACCTGATCGACTACTTCTTCGACCGTCCAGAACTTCACTTCCGCGCCTTGGTAATTCCTGACAAGTCGAAGCTGAGGCACGATGCCTTCGGCCAGGATCATGACCTCTGGTACTACAAGATGTACTTCAGCATGATCAAGGCGGTTCTCAGCCCCGGCGACGTCTACCGCATCTACCTCGACATCAAGGACACCCGATCCGCCGACAAAGTGGCAAAGCTCCAGGACGTCCTCTGCAACAACCTCTACGACTTCTCCCGAAACATCGTGGAGCGTGTCCAAACGGTCCGCTCGCATGAGGTCGCTTTGCTCCAACTTTGCGACGTCCTCCTTGGCGCAGTCTCTTATGTCAACCGCGGCTTGGCAACGAGCCCGGCCAAAGCGGGGCTTGTCAGGCGAATCCAGGAGCGCTCAGGCTACAGTCTGGTGAGGACCACCCTGCTCAGGGAAACCAAATTCAACGTCTTCGTCTGGCGCGCCTCGGAGCCCGAAGCATGAATCCGTCATGGCTGCCGCCAATGGTCTCGGTCAACGGGGACGCTGCTGAGGTCTTCGCCATGCTCTACCGTGTTTTCTCGGGCGACTTTCGGGGTGCCCCGAAACGGCTCTCGGGGTTGCCCGTTTGGTGGGACCGCAGGATTGCCGATCCGCCCTATGAGGAAGGCTTCTGGCACCTGATCACGCGCTTGGACAAGGCTTCGGGTGTCAGGCTTCTCGATCCGCGCCGCGCCGAACGCCTCCCTTGGTGCGGCCCAGTCATCGCGAACTCAACGGCCCCCGAAGTCGCGGTTTGGGACTACGAGGAGGGGAGCGGCCGGGTCAGGACTTACGTATGGCTGCTCAACCACGACTACCTTGTCGTTCTCGAAAAGCGCCAGAAGCGAATCGGCCTGGTTGCATTCCTGGTCACCGCATTCCACATCGACGGTCCCGGAAAGCGGGCGGACCTGGAGAAGAAACTGGCAAGGCGCGTGGCCTGAAAATGCAAGCGCCGCCCTGGTGGACGGCGCAAGATCTCCTTCTACGCTAGGTAGATGAGGCACCTCCAGTATACGCCAATGGCTGAACTTGTCCACCTTTTTCAGCGCCTCCCTTGATCTCCAGCCAACCTCGGCGAACCGTTCGCGAATCGTTCGCGAGCCGTTCAGCCTGGCGCGAGCCGTCTGATACCACCGCATCGCGATTTCATCGAAACCAGCAGACGGCTGTGCCACCTTCACCGCTTTTTGCGCCCCTTTTCGCTCTACGCCGCCCACCTTCGCACCCAAAAACGCAGCC